>NZ_JBJDNC010000009.1:0-180437 GCF_044900265.1 Pseudomonas sp. NPDC089406 | reverse complement strand
GGGGGCGACCGGCATGGATGCCGGTCGAGCGCCGATCGGGCCAGGGACGGCCCGTCGGCGCGTACCCCCGGAGCAAGCCCGGAGTGAGGGAACCCCGGAGCGCAGCGCAGGGGCCGTATGAATGGAGCGAGGATTTTTTGCTTACTTTTTGATCCCTCAAAAAGTGAGCCGCCGTAAGGGCGGAAAGGTGAATAAGCGTCACTATAAATAATGAATGCGCATACAACTTCCAAAACCAACTAAAACAGCTACAACCAGATCAACAGATCAACAGATCAACAGATCAACAGATCAACAACGTACACCGCAAGATATGAAACGCCCACACCAACGCCATCGCCGACAAGCCAGCCCCTAGCCCCCTCAGGCAACCCAAAGCCCCATTTCGGTGCAAACCGCTCTAGAATACCCAACCCCCACCACAGAGCAGCCCAATGGACATCGACCAGGCCCGAACCTTCTTGGAAATCGTCCGCTGCGGCAGCCTGGCCGCCGCCGCCGAACGCCTGTTCGTCTCCCAGACCGCCATCAGCGCCCGCGTCCAGCGCCTGGAGCAGCAACTGGGCTGCCAGCTGTTCATCCGCAACCACAACGGCGCCAGCCTGACCAGCGACGGCGAGGCCTTCGTCACCTACGCCAACCAGCTGGTGCAAACCTGGGAAGCCGCCCGCCGCGACCTGCCCCTGCCCCACGGCTGCCAGCAGGTGTTGCACATCGGCGGCGAGGTGAGCTTGGGCAACCCGATGATGCTCGACTGGGTCAGCGCCCTGCACGTCGAGCTGCCCAGCCACGCCATCCGCAGCGAAGTCAGCGACGGCGAATCACTGCTGCGCAAAGTTGAAATGGGCCTGCTGGACGCCGCACTGGTATACCAGCCCACCTACGGCCCGGGGCTGCAGGTGGAGCAGTTGATGGAAGAAAAACTGATCCGCGTGCGCCGGGCGGATGCCCCGGATCCGTACATTTATATCGACTGGGGCGAGGCCTTCCGCCGCCAGCACGACGCCGCCCTGCCCGACCTGTCGCGCCCGGCGCTGAGCTTCAACCTCGGGCCACTGGCCCTGCAGTTCATCCTCGACCGCGGCGGCAGCGGCTACTTCCGCACACGGGTGGTGCAGGCCTACCTGCAAAGCGGGGTGTTCGAGCGGGTGCCGCAGGCGCCGGAGTTCACCTACCCGACCTTCCTCGTGTACGCCCGCAAGCGTGACAGCGAGGCCCTGCAGCAGGCCTTCAGCGTGCTGCGCCGGCTGGTGGCCGGCGACATGAGCGACTGGTCACAGCGCTGGGACCCGGTTATCTGAGGCCAGTGCCGCGGCATTGAGCAGGTGGCGCTTGAGGCCGGCGATCAGGTCGGTCTGGGTGATCACCCCCACCAGGCGTCCATCATCCAGCACCGGCAGGCAATGCAGGCCCTGCTCGCTGAGCAGCGGCAGCAGGCGCTCCAGCGGGTGAGTGCTACCGACACTGACCACCCGCCGGCTCATCACCTGCTCCAGGCGCACGGTCTGACGGCGGAACAACCCGCGCCAGCTGAAGCGGCTGCGGGCCATGGCCGGGCCAACCAGGTCACTGAGGCTGACGATACCCACCAGGCGGCCGTTTTCCACCACAGGCAGGGTCTTCAGGTGATGCCCGTCGAGCATCTTCCAGGCCTGCTCCAGGGTGGTGCCGGGGTTGGCCGACTGCACGTCGCGGGACATCACGGCGCCAGCGGTAATGCCACCCAGGCTGCGCTGCAAAGCGTGCTGCTCGGTGGCCAGGATGATCCGCTCCAGCTCGTCGCGGGTCACGTCGACGAACTCGCCGATCTCTTCCAAAGCCTGGTCCAGGTCGTCTGCGCTGATGCCCACGCGCTCGCCGGGCAGCGGGTCGTGGGTGTGGTGCAGGTCCTTGCGCGGCGTGGCGCCCTTGGGGTAGCGCACGCCGGTGAGGCGGTTGTAGAGCACCGCCACCGCCACCAGGATCAACGCATTGAGCAGCACCGGCTCGAGCAGGTGATCGCCCATGGCCACCAACCCCGGGTCGGCCAGCACTGCGCTGGCCGCCACACCGCCACCCGGCGGGTGCAGGCAGCGCAGCAGGCACATCAGCACCAGGGCGATACCCAGCGCGGCGGCAGCCACCCACAGGCCGTCTCCGAAGTTGTGGCGCATGGCCAGGCCTACTGCGCCGGCCAACGCATAGCTACCCAGTACCGGCCACGGCTGGGCCAACGGGCCGGAATGCACGGCGAACACCAGCACCGCCGAGGCCGCCAGCGGGCCAAGTAGATGCAGGGCGATGGACGGGCCGTAAGCCAGGCTGCACAGGTAGCCGGCGAGAAACAGGCCAAGCAGCCCGCCAAGGCCTGCGCGCAACCATTCTTTGGGGGGGATGTTCAGGGGCGCCGGTAGCAGGCGCTGCAGACGGCTTTCGGGACGCGTGGCAGACATCGAAATAATGGGGTCGTATTTTTTATGGTGGAAAAGAAAGCCCAGCGCAACCGGCCTGGGCCCTGTATTGCAAATGCAATAACGCAAGGGGCTCCGTCCATGGAGAGATGGAAACCGCAGGGGTTTCGTGGGGAGGGATTGTGCCGGGCGCACCGTTTTGGGGCTAATTCAAAAAAGTGCGCTTGATGTGCAATATTTTTGCAGGGTAGCCCTGTGTAGGAGCGGCCTTGTGTCGCGAATGGGCTGCATAGCAGCCCCAGTGATTTCAGCATTCACGCATATATCCCGGGGCTGCTTCGCAGCCCATTCGCGACACAAGGCCGCTCCTACACGGGGAGCATGCTGATCAACGATGCTTGCGCGGCAACTCGATGCTCACCCGCAACCCGCCCAGGGTGCTGTCGAGCAAGGCCATGCGCCCGCCCCAGGCCTCGACGATATCGCGCACGATGCCCAGGCCCAGGCCATGACCGTCGACCTGCTCGTCCAGCCGCGAACCACGCTCCAGCACCTGCAGGCGCTGGCTCTCGGGAATGCCGGGGCCGTCGTCGTCCACCCACAGCTGGTAACCCTCGGTGCTCGGCGCAATGCCCAGGCGCACCTCGCTGTCAGCCCATTTGCAGGCGTTGTCCAGCAGGTTGCCGAGCAGCTCCAGCAAGTCTTCACGGTCCCACGGCAGCAGCAGCCCGGGCGGCACGTCGCGCGCCAGCAGCAAACCTTCGCCGTGGATCATCCCGAGCGTGGACAGCAACCCCGGCAACTCGGCATCGCAGTCGAACTGCGCGCCGGGCAGCGCATCGCCGGCCAGGCGCGCGCGGTTCAGTTCACGGGCCAGGCGCTGCTGGATCTGCTCCAACTGCTCGCGCAACTGCGCCTGCACCTCGGGCAAACCTTGCAGGCGCTCGCTGGCGGCCAGGCTCAGCAGCACCGCCAGCGGCGTCTTCAACGCATGCCCGAGGTTACCCAGCGCATTGCGTGAGCGGCGCAGGCTGTCTTCGGTATGGGCCAGCAGGTGGTTGATCTGGTCCACCAGCGGCTGCAACTCGCTGGGCACTTCGGCGTCCAGCTGCGAACGCTGGCCCTGCTGCAACTGGGCGATCTGCCGGCGGGCGCGCTCCAACGGGCGCAGCGAGCGGGTTACGGTGATGCGCTGCAGCACCAGCACCAGCACCAGCGCCACCAGGCCGATGCCCAGGCCGATCTGCTGCATGCGCCGAAAGCCCTCACGCACCGGCGAATAGTCCTGGGCCACACTGATCGAGATGTCCTGGCCCAAGCGCCGGTAGTCGCCACGGTAGGCCAGCAGTTGCTGGCCCTCAGGGCCCAGCTCGTGCCCATCGTCCAGGCCAGGCTTGGCGGGTTTGGGCATGTCCAGGTCCCACAACGAACGCGAACGCCAGGTGCCCTGGTCGAAATCGATGCGGAAGTAGTAACCCGAGAACGGCCGCTGGTAGGCCGAGGAAATCCGCCGCTCATCCAGCTGCAAGCCATTCGGCCCGCGCACCAGCGCCACCAGCAGGTTCTCGCTCTCTTTGCGCAGGCCGGTTTCCAGGTAGCGCTGCAAGCCCGCCTCGAACAGCCACAGCGTCAGTTGCGCCACACCCAGGCCCACCACCACCAGTACCGCCACCAGGCCCAGGCTCAGGCGCGCCTGAATCGACTTCACGCGGCGCTCCCGGCGTACACGTAGCCTTGGCCGCGGCGGGTCTCGATCACCGCGCGGCCAAGCTTGCGCCGTAGGTGGTTGACGTGCACCTCAAGCACATTGGAATCGCGCTCGGTCTCGCCGTCATACAGGTGCTCGGCCAGGTGACTTTTGGACAGCACCTGCCCCGGGTGCAACATGAAGTAACGCAGCAGGCGAAACTCGGCCGCGGTGAGCTGGATGTCGACGCCTTCGCGGCTGACGCATTGGCGCGATTCGTCCAGGTGCAGGCCGGCAGCCTCCAGCCGCGGCTGGTTGGCCAGCCCCTTGGCCCGGCGCAGCAGGGCCTGGATGCGCAGTTGCAGCTCTTCGGGGTGGAAGGGTTTGGTCAGGTAGTCGTCGGCACCGGCCTTGAGCCCTTCGATGCGCTCGGCCCACGAGCCGCGAGCGGTAAGGATGAGCACCGGGGTGGCCAGCTTCGCCGCGCGCCACTGCGCCAGCACCTCGAGCCCCGGCAGGCCGGGCAGGCCCAGGTCGAGAATGATCAGGTCATAGGGTTCGCTCTGGCCCTGGTACACCGCATCGCGGCCATCGGCCAGCCAGTCCACGGCATAACCCTGGCGTTGCAGGGCGGTGGTCAGCTCGTCGGCCAGGGGCACATTGTCTTCGACCAGCAACAGGCGCATTCAGTCGTCTTCCTCGTCTTTGAGCAACGCACCGGTGCGGGCATCGAGCTTGATCTCGCGCACCACGCCCTGGGGGGTCAGCAGCTCGACCTCATATTCGTAGCGCTTGTGCTTTTCTTCCAGCTCCGCCTCCAACAGGCGCGCCCCGGGGTAACGCCCCAGGGCGGTTTCGAGCAGTTGTTCCAGCGGCAGGATGATGCCCTGCTTGCGCAGCTCGAGGGCTTCATCCTGGTCCAGGTCGCGGGCGGCGGCCAGCGAACAGGCGGCCAGCAGGGCCAGTGCCAGGTAGCGCGCCGTTCGCGGTAACTCGCTCATCAGTTGTCTCGCTCGTCCTTCAGCACTTCACCGGTCTTGGCGTCGAGGTCGACGTCCCATTCGACGTTTTGCGCATCGCGCAACTCGACCTTGTAGATGTAGCGGCCGTATTCGTTCTCGAGCTCCGAGTCGGTCACGGTGGCGCCGGGATGTTTGGCCACGGCAGTGGCTTTGAGTTCATCCAGCGACTTGATGGTCTTGGCGTTGACCAGCTTGACCACTTCGTCGGGCTGCACGTCCTTGGCGAAGGCGGCGTTGGCACCGAATGCGAGGGCGGCGGCGGTGAACAGGGCAGTCAAAGTTTTCATGGGGTCTCTCCTTGGAGATGTATGCGTTGTCTACGGGAACAAGACTAACCGCAGGTCCTTAATTCAACCTGAAAACAGCTGGCCGCATGATAGCGCAGGTGCTGTATAGCCTGTACCGCCCCTGTCGCGGGGCAAGCCCGCCCCCACAAGGTTGCGCGAGGCCAGAGTCAAGCGCTGTACCTGTAGGAGCCGGCTTGCCGGCGATGAGGCCGGTTCAGGCAGCACAAGACAGTTGCTCCCACGCTGCGTGCGGGGAGGCATCTGCCTTTATACTGCCTCACCCGCCCCGCACGGACCGCGCCATGACCGCCATCCACATCAAGTACCCCGCCCTGACCTTCAAGGCAGGCCAACGCGCACTGCAGCAGATCCGCGAACGCGGCCTGCTGGCAGCCGATGTGGGCGTGCTGCCCGGCGCCGCCGGCGGCCCCAAGCCGCTGGGCATCCAGGGCCTGGACCTGGCGCTGTTCGGTGAATGGCTGCCCTCGGCGCCCCGCCAACGCGCGCTGATCGGCGCCTCGATCGGCTCCTGGCGCTTCGCCAGCGCCTGCCTGGACGACCCGGTCGAGGGCATCCGCCGGCTGGGTGAGCTGTACACCGAGCAGGACTTCGCCAAGGGCGTCACGCCACGGCAGATCAGCCAAAGCTGCCAGCGCATGCTCGACGACCTGCTGCAAGGCCGCGACGGGCAGATCCTCGCCAACCCCCACTACCGGCTGAACATTCTGGTGGTGAAAAGCCACGGCCAACTGGCCCACGACCACCGTGGGCGATTGGGCATGGGCCTGGGCTCGGTGCTGGCCAGCAACCTGCTGGGCCGCGCCAACCTGGCCCGGCACTTCGAGCGGGTGATCCTGCACGACCAGCGCAGCGCGCCGCCGCTGGGCCCGCTGACCGACTTCCCCTCGCGCTGCCTGGCGCTGAACCTGGCCAACCTGCGCCACGCCTTGCTGGCCTCGGGCTCGATCCCGATGGTGATGGAAGGTGTGCGCGACATCCCCGGCGCCGGCGCCGGCACCTACCGCGACGGCGGCCTGTTGGACTACCACCTCGACCTGCCGTACCAGGGCGACGACCTGGTGCTGTACCCGCACTTCACCGACAAGGTAGTACCCGGCTGGTTCGACAAGGCGCTGCCCTGGCGCCGGGGCGACGCCACACGCCTGCAGAACGTGCTGCTGATGACACCATCGCCGCAGTACCTGGCCGCCCTGCCCTTCGGCAAGCTGCCCGACCGCAACGATTTCAAGCGCTTCATGGGCGATGCGCCAAGTCGCAAGCGTTACTGGTACAAGGCGATTGCCGAAAGCCGGCGCCTGGGCGACGAGTTGCTCGAGCTGATCGCCACCGGGCAGTTGCACGATCGGCTGCAAGCCTTGTAGCGGGCATGCTGGTAGACTGCGCGCAATCTTCGTTACACACAGAGTTATGACGCGTGGAAATTTTCAAAGAGTTCACATTCGAATCGGCCCACCGCCTGCCCAACGTCCCCGCCGGGCACAAGTGCGGCCGCCTGCATGGCCATTCGTTCAAGGTGGCCCTGCACCTGACCGGCCCGCTCGACCCGCACACCGGCTGGATCCGCGACTTCTCCGAAATCAAGGCGATCTTCAAGCCGATCTACGAGCAACTGGACCACAACTACCTGAACGACATCCCGGGCCTGGAAAACCCCACCAGCGAAGTGATCGCCAAGTGGATCTGGGAGCAGGTCAAGCCGCTGCTGCCGGAGCTGTCGAAGGTGCGCATTCACGAGACCTGCACCAGCGGGTGTGAGTACACCGGCGACTGACTGCACACCTGCATCGCCTGCTTCGCGGGTAAACCCGCTCCCACAGGTGTCGCGCGCGATTGAAGACCGACGCTGTACCTGTGGGAGCGGGTTTACCCGCGAAGAGGCCAGCAGCCGTTAACCCTGCCCCATGGCATCGCGCAAGAAACTCGGGGCGATATAGCGCTGGTAATGCGCCTCTGAAAGCAAAAAGAACTCGCGGTCGATCGCATCGCGCAGTTGCGGCAGGTCCCAATCGCGAAACTCCGGCAGCAACACCATCCCGTAGGCTTCCAGCTCGCGGATCATCCGCGCGCCGCGGGCGATCAGCTGGTACGCCCAGCAGTATTCGGACTGATGCGCGACAAAGCGGATCGAACGGTTCTCCAGCTGCTGGCGCAGCAGTTCTTTGTCGAACACCTCGAGCTTGGCCATCATCACCTGCACCAGCAACTGCTCCAGGCGCAGCCACACGGCGCGTTTCTGCTCGTCGTCGTAGCCGTTCCAGTGAATCACTTCGTGGTGGAAGCGCTTGCAGCCACGGCACACCAGGTCACCGTAGACGGTGGAGCAAAGGCCGACGCAAGGGGTCTTGATGGACTGGTTGGACATGGAAAAACAACGGCTTGGCGGTGGAACACGGGTTCATGTTAGCCCTTTGTCTAACCAGGGTCACCCGTTAAAGTCATCTTCTGCGCCTTACCATCGGGCATTTTTTGCCGTAGAATCAATCCGCCTTTTCAAGGCAACAATGTCCGTTGGAAGCTGTTTTCAAAGCGTCACGAGCACAGTTCATCCGGTAGAACGGCGTTGGTTCGGGCCAGGCACCTGGCGTGTCCCGCACCAACCCCTCATCAGCCTCCCGTTCTACAGGCGTAAAACTTTGAAAACAGCTTCTGTAAGGATTCTCTGCGACCCTGGCACCGCGGCTCAAAAAGCCGTTGCTGCGCATGGGTGCAAGGAATGCTGGATGAGCGTCCCGGACCCCCTTTAGGGACCACTGATGAGGGTAATAACTGTGCTTGAAGCCTACCGCAAACACATCGAAGAGCGTGCCGCTCTGGGTATCGTGCCCCAGCCGCTGAACGCCGAACAAACTGCAGGCCTGGTCGAGCTGCTGAAAAACCCGCCGGCCGGCGAAGAAGCCTTCCTCGTAGACCTGATCACCAACCGCGTACCGCCAGGGGTGGACGAAGCTGCCTACGTCAAGGCCGCATTCCTCTCCGCCGTCGCCAAGGGCGAGGCAAAATCGCCGCTGATCGACCGCAAGCACGCCACCGAGCTGCTGGGTACCATGCAGGGCGGCTACAACATCGAAACGCTGGTAACGCTGCTGGATGACGCCGAACTGGGCGCCGTCGCGGCCGAACAGCTCAAGCACACCCTGCTGATGTTCGATGCCTTCCACGACGTGGCCGAAAAAGCCAAGGCGGGCAACGCCCACGCCAAGGCCGTACTCGACTCGTGGGCTGCCGGCGAGTGGTTCACCAGCCGCCCGGCCATCGCCGACAAGTACACCCTGACCGTGTTCAAGGTGCCTGGCGAAACCAACACCGACGACCTGTCCCCTGCCCCGGACGCCTGGTCGCGCCCTGATATCCCGCTGCACGCCCTGGCCATGCTGAAAATGGCCCGCGACGGCATCGAGCCTTCGCAGCCAGGTTCGGTCGGCCCGCTGGCACAGATCGAAGCAGTCAAGGCCAAGGGCCACCCGGTCGCCTACGTCGGTGACGTGGTCGGTACCGGTTCTTCGCGTAAATCCGCCACCAACTCGGTGCTGTGGTTCTTCGGCGACGACATCCCGAACGTGCCGAACAAGCGCGCCGGTGGTTTCTGCTTCGGCACCAAGATCGCCCCGATCTTCTACAACACCATGGAAGACGCTGGCGCCCTGCCGATCGAATTCGACTGCACCAACCTGGCCATGGGCGACGTCATCGACGTTTACCCGTTCAAGGGCGAAGTGCGCCGCAACGGCAGCGACGAGCTGGTCACCAGCTTCGAGCTGAAAACCGAAGTGCTGCTCGATGAAGTTCGCGCCGGCGGCCGTATCCCACTGATCGTTGGCCGTGGCCTGACCGAAAAAGCCCGCGCCGAGCTGGGCCTGGGTGCTTCCGACCTGTTCAAGAAGCCAGAGCAGCCTGCCGACACCGGCAAGGGCTTCACCCTGGCGCAGAAGATGGTCGGCCGCGCCTGTGGCCTGCCAGAAGGCCAGGGCGTGCGCCCAGGTGCCTACTGCGAGCCGAAGATGACCACCGTCGGTTCCCAGGACACCACCGGCCCGATGACCCGCGACGAGCTGAAAGACCTGGCTTGCCTGGGCTTCTCGGCCGACCTGGTCATGCAGTCGTTCTGCCACACCGCGGCGTATCCGAAGCCGATCGACGTCACCACCCACCACACCCTGCCAGACTTCATCCGCACCCGTGGCGGCGTGTCGCTGCGCCCGGGCGACGGCATCATCCACAGCTGGCTGAACCGCATGCTGATGCCGGACACCGTGGGTACCGGTGGCGACTCGCACACCCGCTTCCCGATCGGCATCTCGTTCCCGGCCGGCTCCGGCCTGGTAGCCTTCGCCGCCGCCACCGGCGTGATGCCGCTGGACATGCCAGAGTCGATCCTGGTGCGCTTCAAGGGCAAGCTGCAGCCAGGCATCACCCTGCGTGACCTGGTCCACGCCATCCCTTACTACGCCATCCAGAAAGGCCTGCTGACCGTCGAGAAGAAGGGCAAGAAAAACGCCTTCTCCGGCCGCATCCTGGAAATCGAAGGCCTGGACGAACTGACCGTCGAGCAAGCCTTCGAGCTGTCCGACGCCTCGGCCGAGCGCTCTGCTGCCGGTTGCACCATCAAGCTGCCAGAGAAGGCCATCGCCGAGTACCTGCAGTCGAACATCACCCTGCTGCGCTGGATGATCGGCGAAGGCTACGGCGACCCACGCACCCTGGAGCGCCGCGCCCAGGCCATGGAAGCCTGGCTGGCCAAGCCTGAGCTGCTGTCGGCCGATGCCGATGCCGAATACGCCGAAATCATCGAAATCGACCTGGCCGACGTCAAGGAGCCTGTGCTCTGCGCGCCGAACGACCCGGACGATGCCCGCCTGCTGTCTTCGGTACAGGGCGAGAAGATCGACGAAGTGTTCATCGGTTCGTGCATGACCAACATCGGCCACTTCCGCGCTGCCGGCAAGCTGCTGGACAAGGTCAAGGGCGGTATCCCTACCCGTCTGTGGCTGGCCCCGCCAACCAAGATGGACGCCCACCAGCTGACCGAAGAAGGCTACTACGGCATCTACGGCAAGGCCGGTGCACGCATGGAAATGCCAGGCTGCTCGCTGTGCATGGGTAACCAGGCACGTGTGCAGACCGGTTCCACCGTGGTCTCCACCTCGACCCGTAACTTCCCGAACCGCCTGGGCGACGCCACCAACGTGTACCTGGCCTCGGCCGAGCTGGCTGCGGTCGCTTCGATCATCGGCAAGCTGCCGACCGTCGAGGAGTACATGCAGTACGCGAAAGACATCGACAGCATGGCTGCCGACGTCTACCGCTACCTGAGCTTCGACCAGATCGCCGAGTTCCGCGAAGCGGCAGCCAACGCCAAGATCCCGGTGGTTCAGGCGTAAGCTGAGCAGCACGTTGTAAGTGACAAGCTGCAAGAAGAAGCCCCGGTGTGAGCCGGGGCTTTTTTTTATGCCTTCGCGATTGCCGGGAGGGCTGCGCCCTCCATCGCGACACAAGGCCGCTTCCCACAGGGATCGCACCAGCTCTTAGAAATTGAGCAAGACAGTTGCTCCTACAGGTAAAGCGTCTGATCCAGACTCTGCGCGATCCCGTGGGAAGCGGCCTTGTGTCGCGATGGGCTGCAGCGCAGCCCCGGCATTCTTGAGCCAGACCTAGAAGCAGTCCGCCGGCACTCGCACCCAGCCTTCCATCAGCACCCGCGCACTGCGGCTCATGATGGCCTTGGTCACGGTCCACTGCCCATCCACCTGCCGCGCCTCGGCGCCTACCCGCAAGGTCCCGGACGGGTGGCCGAAACGCACCGCGCTACGCTCACCGCCACCGGCTGCCAGGTTCACCAGCGTGCCCGGAACCGCCGCCGCCGTGCCGATGGCCACCGCAGCGGTACCCATCATGGCGTGGTGCAGCTTGCCCATGGACAGCGCTCGCACCAGCAGGTCGACGTCCTCGGCCTTGACTGCCTTGCCGCTGGAAGCGGTGTAAGCCGCCGGCGCGGCAACGAAAGCCACCTTCGGCGTGTGCTGGCGGCCGGCGGCCTGTTCGATGCGCTCGATCAGCCCCATGCGCACGGCGCCGTAGGCACGAATGGTCTCGAAACGCGCCAGCTGCGCAGGGTCACCATTGATGGCGTCCTGCAATTCAGTACCGGTGTAACCGATGTCGGCGGCATTGACGAAGATGGTCGGAATGCCGGCGTTGATCAGGGTGGCCTTGAAGGTACCAATGCCCGGCACCTCAAGGTCGTCCACCAGGTTGCCGGTGGGGAACATCGCCCCGCCGTCGCCGTCCTCGTCGGCAGCCGGGTCGAGGAATTCCAGCTGCACCTCGGCGGCCGGGAAGGTCACGCCGTCCAGTTCGAAATCACCGGTCTCCTGCACTTCACCGTTGCTGATGGGCACGTGGGCGATGATGGTCTTGCCGATATTGGCCTGCCAGATGCGCACCGTGGCGATGCCGTCGTGCGGCACCCGTGCGGGGTCGACCAGGCCATTGGCGATGGCGAACGAACCCACCGCCGCCGAGAGGTTGCCGCAGTTGCCGCTCCAGTCGACGAAGGCGCTGTCGATGGACACCTGGCCAAACAGGTAGTCGACGTCGTGGCCGGGCTTGGTGCCGGGCGAGACGATCACCGTCTTGCTGGTGCTGGAGGTGGCACCGCCCATGCCGTCGATCTGCTTGGCGTAGGGGTCGGGGCTGCCGATCACCCGCAGCAGCAGCGCGTCACGGGCAGGGCCTGGGGTTTGTGCAGGTTCGGGCAGGTCTTGCAGGCGGAAGAACACGCCCTTGCTGGTGCCGCCACGCATGTAGGTGGCGGGTATACGGATTTGTGCTGCGTGTGGCATGTTCAATTCCTGTCTTGCACAGCACCCTGTGGGAGCGGGTTTACCCGCGAATGCGTCAGCGGGAACACCCGTGTTGTCTGATCAATCGCTTTCGCGGGTAAACCCGCTCCTACAGGGGCCATGTCGTTGGTTATCAGGCGGTGCCTTCGAGGAAATCCTGGGCAAAGCGCTGCAGCACTCCGCCGGCCTCGTAGATCGACACCTCTTCGGCGGTATCCAGGCGGCAGGTCACCGGCACCTCGACCCGCTCGCCATCGCGGCGGGTAACCACCAGGGTCAGGGTTGCGCGCGGCGTGCGCTGCCCCACCACATCGTAGGTCTCACTGCCGTCCAGGCTGAGGGTGTTGCGGTCGGTGCCGGGCTTGAACTCCAGCGGCAACACGCCCATGCCCACCAGGTTGGTGCGGTGGATGCGCTCGAAGCCCTCGGCAACGATCGCTTCGACCCCGGCCAGGCGCACGCCCTTGGCCGCCCAGTCACGGGACGAGCCCTGGCCGTAGTCGGCACCGGCAACGATGATCAGCGGCTGCTTGCGTTGCATGTAGGTTTCGATGGCCTCCCACATGCGCGTCACCTTGCCCTCCGGCTCAAGGCGCGCCAGCGAGCCCTGCTTCACGCTGCCGTCATCCTTGCGCACCATTTCGTTGAACAGCTTGGGGTTGGCGAAGGTGGCGCGCTGGGCGGTCAGGTGGTCGCCGCGGTGGGTGGCGTAGGAGTTGAAGTCCTCTTCCGGCAGGCCCATTTTCGCTAGATACTCACCGGCGGCACTGTCCAGCAGGATGGCGTTGGACGGCGACAGGTGGTCGGTGGTGATGTTGTCCGGCAGCACCGCCAGCGGGCGCATGCCGCGCAGGGTGCGCTCGCCGGCCAGGGCGCCCTCCCAGTACGGCGGGCGGCGAATATAGGTGCTCATCGGGCGCCAGTCGTACAGCGGCGCCACTTTCGGGCCCTTGTCCTCCTCGATGGTGAACATCGGGATGTATACCTGGCGGAACTGCTCGGGCTTGACCGAGGCACGCACCACGGCGTCGATCTCGGCATCGCTCGGCCAGATATCCTTGAGGCGGATTTCCTTGCCGTCGACCAACCCCAGCACGTCTTTTTCGATATCGAAACGGATGGTGCCGGCAATGGCATAGGCCACCACCAACGGCGGCGAGGCCAGAAACGCCTGCTTGGCGTAGGGGTGGATGCGCCCGTCGAAGTTGCGGTTGCCCGACAACACGGCGGTGGCGTACAGGTCGCGGTCGATGATCTCCTGCTGGATCACCGGGTCCAGCGCACCAGACATGCCGTTGCAGGTGGTGCAGGCGAAGGCGACGATGCCAAAGCCCAACTGCTCAAGCTCCTGCTCAAGCCCCGCTTCTTTCAGATACAACTGCACAGCCTTGGAGCCCGGCGCCAGGGACGACTTGACCCAGGGCTTGCGGGTAAGCCCAAGCTTGTTGGCATTGCGCGCGATCAGGCCGGCGGCGATCACGTTGCGCGGGTTGCTGGTGTTGGTGCAACTGGTGATGGCGGCGATGATCACTGCGCCGTCAGGCATCTGCCCGGGCACTTCCTGCCACTGCCCGGCGATGCCCTTGGCCGCCAGCTCGCTGGTGGCCACCCGGGCATGCGGGTTGGACGGGCCGGCCATGTTACGCACCACGCTCGACAGGTCGAAGCTCAGGGTGCGCTCGTACTCGGCCTTGGCCAGGCTGTCGGCCCACAGGCCGGTGGCCTTGGCGTAGGTTTCAACCAGCTGCACCTGATGGTCGTCGCGACCTGTCAGGGTGAGGTAGTCCAGCGTCTGCTGGTCGATGGCGAACATCGCCGCAGTGGCGCCGTATTCCGGGGCCATGTTGGAGATGGTGGCGCGGTCGCCCAGGGTCAGTGCACTGGCACCTGCGCCGTGGAACTCAAGGTACGCCCCCACGACTTTCTGCTTGCGTAGGAACTCGGTCAGCGCCAGCACCAGGTCGGTGGCCGTGATGTTCGGCGCAAGGCGCCCGGTCAGCTCGACGCCGACGATTTCCGGCAGGCGCATCCACGAGGCGCGGCCGAGCATCACGTTCTCGGCTTCCAGGCCACCGACGCCGATGGCGATCACCCCCAGGGCATCCACGTGCGGGGTGTGGCTGTCGGTGCCGACGCAGGTGTCCGGGTAGGCCACGCCATGGTCGCTGTGGATCACCGGCGACATCTTCTCCAGGTTGATCTGGTGCATGATGCCGTTGCCCGGCTGGATCACGTCGACGTTCTTGAACGCCTGCTTGGTCCAGTTGATGAAGTGGAAGCGGTCTTCGTTGCGGCGGTCTTCGATGGCGCGGTTCTTGGTGAAGGCGTCGGGGTCGAAACCGCCGCACTCCACGGCCAGGGAATGGTCGACGATCAGTTGCACCGGCACCACCGGGTTGACCTGGGCCGGGTCACCGCCCTTGTCGGCGATGGCGTCGCGCAGGCCGGCCAGGTCCACCAGCGCGGTCTGGCCGAGGATGTCGTGGCACACCACCCGGGCCGGAAACCAGGGGAAGTCGAGGTCGCGTTTGCGCTCGATCAGTTGGCTCAGCGAGGCGTCGAGGGTGGCCGGGTCGCAGCGGCGTACCAGGTTTTCGGCCAGTACCCGGGAGGTGTAAGGCAGGCCGTCGTAGGCGCCGGGCTTGATCGCCTCGACCGCGGCGCGGGCGTCGAAATAGTCCAGGGCAGTGCCTGGCAGGGGCTTGCGGTATGCAGTGTTCATATCGTTATCAGGCTCGGTCACGGTATTCGGTGGGCAGGTCTGGCCGATGGGGGCGCTGCGCGCCCCTTTCGCGACACAAGGCCGCTCCTACAGGTACAGCGCCGCACCTGTAGGAGCGGCCTTGTGTCGCGAAAGGGCTGCACAGCAGCCCCAGCGACCTGTACCTTAACGCTGCTCGATCGGCACGAACTTGCGCTGTTCGACGCCTACGTACTCGGCGCTCGGGCGGATGATGCGGTTGTTGGCGCGCTGCTCGAACACGTGGGCGGCCCAGCCGGTCAGGCGCGAGCAGACGAAAATCGGCGTGAACAGCTTGGTCGGGATGCCCATGAAGTGGTACGCCGAGGCGTGGTAGAAATCGGCGTTGGGGAACAGGCGCTTCTGCTCCCACATGGTCTTGTCGATGGCCTCGGACACCGGGTACAGCACGCTGTCACCCACTTCGTCGGCGAGCTGCTTGGCCCAGCCCTTGATCACCTCGTTGCGCGGGTCGGACTCTTTGTAGATGGCATGGCCAAAGCCCATGATCTTGTCCTTGCGCTCGAGCATGCGCAGCAGCTCGGCGGTGGCGTCCTGCGGGCTCTGGAAGCGTTCGATCAGCTCCATGGCCGCCTCGTTGGCGCCGCCGTGCAGCGGGCCGCGCAGCGAACCGATGGCAGCGGTGACGCAGGAATACAGGTCGGACAGGGTCGAGGCGCACACACGCGCGGTGAAGGTCGAGGCGTTGAATTCGTGCTCCGCGTACAGGATCAGCGAAACGTTCATCACCTTCACATGCAGCTCGCTGGGCTTCTTGCCGTGCAGCAGGTGCAGGAAGTGGCCACCCAGGGTGTCTTCGTCGCTGTTGCAGTCGATGCGCACGCCGTGGTGGGTGAAGCGGTACCAGTAGCACATCACTGCCGGGAACAGCGCCAGCAGGCGGTCGGTCTTGTCGCGCTGGGCCTCGAAGGTGAGCTCCGGCTCCAGGGTGCCGAGCACCGAACAGCCAGTGCGCATGACGTCCATCGGGTGGGCGTCGCGGGGAATGCGCTCGAGCACTTCTTTCAGCGCCTGGGGCAGGTCGCGCAGGCCCTTGAGCTTGTGCTTGTAGTCGGCAAGCTCGGCCTGGCTTGGCAGCTCGCCGTACAGCAGCAGGTAGGCGACCTCTTCAAACTCGGCGCCGGCGGCCAGGTCGCGCACGTCATAGCCGCGGTAGGTCAGGCCGGCACCGGCCTGGCCGACGGTGGAAAGCGCCGTCTGCCCGGCCACCTGGCCACGCAGGCCTGCGCCACTGAGTACTTTTGCTTCGGCCATGGGGTTTCTCCTTTCTTGAATTTGTTATGGAAGCTGTCTGGCTAATTCGGATGTTTGCCTGTGCCGGCCTCTTCGCGGGTAAACCCGCTCCTACAGGGCCTCACAGGGTTGGAATACTTCACTGAACCTGTGGGAGCGGGTTCACCCGCGAAGAGGGCTACACAGATCAGGCTTTTTTCTGGGCGAACAACGCATCCAGGCTCTGCTCGAAGGCGTGGTAGCCGATGGCGTCGTACAGCTCCATGCGGGTCTGCATGGTGTCGATCACGTTCTTTTGCGTGCCGTCGCGGCGCAGGGCGGTGTAGACGTTCTCGGCGGCCTTGTTCATGGCGCGGAAGGCCGACAGCGGGTACAGCACCAGCGACACGTCCACCGAGGCGAGCTCTTCGGTGGTGTACAGCGGTGTGGCGCCGAATTCGGTGATGTTGGCCAGGATCGGCGCCTTTACCCGGTCGGCGAAGGTCTTGTACATCGAAAGCTCGGTGATGGCTTCGGGGAAGATCATGTCGGCGCCGGCCTCGATGCAGGCCGCGGCGCGGTCCAGGGCGGCGTTCAGGCCTTCAACTGCCAGCGCGTCGGTGCGCGCCATGATCACGAAGCTGTCGTCGCTGCGCGCATCCACCGCCGCCTTGATGCGGTCGACCATTTCCTGCTGGGTGACGATCTCTTTATTCGGGCGATGGCCACAGCGCTTGGCACCCACCTGGTCCTCGATGTGGATGGCCGCAGCGCCGAACTTGCTCATCGACTTGACGGTACGGGCAACGTTGAACGCCGAGGCGCCAAAGCCGGTGTCGACATCCACCAGCAGCGGCAGGTCGCACACGTCGGTGATACGGCGCACGTCGGTGAGTACATCGTCCAGGCCGCTGATGCCCAGATCCGGCAGGCCGAGGGAGCCGGCGGCCACACCGCCGCCGGACAGGTAGATGGCCTTGAACCCGGCGCGCTTGGCCAGCAGGGCATGGTTGGCGTTGATCGCCCCGACTACCTGCAACGGGTGTTCGGCGGCGACCGCGTCGCGGAAACGTTGGCCGGGCGTGCTCTTGACTGTCATGACTCACCTCGTGGGCTATTGTTGTCTGCGCCTTGGTAGTGGCGCTCGATATTGCGTTTGGATGCGCCGATATGCCGGCGCATCAGCAGTTCTGCCAGTTCGCCGTCGCGGCCTTCGATGGCATCGAGAATGCGGTGGTGCTCGGCGAAGGCCTGGCGCGGGCGGTTGGGGGTGGTGGAGAACTGGATGCGGTACATGCGCACCAGCTGGTACAGCTCGCCGCAGAGCATCTTGTACAGGGTCTGGTTGCCGCTGCCCTGGATGATCCGGTAATGGAAGTCGTAGTCGCCTTCCTGCTGGTAGTAGCCCTGCCCTGCCTGGAACGCGGCGTCGCGTTCATGGGTGTCGAGCACATGGCGCAGCTCGTCGATGGCAGCCTGGCTCATGCGCTCGGCGGCCAGGCGGCAGGCCATGCCTTCGAGCGACTCGCGGATTTCGTACAGCTCGATCAGCTCGGCATGGCTCAGCGATACCACCCGCGCGCCGACGTGGGGCACGCGCACCAGCAGGCGCTGGCCTTCGAGGCGGTGGATGGCTTCGCGCAGCGGGCCGCGGCTGATGCCGTAGGTGCGCGCAAGCTCAGGCTCGGAGATTTTGCTGCCGGGGGCGATCTCGCCCTTGACGATGGCCGCCTGGATACGGCGAAAGACGTTCTCCGAGAGGGTCTCGGTTTCGTCCTGAGTGTTGGCGGGTGCTTGCACGGCATCCAGCATTATTGTCGACACCTTTAAAAACCATGCCAGCAAAACTAGCCAAATAGAGGCGACGAGTCAAAGGCAAAAAGCACATTGTCGACAATCGTCTAAGAACGAACTTACTCGGCCTCGCAACGGTCTGATCGCGGGCGCGCTGGCGTCAACACATCGGCGTGATAGAATGCCGCGCTCCTTTCGGAGCACGGATAGCGTGCCTGTCATCATTTCATGCTGCTGACAGGCTTATTAAGGATGCTTGGCCCGTCGCCTTGCCCAGAACCCCGCACAGCACCGCGCCAGGACTATGAAACCGATATTCGCTGCATTGCTGCTCTGCCTGACTGTGCTGCCGGCCCTAGCGCCCGCGGCGCAGAAGACCGTCTACGGCCTGAACGAATACGCCCGGCTGGGCGACCTTGACCTGGAAGTGGCAGCCAAACTGGACACCGGGGCCAAGACCGCCTCGCTCAGCGCCCGTGACATCAAGCGCTTCAAGCGCAACGGCGAAAGCTGGGTGCGCTTCTACCTGGCCATCGACGCCGCCCACGAACACCCCATCGAACGCCCCCTGGCCCGAGTCAGCAAGATCAAGCGCCGCGCCGGGGACTATGACGCCGAATCGGGCAAGGCCTACACCGCCCGCCCGGTCATCGAGCTCGATATCTGCATGGGCCAGACCCTGCGCACCATCGAGGTCAACCTCACCGACCGCAGCGCGTTCCAGTTCCCGCTGCTGATCGGCTCCGAGGCCCTCAAGCACATGGATGCACTGGTCGACCCAAGCCTTAAATACGCGGCCGGCAAACCTGCCTGCGCCACCGAAGCTCCCAAAGCAGAGTAATCCCGATGCGCTCTCTTACCCTCCACCTGAAAGTCCTGATCACCGTACTGGTGCTGCTGGGCGTTGCCGTCACGGCCTACCAGATCTTCGCCCTGGGCATCCCGGTGACCGAAGACGAAACCGACGACCTGTGGAACATCGACGCCAAGGTCGAGTTCGTCGCCAGCGCCAAGGACCCGGTCAAGGTGCAGATGTTCGTGCCGCCGCTCAACCGTGACTACGTGAGCCTCAACGAGAGCTTCATCTCCAACAACTACGGGGTCAGCGTCAACCGCGCCGACGGCAACCGCAAAGTGACCTGGTCGGCGCGCCGCGCCAGCGGCAACCAGACCCTCTACTACCGCCTGGTGCTGACCAAGCGCTACAGCAACGAAAAGACCAAGATCAAGGGCCCGACCTTCCGTGACAGCCTGGCCGTCGAGGGCCCCGAGAAGATCGCCGCCGAGGCGCTGATGGCGCCGATCCGCCAGCACTCGGCCGACGTCGAGACCTTCGTCAGCGAGACCATCAAGCGGGTCAACAACCTCAACGACGACAACGTCAAGCTGCTGCTGGCCGGCGACACCTCGTCGATGAAGAAGGCCCAGGTCATCGACCTGCTGCTGTCCATCGCCCACGTGCCGCTGGAGAAGGTGCACACCATCCGCCTGGTGGCCGACACCCCGCAAACCCCTGAACTGTGGCTGCGCAGCTTCAACGGCAACGACTGGCTGTACTTCAACCCGGACACCGGCGAACAGGGCCTGCCGGCCGACCGCCTGCTGTGGTGGACCGGTGACGACAACCTGATCAGCGTCGATGGCGGCAAGAAGGCCAGCGTCACCTTCAGCATGAACAACAGCGAGATGAACGCCATCCGCCTGGCCAAGCTGACCGACGAGAACACCGACGCGGACTTCCTCGAATACTCGCTGTACGGCCTGCCGCTGCAGACCCAGCAAACCTTCATGATCATGGTGATGATCCCGATCGGCGTGCTGGTGATCCTGATCCTGCGCAACCTGATCGGCATCCAGACCCTGGGTACCTTCACCCCGGTGCTGATCGCCCTGGCCTTCCGCGAAACGCAGCTGGGCTTCGGCATCGTGCTGTTCACGGTGATCACCGCGCTGGGGCTGTCGCTGCGCTCGTACCTGGAGCACCTCAAGCTGCAGATGCTGCCGCGCCTTTCGGTGGTGCTGACCTTCGTGGTGGTGCTGATCGCCGCCATCAGCCTGTTCAGCCACAAGCTGGGCCTGGAGCGCGGGCTGTCGGTGGCGCTGTTCCCGATGGTGATCCTGACCATGACCATCGAGCGCCTGTCGATCACCTGGGAAGAGCGCGGCGGTGGCCATGCCATGAAAGTGGCCATCGGCACCCTGTTCGCCGCGTCCATCGCACACCTGCTGATGACTGTGCCGGAAGCCGTGTACTTCGTGTTCACCTTCCCGGCGGTGCTGCTGATTCTGGTGGGCTTCATGCTGGCGATGGGTCGCTACCGCGGCTACCGCCTGACCGAGCTCGTGCGTTTCAAGGCATTCCTGAAGAAGGCTGACGCCTGATGTTCGGACTGATCAAGACCTGGAAGGCCCTGGAAGCCCGGGGCATCATGGGTATCAACCGGCGCAACGCGGACTACGTACTCAAGTACAACAAGCGCCACCTGTACCCGATCGTCGACGACAAGATCATCACCAAGGAGCGCGCGCTGGCGGCCGGCATCCATGTGCCGGAGATGTACGGCATCATCGAGACCGAAAAGCAGATCGAAAAGCTCGACGAGATCATCGGCGGGCGCAGCGACTTCGTCATCAAGCCGGCGCAAGGCGCCGGCGGTGACGGTATCCTGGTGGTCGCCGACCGCTTCGAGGACCGCTACCGCACGGTGTCGGGCAAGATCATCAGCCACGAGGAAATCGAGCACCAGATCTCGAGCATCCTCACCGGCCTGTATTCGCTGGGCGGGCACCGCGACCGCGCGCTCATCGAGTACCGGGTCACCCCCGACCAGATCTTCAAGAGCATCAGCTACGAAGGCGTGCCGGACATCCGCATCATCGTGCTGATGGGCTACCCGGTAATGGCCATGCTGCGCCTGCCGACCCGCCAGTCGGGCGGCAAGGCCAACCTGCACCAGGGCGCCATCGGCGTGGGCGTGGACCTGGCCACCGGCGTGACCCTGCGCGGCACCTGGCTGAACAAGATCATCAGCAAGCACCCGGACACCACCAACGCGGTGGACGGCGTGCAGCTGCCGAACTGGGACGGCTTCATGAAGCTGGCCGCCAGCTGCTACGAGCTGTGCGGCCTGGGCTATATCGGCGTGGACATGGTGCTGGACCAGGACAAGGGCCCGTTGATCCTCGAGCTCAACGCCCGCCCCGGCCTGAACATCCAGATCGCCAACGACTGCGGCCTGACCCAGCGCACCCACGCCATCGAGGCGCACATCGAGATGCTGGCCAAAGAAGGCCGCAGCGAAGATGCCGAGCAGCGGGTGAAGGTGGCGCAGGGGTTGTTCGGGCACGTTCAGCCAAATTGATCCTGTAGGAGAGGCCTTGTGCCGCGAAAGGGCCGCGTAGCGGCCCCGGCAATTCTATGTAGTGCTGATATCTTGGGGCCGCTATGCGGCCCTTTCGCGGCACAAGGCCGCTCCTACACGGTCCGCGCCCGACCACGTCCTTACACAACATGTGAATGTCGTCCCCAGCGCTAGGCGCATTTCCTACACAGGTCTACAATCGGCATCTTCGCTTTTTCATCGCCGTCCATTCTGATGCCGACCTGTACGCTCCACCCCCTGCCCTACCAAGCCGACCCAGCCCATTACTTCGCGCGCCTGCGCAACGCCCCCGGCGCCATCCTGCTCGACAGTGCCCGCCCCGGCGCCGAACGCGGCCGCTTCGACCTGCTCAGCGCCTGGCCGCTGCAACAGCTGCAGGCGCAAGCGGATGAGGACGGCCGCGACTACCTGCAGCGCTTGCGCCAGGCCCTGGCCGACCTTGGCGAAGCGCAACTGCCAGCGGGCATCGAACTGCCGTTTGCCGGCGGCCTGATCGGCTACCTCAGCTACGACTTCGGCCGCCGCCTCGAACAATTGCCGGCGCAGGCGCTGGACGACCTCGGCCTGCCCGACGCGCAGCTGGGCCTCTACGCCTGGGCACTGTTGACCGACCACCAGCTCGCCACCAGCCAGCTGGTGTTTCACCCCAGGCTCGTCGACAGCGAGCGCCAGCGCCTGACCGAACTGTTCGAAGCGCCAGATACCGCCCCGCCAACGCACTTCCACCTGCTCGCAGCGATGACCGGCGACCTGCAACCGGCCCAGTACCGCGCCGCCTTCGACCAGGTACAGCGCTACATCCAGGCCGGCGACTGCTACCAGATCAACCTCACCCAGCGTTTTCGCGCACCTTGCCAGGGCGACCCCTGGCATGCCTACCAAGCCCTGCGTGCCGCTTGCCCGACACCCTTTTCGGGTTATCAGCAACTGGGCAATGGCGCTGCCCTGCTGAGCTTCTCGCCGGAGCGCTTCATCCGCGTCAGCCGGGGTGAGGTGGAAACCCGCCCGATCAAGGGCACCCGCCCACGCGCCAGCGACCCGGCGCAGGATGCGCACAACGCCGCCGAGCTGCTGGCCAGCCCCAAGGACCGCTCGGAAAACCTGATGATCGTCGACCTGTTGCGCAACGACATCGGCCGCACCTGCGAGATCGGCTCGGTAAAAGTGCCAGAGCTGTTCAGCCTGGAGAGCTACCCCAACGTGCACCACCTGGTCAGCAGCGTCACCGGCCGCCTGGCGCAGGGCAAGGATACGCTGACGCTGATCGGCGACAGTTTCCCCGGCGGCTCGATCACCGGCGCGCCGAAGATCCGTGCCATGCAGATCATCGACGAGCTGGAGCCGGCGCGCCGGGCGCTGTACTGCGGATCTTTGCTGTATGTGGATGTACGCGGCGAGATGGACAGCTCGATCGCCATCCGCAGCCTGCTGGTCAAGGATGGCCAGGTGAGCTGCTGGGGTGGCGGCGCGGTAGTGGCGGACTCGCATTGGGAAGCCGAGTACGAAGAATCGATCGCCAAGGTGCGGGTATTGATGGAGACCTTGCAGGGCCTTTGAGCCATCGCGGGGCAAGCCCGCTCCCACAAGACTCATGCAAGGCATGCGTGGGAGCGGGCTTGCCCCGCGATGACGGCGCGACAGGTCTACCCCGCCATTTTTTGTTACCATTTGCCCATTACGAGCGCACAGCGCCACTCACCCGATGGAAACCGCCTGATGAGCCAACCCTTCGACGTCGCCGCCCTGGCCGCGACCTATGCCAGCAAGTCCCCCCAGGACATCCTCAAACTCGCCTTCGAGCATTTTGGTGACGACCTGTGGATCTCCTTCAGCGGCGCCGAAGACGTGGTGCTGGTGGACATGGCCTGGAAGCTGAACAAGCAGGTCAAGGTATTCAGCCTCGACACCGGGCGCCTGCACCCGGAGACCTACCGCTTCATCGACCAGGTGCGCGAGCAGTACAACCTGCCTATCGAGCTGCTCAGCCCCGACCGCGACAAGCTCGACCCGTTCGTCAAGGAAAAGGGCCTGTTCAGCTTCTACAAGGACGGCCACGGCGAATGCTGCGGCATCCGCAAGATCGAGCCGCTGCGCCGCAAGCTGGCCACCGTCAGCGCCTGGGCCACCGGCCAGCGCCGCGACCAGAGCCCGGGCACCCGCAGCCAGGTGGCCGCACTGGAAGTCGACAGCGCCTTCTCCACCGCGGAGCGCCCGCTGTACAAGTTCAACCCGCTGGCGCAAATGAGCAGCGAGGAAGTGTGGGGTTACATCCGCATGCTCGAGCTGCCTTTCAACAGCCTGCACGAACGCGGCTTCATCAGCATCGGCTGCGAGCCGTGCACCCGCCCGGTGCTGCCGCGCCAGCACGAGCGCGAAGGCCGCTGGTGGTGGGAAGAGGCCACGCAGAAAGAATGCGGGCTGCACGCCGGCAACCTGATCAGCAAGGCCTGAAAAAATAGCAGGGGCCGCGCCTGATTCAGGCTCTGCGCAACCCTGTGGGAGCGGCTTTAGCCGCGAAGCAGTCGACGCGGTGGCTGGCACCGGCTGCGCCGGTGTTCGCGGCTAAAGCCGCTCCCACAGGTACGGCGCTTGGTTCGGGCTTCGCGCGATCCTGTAGGAGCCGGCTTGCCGGCGATCACCGGCGCAGCCGGTGCCAGCACTCGCCTGTGCCGGCGATGAGGCCGGCTCAGGCAACACAAGGCAATCTCCCACAGCCATCGCACTGCATTGATATGCAGCGCAATATCTGTGGGAGCGGCCTTGTGTCGCGATTGGGGCGCAAGGCGCCCCCAGAATGCTGAATCAGTGCACCGGCAGCTCGACACCCTCGAACAGCTCTTCGAGCTCCTGCTTGTTGTGGCACTGAATGGCCTTGGCCATGACTTCGCGAGTCAGGTGCGGGGCGAACTTCTCGATGAAGTCGCACATGAAACCGCGCAGGAAGGTGCCACGACGGAAACCGATCTTGGTGATGCTGGCTTCGAACAGCTCGCTGGCATCCAGGCAAACCAGGTCGCTGTCGAGCTTCGGGTCAACCGCCATCTTGGCGACGATGCCCACGCCCAGCCCCAGGCGCACATAAGTCTTGATCACGTCGGCGTCGGCTGCGGTGAACACCACCTTGGGGGTCAGGCCGCGGTGGTTGAACGCCTCATCGAGCTTCGAGCGGCCAGTGAAGCCGAACACGTAGGTGACGATCGGGTACTCGGCCACCGCTTCCAACGTGAGCTTCGGCAGCTTGGTCAGCGGGTGGCCCTGGGGCACTACCACGCAGCGGTTCCACTTGTAGCACGGCATCATGATCAGGTCGCCGAACAGCTCCAGCGCCTCGGTGGCAATGGCGAAGTCGACCGTGCCATCGGCGGCCATTTCGGCGATCTGCATCGGCGAGCCCTGGTGCATGTGCAGGGCCACTTCCGGGTACTGCTTGATGAAGTTGCTGATCACCGGCGGCAGGGCGTAGCGCGCCTGGGTGTGGGTGGTGGCGATGGACAGCGTGCCCTTTTTCTCGTTGGAGAATTCCTGGGCGATCTGCTTGATGCTTTCGACCTTGCGCAGGATCTCGCCGGCGGTGGTGATGATGCGCTCGCCAGCCGGGGTGACGCGAGTCAGGTGCTTGCCGCTACGGGCGAACACTTCAACGCCCAGCTCGTCCTCGAGCAGGCGGATCTGCTTGCTGATACCGGGTTGGGAGGTGTACAGGCTCTGCGCCGTCGCGGAAACGTTGAGGTCATGGTGCGCCACTTCCCAGATGTAGCGCAGTTGTTGAAGCTTCATAGATATCCCTCAAAGGCGGTGAGTCACCGGCTGCTGGCCGCGACGAGTTATAACTATATTAGTGGCTCCAGCAATAAATCTAGAACTATTTTGTTACGCCTCTACGGGTTTGCCTTACCTGCGCAGTTAAATTTTCCTACGTCCCAAGTGCTGTGCCAGCGGCACCATGTACACCGGTACCGGCGACAGTTGCAGCAGCCTGACCGCCGTGCGACCAAGCGGTACGTCCACCCCCGCCCCGGCGCTGTGGCTGCCGAAGATCAGCAGGTCGACGGCCAGGCGCTGGGCCTGCTCGAGAATCACCTGGGCCGGGTCGCCCTGGCGTACCCGCACCGCCCGTATCAGCGCCAGGTCGGCCTGCTCGCCCAATTCGTCACGAAAGTTTTCCAGGACCTTCTGCTCGATATTGGCCATCACCGTGTTCACCCCCTCGCTGTGCAGGGTGTCGAGGGTCTGCTCGTCAAGGTAGCTCTGCAACAGGGATTCGGCGAACTGGCCCATGGGTTCGACCGCATGGATCACATACAGCTCTGCCTTGAACGTGCGTGCCAAGGCCAGGGCGTGTTGCATGACGAAAGGCGCGTATACCCCCAGGTCGGTGGCATACAGCATGGAACGGATCATTCGGCCTCCTCGACTGCCGTAGCGGCAGAGCAAGCTTGAGCTTAGCAGCGCCATCGACCGGCGCTCTGCCGTCCGGCGCTGCTGGCTCGGGCCGGGCCGGTCACACCGTAAGGTTGCGCCGATCGATGAAAGTAAGCGCCTGATACAGCGCCTGCATGCGCGGCAAATGGCAACCCGCAGCAGCAGCCCTACGCAGCGGTTCGGCGTAGATCGCCTGCAATTCCAGCGGCCGCTGCTGGGCGTGGTCGTGGTACATGCTCGGCCAGTAATCAGGCATCTGGTCGGTCACCCGCAGCAGGTGCTCAGCGTACCCATCGGGCAGTTCCAGGCCACAGGCCCGGGCACCCGCCACCACTTCTGCCATCAATGCCTGCACCAGCGCGCGGCTGTCGGGGTCGGCCATCAGCGGCGTGGTGCTGGCTTGCAGCAGCACCGACAGGCCGTTATAGGGCACGTTCCACACCAGCTTCTGCCAGCGTGCCTGCTCGAGGTTGGCCATGGCCTGGGAGTCGATGCCCGCTGCACGGAACAGCCCGGCCCCCTCCTCCACCACCGCTGCGCCGCCATCGCCGGCCGGGCCGCTGTGGTAACCCAGGTTGACCGCGCCCAGCGCCTGGTGGCGGATATCACCCGGGCCCTGGCGATGGACACAGATGAAGCACAACCCGCCCAGCAGGTGCATGTCGCCACGCAAGGCCGGGCGTAGCTGGTCCTCGACACCCAGGCCGTTCTGCAGCAGCACCACCTTCGCGCCGGGCGCTGCGGCCTGCACGATCAACGGCGCAAGCTCGGCGTTGCTGGTGGCCTTGGCGCCCACCAGCAGCCAGTCGCAGGGCGGCATGTCGGCTGCGCAGTCGTAGGCTTGTACCGGCATCTGCAACTGGCCGTGCACGGCACTGTCGAGCTTGAGACCCTGCTCACGCACCGCGGTGTATTCGCTGCGCAGCAGAAAGTGCACGTCAAAGCCTGCGCGGGCCAGCATCAAGCCGTAGAAACCGCCAATGGCGCCGCTGCCGATGATACCGATACGGGTAGTACGAGGGTCCATGCTGTTCTCCTGTGTCGTTCGTCCGTTTTTCTACACGCAAATCAGCCGGTTTTCGACCCCTCTCTATACTGTGGCGAAGAAGGTCAAATAATCGACACGGAGTCGACCATGTGCGGATACCTGCCTCACCCCGACGAGATCCCGGTCGAACTCGCCTTTCGCCCCGCTTCCCACCTGTTCCGCCGCCACCTGCTCACCCAGGGCCTGGGTGGTATCGCCTGCCTGCAACCGCGCGCCTACCGCCGCGGCACTGCGGTTGAAGTATTGATTCCCTCACTCGGCCTGGAGGCCCGCTACCCGGGCTACGTGGCCTGGTGCCAACGGCTCGACCAGGGTTACCGGGTGGGTGTGGCGTTTACCGACCAGCAGGCGCTGTTCGGTGCGCGCATGGGCGAGCAGGTGTGCCAGATCCACCATTATTGCCAACTGCACGACCCCGCCGGGCTGGATGCGCAGCAACTGGCCGAACGCTGGGTCAGCCTGCACGCCGAGGCGTTCTCCGAAGCCAGCCTGCGCCCGGGCCACGCCTGAAAAACCGCCCCAAGCCGGCAAAAACCCCGTAATGACGGGCCCCAGCCCATTGTCGCGCCCCCGCTAACGCGCTAAGGTTCGGCCTCCCCGCTGCGAACAATCTGCTGCTGGGCCGCACGGGGGATCGCTGGCGGCCGGCACCCGTGACCTGACGAGTAACACGATGGCTGATTTACCGATCGATGACCTTAACGTTGCCTCCAACGAGACCTTGATCACCCCCGATCAGCTCAAGAAGGAAATCCCTCTCAGCGCCAAGGCCCTGCAGACCGTGACTGCCGGCCGCGAAGTGGTGCGCAATATTCTCGACGGCAAGGACCATCGCCTGTTCGTGGTGGTCGGCCCGTGCTCGATCCATGACATCAAGGCCGCCCACGAGTACGCCGAGCGCCTGAAAGTACTGGCCGAAGAAGTCTCCGACACCCTGTACCTGGTGATGCGCGTGTACTTCGAAAAGCCGCGCACCACCGTCGGCTGGAAAGGCCTGATCAACGACCCGTATCTGGACGACTCGTTCAAGATCCAGGACGGCCTGCACATCGGCCGCCAGTTGCTGCTGGACCTGGCCGAAAAAGGCCTGGCCACCGCCACCGAAGCCCTCGACCCGATCTCCCCGCAGTACCTGCAGGACCTGATCAGCTGGTCGGCCATCGGTGCGCGCACCACCGAATCGCAAACCCACCGCGAAATGGCCTCGGGCCTGTCCTCGGCGGTCGGTTTCAAGAACGGCACCGACGGCGGCCTGACGGTGGCCATCAACGCCCTGCAGTCGGTGTCCAAGCCGCACCGCTTCCTGGGTATCAACCAGGAAGGCGGCGTGTCCATCGTCACCACCAAGGGTAACGCCTACGGCCACGTGGTACTGCGCGGCGGCAACGGCAAGCCGAACTACGATTCGGTCAGCGTCGCCCTGTGCGAGCAGGACCTGGCCAAGGCCAAGATCAAGGCCAACATCATGGTCGACTGCAGCCACGCCAACTCCAACAAGGACCCGGCCCTGCAGCCGCTGGTGATGGAGAACGTCGCCAACCAGATCCTCGAAGGCAACCAGTCGATCATCGGCCTGATGGTCGAGAGCCACCTGAACTGGGGCTGCCAGGCCATTCCGAAAAACCTCGACGAGCTGCAGTACGGCGTCTCGGTTACCGACGCCTGCATCGACTGGGCAGCTACCGAAAAAGCCCTGCGCAGCATGCGCGCCAAGCTCAAGGATGTGCTGCCACAGCGCCAGCGCTGAAGTTCAGGCAAACGAAAACGCCGGGCAATGCCCGGCGTTTTCATGTGTGCGGTAATTTCAGGCCTTGCTCGAATGGCGCTGCTGGCGCTCCATGTAGCGCTCCACGTAAGAGCACGACGGGATCACCGTGTAGCCCATCTGCTCGGCGTACTCCAGGGCTTTTTCGGTGAGCGCGGCGGCGATGCCACGCCCGCGCAGGGCGTTGGGCACGAAGGTGCGGTAGATGTCCAGCGTCTGCTTGCCCAGGTCCATGTACGTCAGGTAGGCCCGGTGACCGTCCACGTTGGTCTCGAACTGATGACCGGCCTGGTCATGGTGGATGGTCAGCGTGTCGCTCATCACTACTCCTCTCAGGTCTCACGGCAGACCCTTGCCTTACCGATGTGGTTTATCCGGCGGAGGAACCTCTACGCCACCTCTGCCCCTTGGACAATCGCACGATCAGGATCGTTCTGGCCGCAGGAGCACCTACAAATAGTAGGCGGAGCAAGCGGGATTGCTCAAGCGGCGCTGATGAAAATGCCACACAGGGGGTTTGTGCAACCCTGCACAAGGCATGCAACAGTAGCCGGATGTTGTATGGGCTATGACGCTGACGGACAGTTAAAGTCACCTTTAGTTCACAAAAAAGTTCCGCTACTACAACCGCTTGCGTGCATGCACGCATTTTTCACAGTTGCCCTGCAAACCCCGGGCTGGCGCCCTTGCAGTGACATTTTTTTTGCGCGTCTTGCGCTCAGTCAGTTTACTTACTACAAGTAATGGGTACTATGTACGCCGGCCAGTTTCTCTTTGTGAGAGATGGCTATTTAATAGAAAGTCCTTGAAGGGGAACACGATGAACAACGTTCTGAAATTCTCTGCTCTGGCCCTGGCCGCAGTTCTGGCTACCGGTTGCAGCAGCGTCTCCAAAGAAACCGAAGCTCGCCTGACCGCTACCGAAGACGCAGCAGCTCGCGCCCAAGCTCGTGCAGACGAAGCTTACCGCAAAGCTGACGACGCTCTGGCAGCTGCTCAGAAGGCTCAGCAAACCGCTGACGAAGCCAACGAGCGCGCTCTGCGTATGCTGGACAAAGCCAGCCGCAAGTAATAATCCTCACGGATTGTTATGGAGCCGACCCACTTGTGGGTCGGCTTTTTTATTGTCGAGCGAAAAGCCCGCAGGCAAAAACGAAAAGGCCTGCACTAAGGCAGGCCTTTGGTAACTAGCGAACGCTTACTGCAGTTCTGCCGGAATGCTCGAAACCACAGGCGCCGAACCATTGCCGTTGACCGGCACGGCAATCTCTACCGGCATGCCATCTTCGGCGGCAACCACATCGCGCACCATGTCCCAGTTCATGCGCAAGTTGTTGGCCAGGTCTTCGCGCTTGAGCAAGGCGTTGATGACTGCGGTGTGCTTGTCGACCACCGACGGGTTGCCGTGATCGTCCAGCGGCGTGTGCGCTTCCAGGTACACCTTGCCAGCACTGATACCGAACTTGTACGGCTCGTTCATGATGCGCACCGGAGTGCCGACCGGGACCATCTTGGAAAGCGTCAGCACGTTGTTGTTGAGCATGCGGAAGCAACCGTGGCTGGTGCGCATGCCGATACCGAACTTCTTGTTCGAGCCGTGGATCAGGTAGCCCGGTACACCCAAGGTGAACTTGAACGGCCCCAGCGGGTTGTCCGGACCTGCCGGCACCACGGTCGGCAGGATGTCGCCGTCAGCGGCGTGCTCGGCGCGGATCGAGGCCGGTGGTGTCCAGGTCGGGTTGGGGGTCTTGGCGGTGATCTTGGTGTTGGCGATCGGCGAGCCCCAGCCCTCACGGCCAATGCCCAGCGGGAAGGTGTGCACCACGTTCTGCCCTTTCGGGTAGTAGTACAGGCGGTATTCGGCGAGGTTGATGACGATACCTTCGCGCGGGCCGGGCGGCAGGATGTAGCGGGTCGGTAGCACAATTTCAGTGCCGGCGCCCGGCAGCCAGGGGTCGACGCCGGGGTTGGCGGCGATCATTTCCAGGTAGCCCAGGTCGTTGGCGGTACCGATGTCGGCGAAGGTGTCTTCGTACTTGGCCTTGATCACCTGCACCTGGCCGACGACGTCTTCACCGGGCGGTGGCAGTGGCAGCTCCAGCGCAACAGCAGGGCCGGCAGCCAGCAGGGCGGCCAGGGAGAGGCTACGGGTGACGGCAGGAAAGCGCGGCAACATCCGGTAAATCCTTCGAAAGCTCAGTCAAGGGGAACGATTGTACACCTGCCCCGAAACAAGCGGGAGGCGTCGGCGGGCTGCAAGCGTTTCAGATGATGAAAGGTGTTTCACGCAACCGGCTCAGAGCTCCGGCCATACCGGCCGCATGCCACGGCGCTGCGCTTCGAGGATGGCCTTGCACAACGGGCACAGGCGCTCGTCGCGGTAGATGGCGCGCTCCACTCCCGACCAGCGTGGCTGCGCCGGCAGCAGGCCGCCGCACAAGGTGCGGTCTACCGGCACCCCCAGCTCCAGCTGACGGGCCGCCAGGTGCACGCGCACTTCCTGGCAGGCAAACAGGTCCAGTTGCTCGTCAGGCTCGATCAGTTGGTAGGCGTACAGGGACCAGGCGGGGCGGGGCATCGGGGGCACTCGAATCGGGGGGCGCAACATTAGCCGAAAGCGGCCCCCGATAAAAGCGTCACAGCAAGGGTTTTATCGTCGGCCAGGCGTTTTCCAGCAGGCGCTGCTGTGCCGCCTGCGCCGGGTGCAGGCCGTCGGCTTGCATCAGTTCGGGAACCCCGCCCACCCCGTCGAGGAAGAACGGCACCAGCGCGACCTTTTTATCAGCCGCCAGTTGCTCGTACACCTGGGCAAAGGCGGTGGTGTAGCGCACCCCGTAGTTGGGCGGCAGGCGCATGCCCAGCAGTACCACCTTGGCACCGGCCTGGCGCGAGCGGTCGATCATCGAGGCAAGATTTTGTTGCAATTGCGCTGGCGGCTGCCCGCGCAGGCCATCGTTGCCGCCCAGCTCCAGCACCACCAGCTGCGGCTTGTGCGCTGCAAGCAGCGCCGGCAGCCGCGCCTGGCCGCCGGCACTGGTGTCGCCGCTGATCGAGGCATTGACCACCGTATCCTTGAAACCCTCGTCCTTCAGCCGTTGTTGCAGCAGGGTGACCCAGCCCTGGCGGGTATCCAGGCCAAAACCTGCGCTGATACTATCGCCGACAACCAGCACGGTTCCCGCCGCCGCCCCCTGGGCCAGGCAACACAAGGCCAGGCCGGCACTCAACCACCACATTCGCATCGGATTCTCCATGGGCCCCAGCATTCTCGTTGCGCAGAACCTTAGCAAAGTGGTCCCCAGCGCGGAAGGTGACCTGACCATCCTCCACGCCCTCTCCCTCGACCTCGCCCAGGGCGACAGCCTGGCCATCGTCGGCGCCTCGGGCTCGGGCAAGTCCACCCTCCTCGGCCTGCTCGCCGGCCTCGACCAACCCAGCGCTGGCAAGGTAGTGCTGGCAGGCCACGACCTCGGCCCGCTGGATGAAGACCAACGCGCCCGGGTGCGTGCCGAGCATGTGGGCTTCGTGTTCCAGTCGTTCCAGTTGCTCGACAGTCTCAACGCCCTGGAAAACGTCATGCTGCCGCTGGAGCTGGACGGCCGCCGCGACGCCCGCGAGCATGCTCGCAGCCTGCTCGAGCGGGTCGGCCTGGGCCAACGCCTGAGCCACACCCCGCGTCAGCTTTCCGGTGGCGAGCAGCAGCGCGTGGCCATCGCCCGTGCCTTCGCCGCGCAGCCGGCGGTATTGTTCGCTGACGAGCCCACCGGCAACCTCGACAGCCACACCGGCGAGCGCATCAGCGACCTGTTGTTCGAGCTGAACCAGGAGCGTGGCACCACGCTGGTGCTGGTGACCCACGACGAACGCCTGGCGCGGCGCTGCCGCCGCCAGATCCGCCTGGATGCCGGCCGCCTGGTGGCGCCCCTGGAGCCATGATGACCCGCCTGTCGTTCCCACGCCTGTGCGCCCTGGCCCTGCGCCAGCTGCTGCGCGATGCCCGCGCCAGCGAAGTGCGGGTACTGTTTTTCGCCCTGCTGGTGGCGGTAGCCGCCAGCACCGCCATCGGCTACTTCGGTGCCCGGCTCAACGGCGCCATGCAACTGCGCGCCAGCGAATTCCTCGGCGCCGACCTGGTGCTGCAGGGCAGCGCCCCGGCCAGCGAGCAGCAGGTCGCCAGTGGCGCGGCGCTGAACCTGCGCCACGCCCGGGTGGTGGAGTTCACCAGCGTGGTGGGTGGCGACAAGGGTATTCAACTGTCGAGCATCAAGGCGGCCGACCCGGCCTACCCCCTGCGCGGCCAGTTGCGCAGCGCACCCGCCCCCTATGGCGTGGAAACGCCCGGCGGCGGCCCGGCAGCGGGCGAAGCCTGGGTCGAACCACGCCTGCTGGTGGCCCTTGACCTGTCGATCGGCGACAGCATCGACGTGGGCATGAAGACCCTGCGCATGACCCGCGTGCTCACCTACGAGCCAGACCGCGCCAACAACTTCTACAGCCTCACCCCAAGGGTGTTGATGAACCTCGCCGACCTGGACGCCACCGGGGTGATCCAGCCTGGCAGCCGGGTCAGCTACCGCGACCTGTGGCGCGGCGAACCCGAGGCCCTGGCGCAGTATCGGCAAGGCGTCGAGACTTCACTGGCCGCCAACCAGCGCCTGCTCGACACCCGCGACGGCAACCGGCAAATCGGCGGTGCCCTGGGCAAGGCCGAGCGTTACCTGAACATGGCCAGCCTGGTGGCGGTGCTGCTGGCCGGCGTTGCCGTGGCGCTGTCGGCCAGCCGCTACGCCGCCCGGCGCCTGGACGCCAGTGCGTTGCTGCGCTGCCTGGGCTTGTCGCGCCACCAGGCCCTGGGCCTGTACTGCCTGCAACTGGCGATGCTGGGCGTCGTGGCGGCGCTGGCCGGCGCGCTACTGGGCTGGCTGGCGCAATTGGGCCTGTTCCGCCTGCTTGAAGGCTTGCTACCCAGCCAGGTACCGCCCGGCGGCCTGACCCCTGCCCTGGCCGGTATAGGCACCGGGCTGGTGGCCCTGGCCGGTTTTGCCCTGCCGCCGCTGGCGGCCCTGGGCCGGGTCCCACCCCTGCGGGTGCTGCGCCGCGACCTGCTGCCGATTCCGCCCAGCAGTTGGCTGGTATACGGTGCAGCGCTGCTGGCCCTGGGCCTGATCATGTGGCGCCTGAGCCTGGACCTGCTGCTGACCTTCGCCCTGCTCGGCGGCGGGCTGATCGCCGCGCTGGTACTCGGCGGGCTGTTGCTGCTGGGGCTGCGCAGCCTGCGCCAACTGCTGGCCGGCGCGCCGCTGGCCTGGCGCCTGGGCCTGGGCCAGCTGCTGCGCCACCCGCTGGCCGCCGCCGGCCAAGCCCTGGCCTTCGGCCTGATTTTGCTGGCCATGGGGCTGGTGGCGTTGCTGCGCGCCGAGTTGCTGGACAACTGGCAGGCGCAGTTACCCCAGGACGCCCCCAATCACTTCGCCCTGAACATCCTGCCCGACGACCGCCAGCCGTTCGCCGAGCGCCTGGCACAGATCAACGCCACCTCGGCGCCGCTGTACCCGGTGATCCCGGGGCGCCTCACCCATATCAACGACGAGCCGGTGCGCCAGCTGGTCAGCAAGGAGTCCACCGGCGAGCGTGCCGTGCAGCGCGACCTGAGCCTGACCTGGTCTGCCGAGTTGCCCCAGGGCAACGCGCTCAGCGCCGGCAGCTGGTGGCAGCAGGTACCGGCCGACGATGCGATACCTGGGGTTTCGGTGGAAGCAGAACTGGCACAAAGCCTGAAGCTGCAACTGGGCGACCTGTTGACCTTCGACATCGGCGGCCAGCAGCGCCAGGCGCGGGTCAGTAGCCTGCGCACGGTGCACTGGGACAGCTTCCAGCCGAACTTCTACATGATCTTCCAGCCCGGCACGCTGCAGGGGCTGCCCACCACCTACCTGACCAGCTTCTACCTGGAGCCTGGGCATGACCAGGAGGTGGTCGCGCTGTCGCGGGCCTTCCCGGCGGTGACCATCCTGCAGGTCGATGCCCTGCTGGCGCAGCTGCGCAGCATCCTCGCCCAAGTGACCCTGGCGGTGGAGTACGTGCTGCTGTTCGTGCTGGCGGCTGGTTTGGCGGTGTTGTTCGCCGGCTTGCAGGCGACGTTGGATGAGCGCATCCGCCAGGGCGCGCTGCTGCGGGCACTGGGTGCGGCGCGGCCGCTGCTGGTGAAAGCGCGGCGCATCGAGTTTGGTTTGCTGGGCGCAGTGAGCGGCTTGCTGGCGGCGCTGGGCTGCGAGCTGATTACCTGGGCGCTATACCGTTACGCGTTCGACCTGCACTGGGCGCCGCACCCGTGGCTGCTGGTGCTGCCATTGGCCGGGGCGGTGCTGGTGGGCGGGGCCGGGGTGCTGGGCACGCGCCGGGCGCTGAATGCCAGCCCGTTGGCGGTGTTGCGCGAGAGTTGAGGCTGGCTGCTCGGGCCCTATCGCCGGCAAGCCGGCTCTCATAGAACAAACTACAACTCATTGATTTAGCAGGGGCCTGTGGGAGCGCGGCGGGCTCGTGCCCAGTTCTCTGCGCGACAGCGCAGCCCGAAGGGCTGGGTGATCTCCTACAGGGGTATGCGATTGCCTGCAGGAGCCGGCTTGCCGGCGATAGGGCCCAAGCAGGAGTAAGGCTTACGGCTGGTAGCGAATGCTGTTGACGTACCAGGTCGCCTCACCGGTCGGCGTCTGTACCCGCACTTCATCATCCTGGCCCTTTTTGAGCAGCGCGCGGGCCATGGGCGAGTCGATGGAGATGTAGTCATTGCGGCCATGGATTTCGTCATACCCGACAATGCGAAAGGTCAGTTGCTCGCCGTCATCGTTCTCGATTTCCACCCAGGCGCCAAAAAACACCCGGCCTTCCTGCTCCGGCGCATAAGCCACCACCTTGACGTCTTCCAGGCGCTTGCGCAGGTAGCGCACGCGGCGGTCGATCTCGCGCAGCAGCTTCTTGTTGTACTGGTAGTCGGCGTTTTCGCTGCGGTCGCCCAGCGACGCTGCCCAGGTGACCTTCTGCGTGATCTCGGGACGATACACGCGCCACAGGTGGTCGAGCTCCTTTTTCAGGGCTTCATGACCTTCGGTGGTGATGATGTTGGTGCTCAACGGCTGTCTCCTCAGTGCATCTGCGGCAGGCGCCTGGCACCCACCGAGTGACCGAGCTTAGGGTTTGTACGAAAAGTCGCCGAGCGGCGATCAGGCAAGGCGAAAACAGGCGAGGAACGGTCGGAGTCGCGCTCGACTTTACAGGTTGTAAATGAGCATTCCGACCGGGCTGGCGCACCAGCCTATTTTCAACGCAGCATGATCGTCGCGCAGGCACTTTTCGTATAAAGCTTAGCGAAAAAACGCGCGCTCAACGACGGGTGATCAGCCCCTGTCGGGCGATGCGGGTGAGCTGGCCGATCACTTCAGCGGCGTCTTCAGCGGCCGGCGCCTGGATGACTGCCAGGTCGAAGCGGTCGTTGCCGTACTGGCCAAGCTGGGCGCAGCTTTCGAAGAACTGAATGAGAAACGCGCGAGCCTGGCCCTTGCGACGGGAAAAACCGTCGAGGTTGCGCAGGAGCGTGGGCTGATGCTGGCCACCGAGCAGGATGCGCGGGGTACGGGAAGCCTGGTCTTCAGGCAGGGGGCTTAAACAAACACTGGTACGTGGACAACTCATGGAGTCTCTCTGCGCCTCGCTGATCCCGCTGGGCAGCGGTGCGAGGCGTCACCGAACCAGCGCTTTAGCGGTATTTCGGATGGCCCGCCCGGGGCCTCTCCTGCGCCCCGCAAGTAGCTGTTTAAATCGGCGCAATCGGTATGCTAGAGCCAGACGCTTTAAGTTACAAGCTGTAAATCGCGACATGAGCCCGCCCCCACAGCGGGGGGCGGGCTTGCCTGGCAGAGGGTTTCAACGGGCGATCAGGCGGTCCAGGGACAGGCGGCCGGCACCTTCGATCAACACCGCCACGCTACCGGCCAGCAGGGCCAGGGCGAATTCGTAGCCGTTGTTGGACATGAACAGGCCGTTGCCAATGTGCACCGAGAAGATCGCCACCACCAGCGTTACCGCCAGGGCCAGGGCTGCCGGGCGGGCCAGCAGGCCGATCACCAGGGCCAGGCCGCCAAAGAATTCGGCGCTGCCGGACAGCAGGGCCATCAGGTAACCCGGGGCCAGGCCGATGCTTTCCATCCACTGCCCGGTGCCTTCCAGGCCGTAGCCACCGAACAGGCCGAACAGCTTCTGTGCGCCGTGGGCCATGAAGATGAGGCCGACCAGGATACGGACGACGCTCAGGCCGTAACCAGCGCGGGTGTTCAGCAGGGATTTGATGGCGGTGTTCATTGCGTTGCTTCCTTGTGTGAGCAGATGTTTGGTTTCGATGGAGGCCATCTTAATCGAACCTGCAAATAAGAAAATCGCAAAAAACCCGTAGTTACTATCGACGGTTTCGATTTATCAACGTTTGGCTACCCGCTCCAAGGACGCCCGCTCACGGTTGAACGCCAGGTAGTACTTGTTGACGCTGTTGACGAAGCTCACCGGCCCCATGCCCACCTGCTCCATGGCGATGCGCTCGGTCTGGAAGAACCACTGGTTGCCGTTGAGCCCGCGGCGCCGTGCTTCGGCGCGCATGGCCTGAACCCGCTCGGGGCCGAGGTTGTAGGCAGCCAGCACAAAGGCCATGCGCTCGCGCTCGTTGATTTGCGGGCTGGCGAAGAACTTGCGGCGGATCATCGCCAGGTAGCGGGCGCTGGCCTGCACGTTGCCGTCGACGCTGCTGGTGTTGCTCACCCCCACCCGCTGCGCCGCCGACGGGGTGATCTGCATCAGCCCGTGGGCCCCGCCACTGCCCCGGGCCTTGCTGTCGAGGGTGGACTCCTTGAACGCCAGCGCCGCCAGGTTCAGCCAATCGATCTGCTGGTCGGTGCCGTGTTTTTGCAGCACCGGGCGCAACGCCGCCAGGCGCTGGCGGTCCTGGCGAGCCAACGGGTTGTGCACCCGGTACTGGCGACGGTAAATACGCTCGAAGGCAGCGTCCTGGTTGTCCGGTGCCCGGTAAGTGGCTAGAAAGCGGTCCACCGCCGCACGCAACATTGGCGCATCGTCGCGCAGGTACCAGCGGATGGCCCCGGGCTGGGCCAGGCTCAGCTTGCTGTCCAGGCGCAGGCGCGGCATTACCCGCGACCAGCGCCGGGCGATCGGCTGCTCGACCACGGTCAGCGGGTAGATGCCGGCCTGGACCATCTCCAGCACATCTTCTACCGCCAGTGTCGGGTCCACCCACTCGACCTTGATCGGCGCACGCTTGCGCAGTGCCAACTGCTGGTTGATGGCCTGGATCGCCACCCCGGCAGCACTGGCGCTGGTCAGCGCCACCGTGCGCCCGGACAACTGCTCCACACGGCTGTAGCTGCGCTCGCCCTTGCGCCCGACCAGCACCAGCGGCACTTGGTCTACCACTGGCGCACTGGGCTGAACACCTCGCACCAATGCAGGGTCGAGCAATTCACCTGGCGCTGCCAGGTCGCCTTCACCGCGCTGCAGCGCTGCCAGCAACTGCTCTTTCGCCCGCGGAACGATCTTCAGGGTGATTTCCTGCCCGTCGGCAGCGCGGGCGTTGAGGGCATGCTCCAGCGCCCGCAGGCGGTAGTACTCCACCCCCACCGGCTCACCCTTGACCTCGCCGGAGCTGTTGCGGCTCTGGTTGACCAGCACCCGCAACACCTTGCTCGAGCGGACCTGCCCCAGGTCGCGGGCCTGGCTGGCCGGCACGTGCTGTTGCGGCCCGGGCTCGCGGGCGTGTGCTGGCACAGCGCAGAGCAGGCCGAACATCAACAATGCAGTGAGGGTTCGCAGCATGGAGGAACAGCTCCGAGGGCGGTTGAGGTGCACCATGCGCGATGATCGTTCCGTGATAAATGACGGCAAAAGACCACAGCAAACGTTTGAAGTTCTTGGCTTTTTCGCGTTCTAGCGGTTTTTGCTATGCTGGCCGCCCCGCGGCACGAGGTAGCACCATGCAACTGATCGATATCGGCGTCAACCTGACCAACAGCAGTTTCCATGACCAGCAGGCAGCCGTGGTCGAGCGCGCCGTGCAAGCCGGCGTGGTGCAGATGGTCCTGACCGGCACCAGCCTTGAGGTCAGCGAGCAGGCCCTCGAGCTGTGCCAGCAACTCGATGGTGACGGCCAGCGACTGTTCAGCACCGCCGGCGTACACCCCCACGATGCCAGCCACTGGAGCGGCGACAGCGAGCGGCAATTGCGCCAGCTGCTGGCGCAGGAACGGGTGAAAGCCGTGGGAGAATGCGGCCTGGACTTCAACCGCGACTTCTCCCCTCGCCCACTGCAGGAAAAGGCTCTGGAAGCCCAGCTGGCCCTGGCCGCCGAGCTGCGCCTGCCGGTGTTCCTGCACGAGCGTGAGGCCAGCGAACGGCTGCTGGCGATCCTCAGGCACTACCGCGACCAACTGCCCGCCGCGGTGGTGCATTGCTTTACCGGCGAGCGCGAGGCGCTGTTCGCCTACCTCGACCTCGACCTGCACATCGGCATCACCGGCTGGATCTGCGACGAGCGCCGCGGCACCCACCTGCACCCGCTGGTGGGCAACATCCCCCAGGGCCGGCTGATGCTGGAAAGCGACGCGCCGTACCTGCTGCCGCGCAGCCTGCGCCCCAAGCCGAAGAACGGGCGCAACGAACCGGCCTACCTGCCCGAAGTGCTGCGCGAGGTAGCCCGGCACCGCAGTGAAAGCACCGAGCACACCGCCGCCCATACCAGCGCCTGTGCACGGGCGTTCTTCGGCCTGCCCGAGGTTTCTTGACGCATATCAACAAGCCAGCTGGCCTTGGCGGGCACAATGATGGCACCTTGCCAACAATGTTTTTCGCCAACTCAGAGAAGACCTACCATGGGTGCCTGGCTTAGCAATATTTCGCTGAAGTACAAATTCTGGGCCGTCAACGCGGTGGCCTTCGTCACGACCTTGCTGCTGGTGCTCTACGCCGTGCACCTGGAGCAACAGGCCCGCGCCGAGGGCACCCAGGCCCTGGTGCAGGCGCAAGCCCAACTGCTGGCTACAAGGCCGACCGGGCAACCCCTGCCTGCCCTGCCTGCCCTGCCCAACCTGATCAGCTGGCAGGCCGGGCAGACGCCGCAGTTTGCCGGCGAGCCGCTGCCAGCCCTCGACGATGCCCAGGGTTGGGTGGAGCTGCCTGCGGCCACCCTGCTCGGGGACAACCCGCTGTTCGGCGCCCAGGTTATCCGCCAGGGGGAGCAGCGCCTGGCCCTGCTCGCCCAGTCGCCAAGCCTGAGCCAGGTGTTTTTCGACCGCTTCAGCAACTACGCCGTGTGCGTGCTGATCCTGATGCTGGCCATGCTCGGCGCTTCGCAGTTGTTGATCCGCTTCCTGCTGAGCCAGCTCAACACCCTCAAGGATGTAATGCTGCACGTGGAGCGCACCGGCGACCTTTCGGCGCGGGTACCGCTGGCCTGTGGCGACGAAGTCGGGCAGATGGCCGGCGCCTTCAATGCCATGCAGGCCACCTACCATCGGGTGGTCAGCACCGTGGCGCGCACCGCCGCGCAGCTTGACTCGGGCGCTGCGCGCCTGGCCGGCAGCATGGACGAGGTGCGCCACGGCATGATCGGCCAGCAGAGCGAAACCGACCAGGCGGCCACCGCGATCAACGAGATGACCGCCACCGTGCACCATATCGCCCAGCACGCCGGTGCCACCCGCGACCTGTCACAGACCGCCGACACCCTGGCCGGCAGCGGCCAGGCGGTGGTCAGCCGGGTGCAGGACTCCATCGCCGGGCTGTCCAGCGGCGTGCAGCAGACGGCCGAGATGATTCGCCAGCTGGCCGACGACAGCCAGAAGATCAACGGCGTGGTCGGGGTGATCCACAGCATTGCCGAGCAGACCAACCTGCTGGCCCTCAACGCTGCCATCGAGGCTGCCCGTGCCGGCGACCTGGGCCGGGGTTTTGCCGTGGTGGCCGACGAGGTGCGCAACCTGGCCAAGCGCGTGCAGACCTCCACCGACGAAATCACCACCATGGTCGCCGACCTGCAGGCCGGTACCCGCGACGCCGTGGACTTCATGCAGGAGAGCTCGTACAAGGCCGACGACTGCGTGCGCCAGGCCAAGGAAGCCGGTGAAGCCCTGGCCGAGATCACCAGCGCGGTGGCGCAGATGCGCGAGAGCAACACGCAGATTGCCGTGGCCGCCGAACAGCAGAGCCAGGTAGCCGAAGAGATGAACCGCGCAGTGGTGAGCATCCGCGACGTCACCGAAGAAACCGTGCAGCAGACCGTGGGTTCGGCCACCACCAGCAACGAGCTGGCGACCCTGGCCGGCGAGCTGAACAAGGTGATCGGCCAGCTCAAGCTGTAGGGTTGCGCGGCTATGGTCACCATAGCCAGCCTCGATTGGCCCCCGCCCGGGGGCCGCACTAAGCTTTGGGCATGTCTGTGAGGAACTGCCCATGAGCAAACGACTGCCCAACCTGCCCGCCTGGCAATGGCGCGGCTACCACCACAACCACCGTCACCCGGCCAACCTGGTACTGCACCTGATTGCCGTGCCGCTGTTCATTATTGGCGCACTGCTGGTGCTGTCGGGGCTGTTCGGACTGGACCTGTCGCAGATCGCCGTTGGCGTCATTGCCCTGGTTGCGGGGCTTGGGCTGCAACGCCAGGGGCATCGCCTGGAAGCCGAACAACCCGAGCCCTTCGCCAACCGCAAAGACGCCGTGCAGCGCCTGTTGACCGAGCAGTTTGTCACCTTTCCCCGGTTTGTATTGAGCGGGGCGTGGTGGAAGGCCTGGCGGGAACGGCATAAGCATCGGCATTGAAGTCAGACGCTGACTCTGTAGGAGCGGCCTTGTGTCGCGATGGGCTGCGTAGCAGCCCCGGCAATTTCGCATGGAGCTCAGACCTTGAGGCCGCTTCGCGCCCTATCGCGACACAAGGCCGCTCCCACAGGGGCGTGGTGCGCCGATCACGCAAACACGGTAACGGTCTGCCGGCTCAGCGCCACCAACTGCCCTTGTGCGGTCCACAGCGCCGCTGCCGCATGCCCGTAGCCATCGCGCGCATGCTCGGTTTCCACCACATAGCGGCACCAGTCCAGAGTCGACAGCGCCGGTGCAGGCTGGATGAACTCGATGGTCCAGGTAAGCGTACTGCCAGCCGCAGGCTGCTTGAGGTGCGGCAACAGGCTGGGGGGCCAGGCGTCCACCAGGGCCAGCACGTGAGCCGCCTCGGCCGGCGCTTCGGCGACATCGCGCAGGCGCACCCAGCCGCCCATCTGGCGTGACTCGTTGCCACTGAACGGCAACCCGCCCACGGCCCAGCGCAAGGCCACATGGCGCATGAACTCCGGTGTAACGCCCTTGATGAAGGGCAACTCGGGCGCGGCTTGCTCCAACGGCTTCAAGGGTGCCGCCGGCAACGCATCGACTGCGACCACCGACGGCCTGCCAGCACCAAAACTACCCTGCACCACAGTCACCACCTGGCCGTTTTGCACTGCCCGGCCCAGCAAGGTGCTGACCGCCTTGCCCTCGCGCAGTACCTCGACTTCCAGGCTGATGGGCACCTCCGGTGCCGCCGGGCCAACGAAGGTGATGGCCAGCGAACGCACCGGGCGGTCATCAGCCAGCTTCAGGCGCATGGCCTCGTGCAGCATGGCCGCCATCAGGCCGCCGAATACCGCCCGCCCCTGGGCCCAGTCGGCCGGCACGCTGACCGCTTGCGGGTGGGCGCGCGCTGCTGCGAGCAACTCGGTGAAGTTCATAAGGCCTTGGCTCCTGCGCAAAAGCTCGATCTTAACCAGCCGCCAGCACAGCGGCAGCCCGCATATCGGTCATTTGCAGGGGCTATCGGCGCTCCAGCGCCTTGTGCAGCGCGTCGAGGGTCACATCCGACTTGCCTTCGGCGGCGTGCAGTTCGTGCTCCCAGGCCACCTTGCAGCCTGCCAGGTCGGGGTGATCGCGCACCTGCAGCAGCCATTGCAGGCGGTCGTGCCAGTCACCCAGGTCACCCTGGGCTTTCTTCAGCAGGCGTTGCAGCTTCTTGCCGGCATGCTTGAGCTGCGGGTAGGACTCATCGCCGTAGCGTACCCGCTTGATCAGTAGGCGCAGGCGATGGCGATCGTGGGCCGGGTCCTGCAGCGCCTCGGCAAGCTTGTTCCATTGTTTTTCCAGGCGCTTGTCGATGCGCTGGCGCAGCCGCTCGGCCAGGCCCTCGCGATCCGACGCACGCAAAAACAACGGAAACGCATCCAGGATCAGCAGCACCCGCTTGAGCTGGGGGCTGGCCGCTACGCTGGCGAAAGTCCCCGCCCTGCCCTCCAGGCGCCGCTGCCCGGCCAGCAAATGGCCACGGGCGATCAACTGGGCTGCCAGCACTTCGCGGTCGCGCAGCGGCGTGGTCAGGGTGCCGAGGGACTTTGCCGCCTCCTCCAGCTGGTCCACGCCGGGCAGCCCCTGCAACGGGCGCAGCAGGCTGCGTAGGCGCCGCAGGGCGATGCGCAGGTCATGCAGCGCTTCGCTGTCGGTGTTGGCCGCCAGGCGTTCGCGGCAGGCCAGCAAACGCACCTGCACGGCCAGTACCTGGGCTACCACATGGTCGAGCATGGCGGGCATAGAGACCTCCCTGGTCAGCGGCCGGCGCGGGACTCACGAATGTAGAAGCGGGCTTTTTCGGCCTTGGCCGTGCAGCTTTCATAGCCTTCGAACTGCTGCTGGGTCTTGGCACCGGTCAGCAGCGACAGGGCCTTGGAGTAGCTCACTGCACCGGCGAAACCTTCGGCCTTGGCCAGGTCCAGTTCCTTCCAGGCGGCATCGAGCTGCGTCGCACAGCTTTCGCGATAAGCCGTCTTGCCAGCGCAGCCAGCCAGGGCCAGGGCAATCAGGGGAAGGGCAATCCAGGCTTTCATGGGGGTAACCTCGAAGAAGGGAAACGGTATGGCCGTTCGACGGTGCAACAGGTGAAAAGTGCCCTGCTCAGCGTAGCTCAGCGCGGGCTACATTGAAGCACAGGGGGCGATGGGTGCATTGTTGGACCATGGTTGCACAGCCACCGGGGGAAAACATGAGCAAACGCGTAGCGCTGGTACTGGGATCGGGCGGCGCCCGGGGGTATGCACACATCGGTGTGATCGAGGAAATCGAGCGGCGCGGCTACGAGATCGCCTGCATCGCCGGCTGCTCCATGGGGGCGGTGATCGGCGGCATTTACGCTGCCGGCAAGCTCGACGAATACCGCAGCTGGATCGAGAGCCTGGACTACCTCGACGTGCTGCGCCTGGTGGATGTGAGCTTTCGCCTGGGCGCCATCCGCGGCGACAAGGTGTTCGGGCAGATTCGCAAGATCGTCGGCGAGATCAACATCGAACAACTGCGCATACCCTACACGGCGGTGGCCACCGACCTCACCAACCAGCAGGAAATCTGGTTCCAGGAAGGCTGCCTGCACCAGGCCATGCGCGCCTCGGCGGCGATCCCCAGCCTGTTCACCCCGGTGGTGCAAGGCAACCGCATGCTGGTCGACGGTGGCATCCTCAACCCGCTGCCGATCGTGCCGGTGGTGTCCAGCCATTGCGACCTGATCATCGCGGTCAACCTCAACGCCACCAACCAGAAGCAGTACCAGTTGCCGGTGATCGAGCGGCCGGCGGCGTTTCGCATGCGTTTCGATGCTCTGATCAGTTCGCTGGGCTCGCGCATGCCGTTCCGCCGCAAGCCAGCCGAGCAGTTGCTGCGCCTGGACCAGGAGATCAACGCCGAAGGCCTGGCGTCGCCAAACCCGTGGCTGGCCGACGGTGCCAAGCCTGAGGCTCAGCAACCGGCGGCGGCACCGGAAAGCGAAGGCGCGCCGAAGTCGGCCACCGGCTCGTTCATCATTGACAACGTGGGGCCCGCGTCACTGCTGGATTTGATCAACCAGAGCTTCGAGGTGATGCAGACGTCGCTTGCGCAGTACAAGATCGCCGGCTACCCGCCGGATGTGCTGATAAACGTACCCAAGCGGGTCTGCCGGTTCTTCGAGTTCTACAAGGCGCCGGAGCTGATTGCCCTGGGGCGGGAGATTGCGCGGGATACGCTGGATAGCCATGAGGGGGTGAGGCGGTAGGGTGAAGGCCAGACCCGTGGGGGGCAACTGTCTTGTGCTGCCTGAACCGGCCTCATCGCTGGCCTGAAGCTTGTGCGATCCTTGTAGGAGCGGCCTTGTGTCGCGAAAGGGCTGCGCAGCAGCCCCGGCGGTTTTGCATGATGCGCAAATCCCGGGGCTGCTGCGCAGCCCTTTCGCGACACAAGGCCGCTCCTACAAGGTCATGTGTGTGGCGGTACTGAACTGCAGAAACGAAACAGGCCGCTTGCGCGGCCTGTTTCGTCGTGGCGGGGGCACTCAGTAGCGAGTGACGTCAGCCTTGGCTTCCAGTTGCTTGCGGAACGCCGCGAAGTCTTGCGAGCCGGCACGCGAAGCGAGGTAGCGGCGGATCTGCGCTTTCTCTTCGTCGGTGGCGGCAGCGCCTTCGTTGACGCCCTTGAGCTGCAGCACAACCAGGCTGCCGTCACCCAGGACCACACTGCCGTACACCGGCTTGTCCTTGGACTCAGGCTTGCCCAGGCGGAACACTGCCTGCAGCTCGGCCGGGTCGATACCGTCCTGGCCGCGGGTAGCCGCTTCCTGGACCTTCCAGCTCTGGCTGGCAGGCTTGACCGAACCGTCACGCAGGCCGGCGATCAGCTTGTCGGCCTTGGCCTTGAGCTCTGCTGTCGCCTTGTCCTTGGCCAGTTGCTGGCTGATGTTCTTGGCCACGGCCTCGAGTGGCAGCTGCTCAGGCTTGCGGTGCTCCTTGACGCGCAGCACCACCACGGTTTCCGGGTCCAGCTCGATGCCGTTGCTGTTGGCGCCCTCGTCCATGACTTCTTCGCTGAACGCGGCCTGTACCACGGCGCGGTTCGCAGTCACGCCTTCGCCACCCTCGCGGCCGAACGGCGCCGAAGTGTGCACCTTCAGGCCCAGGTCCTGGGCCGGCTGGGCCAGGTCCGAGGCTTCGAAGGCGGCGTCTTCGAGCTGCTTGGTGGCCTCGACGAAGCGCTGCTCCACCTGCTGGGTTTTCAGCTCGTGGGTCAGTTTGTCTTTCAGGCTGGCGAAGGTCGGTACGTCCGGCGCTTCGACACCCAGCAGCTTGATCAGGTGGTAGCCATATTCGGTGTGTACCGGGGCCGATACCTGGTCCTTGTTCAGCTTGTACAGGGCTTCTTCGAAGGCTGGGTCGTAAACGCCAGGGCCGGCGAAGCCCAGGTCGCCGCCAGCGTTGGCCGAACCTGGGTCCTGGGAGAATTCCTTGGCCAGCTTGGCGAAGTCTTCACCCTTGCCCAGACGCTGCTGGATCTCTTCGATGCGGGCCTTGGCCTGGGCATCGCTGGTCTTGTCGTTGACCTCGATCAGGATGTGCGCGGCACGACGCTGTTCGGCGAGGTTGGCGATTTCCTTCTCGTACAGGGCCTTGAGCTCGTCATCGTTGACCTTGACCTGGTCGAAGAAGGCCGCCTTCTTCAGCTCGATGTAGTCGATGACCACCTGGTCGGGGGTCATGAACTCCTTGGCGTGCTGGTCGTAGTGCGCCTTGACCTCGTCGTCGCCCACCTTGATCGCGGCCGGGTCGGCCTTGAAGGTCAGCGAGGCGAAATCACGGGTCTGCTTCTCCAGGCGGGCGAAGGCCTCCACCTGCTTGTCGGTGACGAAGCTGCTGCCGGCAAGGCCGGTGCGCAGCTGGCCGATGAGCATTTCCTGGGCGAGCATCTCGCGGAACTGCATGCGGCCGTAGCCCATCTGGCGAATCACCGAGTCGAAACGCTCGGCACTGAACTTGCCATCAACCTGGAATTCGGGCGTCTGCAGGATCAGTTGATCCAGCGCGGCTTCGGAGAAAGCGAACTTGGCGTCTTCGGCGCCCTGCAACAGCAGCTTGCGGTCGATCAGCCCCTTGAGCGCGGCTTCGCGCAGCATCTTCTCGTCCAGCAGGGCCGGGTCGAAGTCCTTGCCCAGCTGTTGCATCAGCTGGCGGCGCTGCATGTCGACGGCCTGGCTCAGCTCGTTCTGGCTGATGGTCTGGCCGTTCACCTTGGCGGCGTCCTGGCTGTGGCTGGCGGCCTGGAAAATGGCCTCGAAGCCAGTCAGCGCCATCAGTACGACGATGAGGCCAATGATGGTCTTGGCAATCCAACCTTGTGAATTGTCCCGGATATTCTGCAGCATGCGTCCCCCAGAAACGGTTGTACCACTGCGTCGACAACCGCGGAGCGTGGGTAGAGTCCTGATAGAAGAAAGGCGCATCCAGTGGATGCGCCTTCTCGAAGCGAGCGTGCCAGCGGGAACGTTTGCGACCCGCCGTCACGCGGTCGGCCGGGGCAAGCCCTGGCCGGCTGAAAGACGACTTAGTTGACGGCGTCTTTCAGGCCTTTGCCAGCCTTGAAACCTGGAACCTTGGCAGCAGCGATCTTGATCGCTTTGCCGGTTTGCGGGTTACGGCCGGTGCGCTCTGCGCGCTCCTTGACCGAGAAGGTACCGAAGCCAACCAGAACGACGTCGTCGCCTGCTTTCAGGGCACCGGTCACGGAGTCGATGACAGCGTCCAGAGCTTTGCCAGCGGCAGCTTTGGAAATGTCAGCAGATACGGCGATAGCGTCAATCAGTTCCGACTTGTTCACTCTAAGTCCCCTTATATCTCTATTGAGTTTGTTTCTAAGTATGTAATGAAAAGCTTATGAAACGAGCGTTAGGTGGCCTGGTGACATTTGGCGTGCCGCTTTATAGCAAGGCCCCGAAAAAGCTGTCAACCAACGCCCCCCAACGAAATACGTACTAGTGCGTGCTGATTCTTTCCTTAGCATCGCCGTCGCGCTTTTCATCTTTCGCGACAATCTCAGGAGCCACATCTGGCAAGGGCTCCGGGGCGTATTGCAGCGCAATTTGGAGGACTTCGTCAATCCATTTGACCGGTTTGATTTGAAGATCCTGTTTGATATTTTCCGGAATTTCCTTGAGGTCGCGAACATTCTCCTCAGGGATGATCACCGTCTTGATGCCGCCACGGTGCGCCGCCAGCAGTTTTTCCTTCAACCCGCCAATGGCCAGTACCTGGCCGCGCAGGGTGATTTCGCCGGTCATCGCAACGTCTGCGCGCACCGGGATCTGGGTCAGGGCCGACACCAGTGCGGTGCACATGCCGATACCCGCGCTCGGGCCATCCTTGGGGGTGGCGCCTTCGGGCATGTGGATGTGAACGTCGTGCTTTTCGTGGAAGTCTGCAGCGATCCCCAGGCTTTTCGCGCGGCTGCGCACCACGGTTTGCGCGGCGGTGATCGACTCGACCATGACGTCGCCCAGCGAGCCGGTCTTGATCAATTGCCCCTTGCCAGGGATGACCACCGACTCGATGGTCAGCAGTTCGCCACCTACTTGCGTCCAGGCAAGGCCAGTCACCTGGCCGATCTGGTCTTGCTGCTCAGCCAGCCCGTAACGGAACTTACGCACGCCCAGCAGGTGCTCGAGCTGCTCGCCGGTGACCTTGACCTTCACCTGCTTCTGCCCAGTGTGCTCCTTGACCACCTTGCGGCAGACCTTGGCGATCTGGCGCTCCAGGCCACGCACACCGGCTTCGCGGGTGTAGTAGCGGATGATGTCGCGGATTGCCGTGACATCCACCTCCAGCTCGTCCTTTTTCAGGCCGTTGGCCTTGACCTGCTTGGGCACCAGGTACTTGACCGCGATGTTGATCTTCTCGTCTTCGGTGTAGCCGGGCAGGCGGATGACTTCCATGCGGTCGAGCAGCGCCGGCGGGATGTTCATCGAGTTCGAGGTGCACAGGAACATCACGTCCGAGAGGTCGTAGTCGACCTCCAGGTAGTGGTCGTTGAAGTTGTGGTTCTGCTCGGGGTCGAGCACCTCCAGCAGCGCCGAGGCCGGGTCGCCACGCATGTCGCTGCCCATCTTGTCGATCTCGTCGAGCAGGAACAGCGGGTTGCGTACACCCACCTTGGTCATCTTCTGGATCAACCGGCCCGGCATCGAGCCGATGTAGGTGCGGCGGTGGCCGCGAATTTCGGCCTCGTCACGCACGCCACCCAGGGCCATGCGCACGAACTTGCGGTTGGTGGCAGCGGCGATCGACTCGGCCAGCGAGGTCTTGCCCACGCCAGGCGGGCCGACCAGGCACAGCACCGGGCCGCGGATCTTCTTCACGCGCTTTTGCACGGCGAGGTATTCGAGGATGCGCTCTTTCACCTCTTCCAGGCCGTAGTGGTCCGAATCGAGGATCTCCTCGGCCTTGGCCAGGTCCAGGCGCACCTTGCTCTGTGCTTTCCACGGTACCTGCACCAGCCAGTCGAGGTACGAACGCACCACGGTGGCCTCGGCCGACATCGGCGACATCTGCTTGAGCTTGTTCAGCTCGGCCTGAGCCTTGGTCAGGGCGTCTTTCGGCAGGCCCGCGGCATCGATGCGCTTTTTCAGCTCTTCGATTTCGTTGTGGCCTTCGTCGCCGTCGCCGAGCTCCTTCTGAATGGCCTTCATCTGCTCATTCAGGTAGTACTCGCGCTGGCTGCGCTCCATCTGCTTCTTGACCCGGCCGCGGATGCGCTTTTCCACCTGCAGCAGGTCGATTTCGGCGTCCAGCAGGGCCAGCACGTGCTCGACGCGGGCCTGCAGGTCGACGATCTCGAGGATTTCCTGCTTCTGCTCGATCTTCAGGGCCATGTGCGCGGCCATGGTGTCGACCAGGCGGCCCGGCTCCTCGATGCTGTTCAGCGAAGACAGCACCTCGGCCGGGACCTTCTTGCCCAGTTGCACGTACTGCTCGAACTGCGACAGCAGGGTGCGCACGAACACCTCGGACTCGCGCTCGGCGGCCTCGGTTTCGTCGATCAGGCTGACTTCGGCACGCACGTGCCCCTCAACCTCGTTGAAGCGCTCGACTGCACCGCGCTGCTCGCCTTCGACCAGCACCTTGACGGTGCCATCAGGCAGCTTGAGCAGTTGCAGCACGGTAGCGATGGTGCCAACGCGGTACAGAGCGTCTTCGCCCGGATCGTCGTCGGCAGGGTTCTTCTGGGCCAGCAGGAGGATCTGCTTCTCGCCCGTCATCGCCGCCTCGAGGGCTTCGATGGACTTCTCACGCCCCACGAACAGTGGGATGACCATGTGCGGATAGACGACAACGTCGCGCAATGGCAAAAGAGGCAAGTCGAGGGTGGTCTTCATGATTTCGCCTCTACAGCGGCCTTGTGGCCGGAAACCGGTGGAAATGGTGCTTGGGGCTAATGTGGGGGCAGCAATTTGAAATTACAAGCGCCGAGTCCACGAAATGCAAAAAGGGGCCCGAAGGCCCCTTTCTGAGTGGCTACCCCTTGCCCGATCAGGCGTCGGGGGCGGCCTTGGCTTGCGGCTCGCTGTTCTCGTAAATCAGCAGCGGCTGCGAAGTGCCTTCGATAACGCTCTCGTCGATCACCACCTTGCTGACTTCCTTCTGCGAAGGAATCTCGTACATGGTGTCGAGCAGCACGCCTTCGAGGATGGAACGCAGGCCACGGGCGCCGGTTTTGCGCTCCAGGGCCTTGCGCGCAACAGCCTTGAGCGCATCACTGCGGAACTCAAGGTCGACGCTCTCCATTTCGAACAGCTTGGCGTACTGCTTGGTCAGGGCGTTCTTCGGCTCGGTGAGGATCTGCATCAGCGCAGCTTCATCCAGCTCGTCGAGGGTGGCCAGCACTGGCAGACGACCGACGAACTCGGGAATCAGGCCAAACTTGACCAGATCGTCCGGCTCGACTTCGCGCAGCGACTCGCCGACCTTCTTGCCCTCTTCCTTGCTGCGTACTTCGGCGCCGAAACCGATGCCACCTTTGGTGGAGCGGTTCTGGATGACCTTTTCCAGGCCCGAGAACGCGCCACCGCAGATGAACAGGATGTTGCGGGTATCAACCTGCAGGAATTCCTGTTGCGGGTGCTTGCGCCCGCCCTGGGGCGGTACCGAGGCCACGGTGCCTTCGATCAGCTTCAACAGCGCCTGCTGCACGCCCTCGCCCGACACGTCACGGGTGATGGACGGGTTGTCCGACTTGCGCGAGATCTTGTCGATCTCGTCGATGTAGACGATGCCCATCTGGGCCTTTTCCACGTCGTAGTCGCACTTTTGCAGCAGCTTCTGAATGATGTTCTCGACGTCCTCACCCACGTAACCGGCTTCGGTCAGGGTGGTGGCGTCGGCGATGGTGAACGGTACGTTCAACAGGCGTGCAAGGGTTTCGGCGAGCAGGGTCTTGCCCGAGCCGGTAGGCCCGATCAGCAGAATGTTGCTCTTGCCGAGTTCGACTTCGTCGCCCTTCTTGTCACGCTGGTTCAGGCGCTTGTAGTGGTTGTACACCGCTACGGCAAGCACCTTTTTCGCGCGTTCCTGACCAATGACGTACTGGTCCAGGATTGTGCTGATTTCTTTCGGCGAGGGTAGTTTGTGCGCGCTGCTCTCGGCCTGGGCTTCCTGCACCTCCTCACGGATGATGTCGTTGCACAGGTCGACGCACTCGTCGCAGATAAATACCGAGGGGCCGGCAATCAACTTGCGCACTTCGTGCTGGCTTTTGCCGCAGAAGGAGCAATAGAGCAATTTGCCGCTGTCCTCGCCGTTACGGGTGTCAGTCATTCGATCGATCCAATCCGGTAGGCTTGAAACACAAGATGAAGGCAATCGCTGGCTTTTTCAAGTCCGCGGGTGGGCGCAATCTGCGCCCGCCCGCTCTGGCGCATTGCTTCAGGATGCCAGTTGCCGCTTGTCGTAAACCGAGTCGATCAGGCCGTACTCGGCCGCGCGCTGGGCGCTCATGAAGTTGTCACGCTCGGTGTCGCGCTTGATGGTCTCCAGATCCTGGCCGGTGTGGTGGGCCAGCAGCTCGTTCAGGCGCGCCTTGATGTTGAGGATTTCCTGGGCGTGGATCTCGATGTCGGTCGCCTGGCCCTGGAAGCCGCCCAGCGGCTGGTGAATCATCACCCGCGAGTTCGGCAGGCAGTGACGCTTGCCGGCCGCACCAGCGGCGAGCAGGAAGGCGCCCATGCTGCAGGCCTGGCCGATGCAGATGGTAGAGACGTCCGGCTTGATGAACTGCATGGTGTCGTAGATCGACATGCCCGCAGTCACCGAACCGCCCGGCGAGTTGATGTACAGATGGATATCCTTGTCCGGGTTTTCCGCTTCAAGGAACAGCAGCTGCGCCACAACCAGGTTGGCCATGTAGTCCTCTACAGGGCCGACCAGGAAGATCACCCGCTCCTTCAAGAGGCGCGAATAGATGTCGTAGGCGCGTTCGCCACGGGCGGACTGCTCGATAACCATCGGGACCAGGCCGCCTGCGGCCTGGATGTCAGAGCTCTGCTGAATATAAGAATTGCGGGACATGTCCTGCGCTCACTCCCAAATAGTCATGGCTTGAATACGCACAAGCCAGCGCGAAGGCTGGCTTGTGGAGGTTTCTTACGAGAGAGGCCTGTTACTCAGCTTCGGCAGGTGCCTGTGCTGGCTTGACAGCCTCTTCGTACGAAACCGACTTGTCTGTCACAGTCGCTTTCTGCAGAACAGTATCTACAACTTGTTCTTCCAGTACAACCGAACGAACTTCGTTCAGTTGCTGGTCGTTCTTGTAGTACCAGGCAACGACCTGCTCAGGCTCTTGGTAGGCCGAAGCCATTTCCTCGATGACCTTGCGCACTTCGGCTTCGTCCGGCTTCAGGTCGAACTGCTTGACCACTTCGGCGACGATCAGGCCCAGCACCACGCGGCGCTTGGCTTGCTCGGAGAACAGCTCGGCCGGCAGTTGCTCAGGCTTGATGTTGCCACCGAACTGCTGTACAGCCTGCACGCGCAGACGGTTGACTTCGTTTTCCAGCAGGGCTTTCGGCACTTCGATCGGGTTGGCGGCCAGCAGACCGTCCATGACCTGGTTCTTGACCTTGGCCTTGATGGCCTGGCGCAGTTCACGCTCCATGTTCTTGCGAACTTCGGTGCGGAAGCCTTCCAGGGTCGACTCTTTGATACCGAACTGAGCGAAGAACTCTTCGTTCAGTTCTGGCAGCGCAGGGGCCGAAACGCTGTTGACGGTGATGGTGAACTCGGCGGCTTTGCCAGCCAGGTCGAGGTTCTGGTAGTCCTCGGGGAAGGTCACGTTGACAACGCGCTCTTCACCGGCTTTGGCGCCAACCAGACCGTCTTCGAAGCCCGGGATCATGCGGCCGGAGCCCAGTACCAGCTGGGTGCCCTTGGCCGAACCACCGGCGAACACTTCACCGTCTACCTTGCCGACGAAGTCGATGTTGACCTGGTCGTCGTTCTGCGCGGCGCGCTCGACAGCTTCGAAACGGGTGTTCTGCTTGCGCAGCACTTCCAGCATGTTGTCCAGGTCGGCGTCAGCCACTTCGGCGCTCAGGCGCTCGACGGCGATCGAGTCGAAACCGGCAACGGTGAACTCCGGGAAGACTTCGAAGATGGCAACGAACTCGAGGTCCTTGCCTTTTTCGAACGACTTTGGCTCAACGGCAGGGGCGCCGGCCGGGTTCAGTTTTTGCTCGACGATCGCTTCGTAGAAGGAGGCCTGGACCAGGTCACCGAAGGCTTCCTGACGGGCGTCAGCTTCGAAACGCTGGCGGATCACGCTCATTGGCACCTTGCCTGGGCGGAAGCCGGCAACCTTGGCGCGCTTGGCAGTCTGCTGCAGACGCTTGTTGACTTCGTTCTCGACGCGCTCGGCCGGAACGGCGATGGTCATGCGGCGCTCGAGAGCGGAAGTGTTTTCAACAGAAACTTGCATGGATATTCCTCGTTGCACAGACGTTAGCCGGCGATAGCCCGACTCCAGAATCAAGGGCAAGCATTCTAGTGACTCATGCAGCAGAAGTCACCCCACCCGGATTGTCGGTTATCTACGCCGGTCGATTTCCCTGGAAGGCCCGCGCCCCGTGGCGTCGAGCCTGTTCAAACGGTGACTGCGCGGCGGCGTTGATGGCGCGCAGTTGCAAAACCTTGTCAAACAAACAACAGCTGGCTGGGATATGGGATTTTTTTCAGGGTTTTCAAGGGGAATGGCGTGAAAAACTTTGGACGCCTGGCGAAAGCCTTGTAGCGCCTGTGAAATCGAGCGCCGCCCGCGCGGCGCTCGATCTCTCAGGCACTGAAAGGCTTTCGGCGAACACCCGCCAGCCCTCACACAACCCCTACTCCGGCTCAATCTCATTGAACTGGCAATACTCTTCCCACTCCAGCCCCAGCGCCTCGGCCACCTCGCGATGGGTTTCCATCCGCATGGCCTGCAATTGCTCAGGCGATTCGGCGATCAGTTGCAACGCATACTCCCAGGGCTGCACGCCCTGCTCGTCGGCGGCATCCTCGAACGCCCACTCGATTTGCTGGGCCTGCTCACGGGCATCCAGCTCGCGGATCTCTTCGAGCAATTGCGGGCTCTGCTCGGCGAACCGTTGCAGCGCCAGAGCCTGGCGCGCTTCTTTTGCGATCATTTGCGCTATTCCTCTGCCGGCAACTGCTGCCGGACGATAAACCGGCTGAAATCTATCAGCTTTCATTACACGGCCACCAGAGACCGAAAAGTGCGAACGCCAGAAACGACAAAGGCGCCCGATCTCACGATCAAGGCGCCTTCGAAAATATGGGGTGGACGATGGGAATCGAACCCACGACAACTGGAATCACAATCCAGCGCTCTACCAACTGAGCTACGCCCACCATAACGCGGTACTGCACTTACAACGCTTACAACTTACAGAAACATGGTGCGGACGAAGAGACTCGAACTCTTACAGCTTGCGCCGCTGGAACCTAAATCCAGTGTGTCTACCAATTTCACCACGTCCGCATGCAACTCAAAAACAAAGGCGCCGGATCGTTCAATCGAGGCGCCTCTGCAGAATCTGGGGTGGACGATGGGAATCGAACCCACGACAACTGGAATCACAATCCAGCGCTCTACCAACTGAGCTACGCCCACCATATTGCGGTACTGCTTACTTGCCCAGGCCTTAATGGCGCACCCGGCAGGACTCGAACCTGCGACCATCCGCTTAGAAGGCGGATGCTCTATCCAGCTGAGCTACGGGCGCTTAAGCGTACAGTTGGAACAAGCCAACTTTGCCAACCCGTGCCAGGCAGTGCCCGACAAGTGCGGCGAATCTTATAGACGGCCCTCTGACCCGTCAACACCTTTCTCTAAAAAATTTAAATTATTGAAGGGGTTAGGGAATTTGCCCGACCACGCGCCTTTGCCCTTGCGCCGTGTCGTGCGAGAATGCGCGCTTCTTCATGTTCCTCTCTCGATGGTTAATCACGCGTCTATGACTGCACACCTTATCGATGGCAAGGCGATCGCCGCCAGCCTGCGCAAGCAGATCGCCCAACGTGTCGCCGAGCGCCGCCAGCAGGGCCTGCGTACCCCAGGCCTGGCTGTGATCCTGGTCGGTACCGACCCGGCCTCTCAAGTCTATGTATCGCACAAGCGCAAGGACTGCGAAGAAGTCGGCTTCATCTCGCAAGCGTTCGACCTGCCCAGCGATACCACGCAGCAAGCCCTGACCGACCTGATCGACCGCCTCAACGACGACCCGGCCGTCGACGGCATCCTGCTGCAGCTGCCACTGCCGGCGCACCTGGACGCCTCGCTGCTGCTCGAGCGCATCCGTCCGGACAAGGACGTCGACGGTTTCCACCCGTACAACATCGGCCGCCTGGCCCAGCGCATCCCGCTGCTGCGCCCGTGCACCCCGAAGGGCATCATGACCCTGCTGGAGAGCACCGGCCAGGACCTGTACGGCATGAACGCCGTAATCGTCGGCGCCTCCAACATCGTTGGCCGCCCGATGGCCATGGAGCTGCTGCTGGCCGGCTGCACCATCACCGTCTGCCACCGCTTCACCAAGGACCTCGCCGGCCACGTCGGCCGCGCCGACCTGCTGGTGGTTGCCGCCGGCAAGCCGGGCCTGGTCAAGGGTGAGTGGGTCAAGGAAGGCGCCATCGTCATCGACGTGGGCATCAACCGCCAGGAAGACGGCAAGCTGGTGGGCGATGTGGTCTACGAGACCGCCCTGCCCCGCGCCGGCTGGATCACCCCGGTGCCGGGCGGCGTCGGCCCGATGACCCGGGCGTGCCTGCTGGAGAACACGCTGTATGCGGCTGAAGAGCTGCACAAGTAAATAGACGGCGTGAAATGAAAACGGCACCTCTGGCAGGTGCCGTTTTTTTTGCCTGTGGTTTTTGTTGTGGCTTTACCGGCCTCTTCGCGGGCAAGCCCGCTCCCACAGGGATCGCACAACCTTCAGGCCTGCGCTGTACCTGTAGGAGCCGGCTTGCCGGCGATGAGGCCCTCAACCCTGGCCGATCACTTGCGCATCGCCTCCCACGACTTGAGCAGCTCGTTGTAGCTCACCGTCTCGCCTTGAGGCTTCTCGTTGGCAAGCTTAGGTTTAGGCGCCCCCGGCTGGTCGAACCAGTACTGGGCATCACGCTCGGGGTTGAGCTTGGGCGCACAGGTAGCCTGCGCGTTGGACCGCTGCAGGCGCTCCATCATGCGGTCCTGATCACGCGCCAACCCATCCAGCGCCTCTTGCGGGGTTTTCTCGCCACTGGCCACCTCGGCGATATGGCTCCACCACAACTGCGCCAGCCGCGGGTAGTCCGGCACGTTGGTGCCGGTGGGCGTCCACTGCACCCGTGCCGGGCTTCTGTAGAACTCCACCAACCCACCGAGCTTGGGCGCAAGGTCGGTCATGGCCTGGGAGTTGATGTCCGACTCACGAATCGGCGTCAGGCCGACGATGGTCTTTTTCAGCGACACGGTCTTGGAGGTGACGAACTGCGCATACAGCCAAGCCGCCAGGCGCTGCTTCTCGGGGGTCGACTTGAAGAAGGTCCAGGAGCCGGTGTCCTGGTAGCCAAGCTTCATCCCCTCCTCCCAGTACGGCCCCTTGGGCGACGGCGCCATGCGCCACTTCGGCGTGCCATCGGCGTTGACCACCGGCAGCCCCGGCTTGGTCATGTCGGCGGTAAACGCGGTGTACCAGAAGATCTGCTGGGCGATGTTGCCCTGGGCCGGCACCGGGCCGGACTCGGAGAAGGTCATGCCCTGGGCTTCCTTCGGCGCATAGGCGCGCATCCAGTCCACGTACTTCTGGGTGGCGAACACCGCCGCCGGGCCGTTGGTGTCGCCGCCACGGGTCACGCTGGAGCCCACCGGGTGGCAGTCCTCCACGCGAATGCCCCACTCGTCCACCGGCAGGCCGTTGGGCAGGCCCTTGTCGCCGCCACCGGCCATGGAGAACCAGGCATCGGTGAAGCGCCAGCCGAGCGACGGGTCCTTCTTGCCGTAGTCCATATGGCCGTACACGCGTTTGCCGTCGATTTCCTTCACGTCCTCGCTGAAAAACTTGGCGATGTCTTCATAAGCCGACCAGTTCACCGGCACACCCAGCTCGTAGCCGTACTTCTCCTTGAACTTGGCCTTCAGGTCGGGCCGCTCGAACCAGTCGGCGCGGAACCAGTACAGGTTGGCGAACTGCTGGTCGGGCAGTTGGTACACCTTGCCGTCCGGCGCAGTGGTGAAGGAGATGCCGATGAAGTCCTTCAGGTCCAGGGTGGGCGAGGTGAAGTTCTTGCCCTCGTTGGCCATCATGTCGGTGATCGACTCCACCTTGCCGTAGCGAAAGTGCGTGCCGATCAGGTCCGAGTCGTTGACCCAGCCGTCATAGATGTTCTTGTCCGACTGCATCTGCGTTTGCAGCTTTTCCACCACATCGCCTTCCTGCAGCAGGTCGTGGGTCAGCTGGATGCCGGTGATCTCGCTGAAGGCCTTGGCCAGCACCTTGGACTCGTACTCGTGGGTGGTGAGGGTTTCCGACACCACGTTGATCTTCATACCACGGAACGGCTCGGCGGCCTTGATGAACCACTTGAGCTCGTCGAGCTGCTGCTCGGCGCTCAGGGTGGAAGGCTTGAACTCGCTGCCGATCCATTTTTTTGCCGCATCCTCGTACTGGTCGGCCCAGGCCGTGCCATGCACGCCGGCCAGCACCAGCAGCGCGGCCAGGGTCAAATGTCGCCGTTTGTCGTTGTTATCGAACATTGTGATCTCCCGATTGAAGAAGCCTTTGTGTCGTCCGTTACGGCCCTATCGCCGGCAAGCCGGCTCCTACAGGGGAACGCGTGCCCTTGCAGGCGATAGGGCCCTGCTAAGGTTCAGCCCCAGCGCAGCACCACCACCAGCCACGCCAGCGACAGCAGCGAGGCCACCCACAACGGCCCGTCGCTCAGCCCCACCAGCAACAGGTGCAGGTAGGCGCTGACCAGCAGGCCGATGAACAAACGGTCGCCACGGGTCGTGGCGATCGGCAAAAAACCACGCCGCTCAAGGCACGGGCGGCGCAGCTCGAACACCGTCATGCACGCCAGCAACAGCCCGACCCCGGCAAAGAACAACGCGGTCGGCAAGGTCCAGGCCATCCACTCCATCACCCGCCCTCCTTACACCCGGCCCAGGGCAAAGCCCTTGGCCACATGGTTGCGCACGAACCAGATCACCAGCATGCCCGGCAGGATGGTCAGCACCCCGGCGGCGGCCAGCACGCCCCAGTCGATGCCTGAAGCCGACACCGTGCGGGTCATCACCGCAGCGATCGGCTTGGCGTTCACCGAAGTCAGGGTGCGCGCCAGCAGCAGCTCCACCCACGAAAACATGAAGCAGAAGAACGCCGTGACGCCGATGCCCGAACCAATCAACGGAATGAAAATTTTCACGAAGAAACGCGGGAAGCTGTAGCCATCGATGTAGGCGGTTTCGTCGATCTCCTTCGGCACCCCGGACATGAAGCCTTCGAGAATCCACACCGCCAGCGGCACGTTGAACAGGCAGTGGGCCAGGGCCACGGCGATATGCGTGTCGAACAGCCCGATCGACGAATACAGCTGGAAGAACGGCAGCAGGAACACCGCCGGCGGCGCCATGCGGTTGGTCAGCAACCAGAAGAACAGGTGGCGGTCGCCGAGAAAGCGATAGCGCGAGAACGCATAGGCCGCCGGCAACGCCACCGCCAGCGAAATCACCGTGTTCAGGCACACGTAGTACAACGAGTTGAGGTAGCCGTTGTACCAACTGGGGTCGGTGAAGATCACCCGGTAGTTGTCCAGCGTGAACGCCTGCGGCCACAGCGTCAGCCCGCCGAGAATCTCGGTGTTGCTCTTGAACGACATGTTCAGCAGCCAGTAGATCGGCACCAGCAGAAAGAAGAAGTACAGTGCCAGGGCAATGCTCTTGCGTGTGCGCATGGCGCTACTCCTTGTCGGCGTGGGTCATGGCTGTGTAGAACAGCCACGACACCAGCAGGATGATCAGGAAGTACACCAGCGAGAACGCCGCCGCCGGGCCCAGGTCGAACTGCCCCACGGCCATGCGCGTGAGGGTCTGGCTGAGGAAGGTGGTGGCGTTGCCCGGCCCGCCGCCGGTGAGCACGAACGGCTCGGTGTAGATCATGAAGCTGTCCATGAAGCGCAGCATCACCGCAATCAGCAGCACGCTCTTGAGCTTGGGCAGCTGGATATGCCGGAACACCGCCCAGCCCGAGGCCCGGTCGATGCGCGCGGCCTGGTAGTACACGTCGGGGATGGCGCGCAGCCCCGAGTAGCACAGCAGCGCCACCAGCGAGGTCCAGTGCCACACATCCATCACCAGCACCGTCACCCAGGCGTCGAACGGGTCGCCGGCGTAGTTGTAGTTGATGCCCAGTTTGGCCAGGGTCGCGCCCATCAGGCCAATGTCGGCGCGGCCGAAAATCTGCCAGATGGTGCCCACCACGTTCCACGGGATCAGCAGCGGGATGGCCATGACGATCAGGCACACCGACGCCATGCGCCCGCGGGTGGGCATGGTCAGGGCGATGGCGATGCCCAGCGGGATCTCGATGGCCAGCACGCAGGCCGAGTAGATGAACTGGCGCAGCAGCGCGTCGTGCAGGGCCGGGTCGCGCAGCACCTGGCGGTACCAGTCGGCGCCGACGAAGTAGCGGTTGGAGGCGTCGAAAATGTCCTGCACCGAGTAGTTGACCACGGTCATCATCGGCACCACGGCGCTGAACGCCACCAGCAAAAACACCGGCAGCACCAGCCACCAGGCCTTGTTGTTGTGCACCTTGTTCATGGCCCGGCCTCCAGCAGCACGTCATCGAGGTACAGCATCAGCCACTGCGGCGGCAGGCCGACCCAGGCCGTACCGACGGGCAGCGGGCGGTCCTCGCCCAGGCGTGCTTTCAGCGTCACCCCGGCCAGTTCCAGGGTGACGATGCGGTAGGTCCCCAGGTCTTCGACATCCAGCACCCGCGCCTCATGGGCCTCCACCAGCGGCTGCTCCCACACCTGTACGAACTCCGGGCGAATACCCACCTGCAGGCGCCCGCCGGGGGTGGCCGCCAGGCGCTCGCGCAGCCCCTCCGGCAATGGCAGGTGCAGGCCGCCGAAACTCACCCCGTCGGCCTCGGCGCGCACATCGATCAGGTTCATCCCGGGGCTGCCGATGAAGTAGCCCACGAAGGTATGGCGCGGGCGCTCGAACAGCTCGCGCGGGGTGCCGAACTGGACGATGCGCCCGCCGTGCATCACCGCGATCTTGTCGGCGAAGGTCGAGGCCTCCAGCTGGTCGTGGGTGACGTAGATCATGGTGATGTTGAACTGTTCGTGGATCTGCTTGAGCTTGCGCCGCAGCTTCCACTTGAGGTGCGGGTCGATCACCGTCAGCGGCTCGTCGAACAAAATCGCCGATACATCGTCGCGCACCAGCCCCCGGCCCATGGAGACCTTCTGCTTTTCGTCGGCGCTGAGGTTGCGCGCCTTGCGCCTGAGCACCGCGGTCAGGTCCAGCACCTCGGCGATCTCTTCCACCCGCGCCCGCACCCGCGCCTCGTCCAGCCCCTGGTTGCGCAAGGGGAAGGCCAGGTTGTCGAACACGCTCATGGTGTCGTACACCACCGGGAACTGGAACACCTGGGCAATGTTGCGCTGCTGCGGCGTCAGGGCGTTGACCGCCTTGCCGTCGAACAGCACCTCACCATGGGACGGGCTGAGCAGCCCGGAAATGATGTTGAGCAAGGTCGACTTGCCGCAGCCCGAAGGCCCCAGCAAGGCGTAGGCGCCGCCCTGCTCCCACACATGTTCCAGCTCGTGCAGGGCATAGTCGGCGGCGCTGGCCGGGGCGCGGCTGTAGCTGTGGGCCAGCTGGCGCAGGCGGATCTCGGCCATCAGGCACTCCTCGCCTGGCGCGGCCCCGGGGCCTGCGCCAGCGCATCACGGCTGTCGAAGATAAACAGCTTGTGGGTGGGGATAAACACACGGATCGGCGTGTCCACCTGGTACTCGTGCACGCCGGGCAGGTGCAGGATCATCCGCCAGTGGTCGTTGCGCACATGCAGGAAGGTTTCCGAGCCGCTGATCTCGGCCAGCTCCACCAGCACCGCGAGCTCCAGGTCATCATCGGCGGACGGCACCAGCGTGAGGTGGCTGGGGCGGATGCCGAAGCGGTAGTCGCCATCGGGCAGCTCGCGCAGGGCAGCGCTGCGGGCAAAGTGCACCGCGCCCGCCAGGCTCACCTCGTTGCCCCTGAGGCTGCCGGGCACCAGGTTGATCGGCGGTTCGCTGAACAGCTCGGCCGCCAGCACGCTGCCCGGGCGCTGGTACACCTCGGCAGTGGGCCCGCTCTGGATCACCCGGCCTTCGTGCAGCAAGGTGGTGGTGCCGCCCAGGGCCAGGGCTTCGTTGGGCTCAGTGGTGGCGTACACGGCAATGCAGTTGCGCGCGGCAAACAGCGCCCGCAGTTCCTGGCGCAAGCCCTCGCGCAGCTTGTAGTCGAGGTTGACCAGCGGCTCGTCGAACAGAATCAGCGAAGCATCCTTGACCAGCGCCCGGGCCATGGCCGTGCGTTGTTGCTGCCCGCCCGAGAGCTCCAGCGGCAGGCGCGCAAGGTACGGTTCGATGCGCAGCATCTCGGCAGTTTCGCGCACCCGGCGCTGCACCTCGGCCTCGGCCATGCGTGCCTGGCGCAGCGGCGAGGCGATGTTCTCGAACACCGTCAGCGTGGGGTAGTTGATGAACTGCTGATACACCATCGACACGTTGCGCAGGCGCACCGGGCGGCCGGTGACGTCTTCGCCGTCCATCAGCACGCGGCCACGGTCCGGGCGGTCGAGCCCGGCCATCAACCGCATCAGGCTGGTCTTGCCGGCCAGGGTGCGGCCCAGCAGCACATTGAACGAGCCGGGTTCGAAGCGCAGGCTGGCATCATTGATCCAGACCTGCTCATCGACACTGCGGCTGACCTGCTCCAGCACCAGGGACATGGCGGCGCCTTTTCTGATTGTTGTCCGCCGAACGGAGCCAGAACCGTGCCAGTTCGGCGCACAGGCTCTGGCCCGGCCCTGCACAGTCAGGCCGCCATCCGCCGCTGTTCAGATGTGAACAGCTTCGCTGAACAAATGAACACCCCGGGGTTTGACATTGAACAACCCTGAACGACACTCAAACGCGGCCGGTAGAACAACAACAAGAACAACAACAAGACACAGGACAGGCCCATGGCCCCTTCCACTGCCACCCATGCCCAACTGATCCAGGCCTCGTGGGCGCGCTGCCGCGACCATGGCCTGCAACCCCAGCACGCCCCCGACTTCGACTGCCTGACCGGTGCCGAGCTGAGCACCCTGCTCGAACGCCACCAGGCCCTGCTGCGCCTGACCCGCGACGATGTGCTGCCGCACCATGCCCACCTGCTGGCCAACGCCAGCCACCTGGTGATGCTCGGCGATGCCAGTGGCTGCCTGCTGGAAGCCTGGGGCACCCGGCGCTTCGTCGACCCGCGCCAGCAGCATGGTTTTACCCCCGGCGCGCGCTGGCGCGAGCAAGGCGTGGGCACCAATGCCCTGGGCACCGCGCTGGTGTGCGGCGAGGCCATCCACGTCGGCCAGGACGAGCACTTCCTGCGCCAGAACCGCTACATGGCCAGCGCCGCCGCCCCGCTGTTCGACCATGAGCGGCGCCTGGTCGGGGTCTTGGACGTCGCCAGCGACGGCTACCTGCCCGCCACGCAAACCCTGGGCCTGGTGCGCATGCTCAGCCAGAGCCTGGAAAACCGCCTGATCCTCAGCGGCCCCGGCGCGCAGCACTGGCAGTTGCTGTTCAACAACGCCGCCGACAACCTCGACAGCCCCTGGGCCGGCCTGCTGCTGTTCGACGAAGGTGGCCAGGTGCAAGCCGCCAACCACCGCGCCGACAGCCTGCTGGGCGGCGACCCGCGCCAGCAAAACCTGGAGCGCCTGTTCCAGCAGCCGCTGCGCCAGCTCCTCGAACACCCCGAAGGCCGCCCGTTCGCCCTGCACACCCAGGCCGGCCAGCGCCTGCACTGCCAATGGCACGCCCCGCGCCAGCAACCGCCACGGGCAGCACCCGAGGCCAGCGACCCACGGCTGGCCAAGGCCCTGACCCAGGCCGGCCTGCTGCTGGAAAAGGACATCCCGCTGCTGGTGCAGGGCGAAACCGGCGTGGGCAAGGAGGTGTTCGTCAACGCCCTGCACCAGGCCAGCAGCCGCGCGCGCCAGCCGTTGATCGCGGTGAACTGCGCCGCCATTCCGGCGGAACTGGTGGAATCGGAGCTGTTCGGCTACGAAAAGGGCGCCTTCACCGGCGCCCACCATAAAGGCAACAGCGGGCTGATCCGCAAGGCCGACGGCGGCGTGCTGTTTCTCGACGAGATCGGCGACATGCCCCTGGCCACCCAGGCCCGCCTGCTGCGCGTGCTGCAAAGCCGCAGCATCCAGCCGCTGGGCAGCGGCGAGCCGGTGGCGGTGGATATTCGCGTGGTCTCGGCCAGCAACCGCGACCTGGCCGCCGATGTGCGCGCCGGGCGCTTTCGCCAGGACCTTTACTACCGCATAGCCGGCCTTGCGCTGGTGCTGCCGCCGTTGCGCGAGCGCAGCGACCGGCGTGGGCTGATCCAGCAGGTGCATAGGCGCTACCGTGAGCCGGGGCAGCCCGAGCGCTTGCCGGCAACGATTCTGGCCCTGCTCGAAAGCCATCCGTGGCCTGGCAACATCCGCGAGCTGGTCAGCGTGATGCAGGTGGCGCTGGCCTTGGCGGGCAACGGCCCGATCGAGTTCGAACACCTGCCCGCGCACTTCCTCACTGAAACCCAGGCGCCAGCTGACGCTGCGCAAAACCCGACCGACCTCGACGCACTGCTACGCCAGGCCAATGGCAACCTGTCGTCGGTAGCGCGGGTGCTGGGCATCAGCCGCACCACCTTGTACAAGCGCCTGCGCGAACAGGGGATAGTCTCCGCAGATTGATGCCACACCACGAATCCTGTAGGAGCGGCCTTGTGTCGCGAATGGGCTGCAAAGCAGCCCCGGTAATTTTGCATGATTCGAAGGTCTTGGGGCTGCTGCGCAGCCCGTTCGCGACACAAGGCCGCTCCTACAGGGGTCACATCCGGCAGGAGTTTCCTGACACCAGAACCGCCACAGCCGATTCCGCTGCCAAACCCACCTTTTCAGCCGCCTCCGCTGCCCACCCCACCTGCTTCAGCCGGGATTCCCCCGCCATCCGCCGGACAATGGCCACACAGCCCACCCGTGGATGCGTGCCCCAATGCAAACAACAAATACCGTCCTCATGATTCGCCCGGCGCGGTTCGCCTTCAACCCCGACACCGCCGCCAACAACCGCTTCCAGCAGGCCCCGCTGGACCCGCAAGCCGCCAGCGCAAAAGCCCTGGAAGAATTCGACGGCTACGTCGAAAGCCTGCGCCAGCACGGCGTCGAGGTGCTGGTGGTGCAGGACACCCCCGAACCCCACACCCCCGACTCGATCTTCCCCAACAACTGGTGGAGCAGCCACGCCGACGGCAGCCTGGTGCTCTACCCCATGGAAGGCGAGAACCGCCGCCTGGAGCGCAACAAGGGCGTGCTGCAGGTACTCGAGGAGCGCTTCGCCATCCAGCGCACCGTCGACCTCAGCCCGCTGGAGCAGCACAACCTGTTCCTCGAGGGCACCGGCAGCATGGTGCTGGACCGCGAACACCGCATCAGCTACGCCTGCCACTCCGGGCGCACCCACCAACAGGCCCTGCGCCAGTTCGCCGAACAACTCGACTACCAGCTGTGCCTGTTCCATGCCGTCGACCGCCAGCAGGCGCCCATCTACCACAGCAACGTGATGATGAACGTCGGCCGCCAACTGGCCGTGGCCTGCCTCGACGCCCTGCCCCATGCCGATGAACGCCAGGCCCTCGAACGCTCCCTGCGCGACACCGGCAAAGAGTTGCTGGCCCTGGGCTTCGACCAGCTGGAGCGCTTTGCCGGCAACATGCTCGAGGTGCACGACCGCGACGGCCAGCCGCTGCTGGTGATGTCGCGCAGCGCCTGGGGCTCGCTGGACGCCGGCCAACGCCGCCAGGTGGAGCGCCACAGCCGCCCGCTGGTGGTGAACATCGACCATATCGAACGCATCGGCGGCGGCAGCGCCCGCTGCATGCTCGCCGAAGTGCACCTGCCTTCGCGCCACTGACAGCCAAGGAGAACCACCATGACCCGCTATATCGACGTGCCCGCTCTCGCCCGCCTGGTCAACCGCAAAGGCCTGCCCACCTGCCTTGGCGAAATGGCCGAGTACATCCGCCAGGACTACCTGCGCTGGCATGCCTTCGAAAAATGCCCGCGCCTGGCCAACCACTCGCCGGACGGGGTGATCGAGCTGATGCCGGTGTCCGACGCCAGCCTGTACGCCTTCAAGTACGTCAACGGCCACCCGAAGAACACCCACGACGGCCTGCTCACGGTAATGGCCTTCGGCGCCCTGGGCGATGTCGACACCGGCGCGCCGGTGCTGCTCAGCGAAATGACCCTGACCACCGCCATCCGCACCGCCGCCACCTCGGCCCTGGCCGCCCGCTACCTGGCCCGTGCAGGCAGCCGCAGCATGGCGCTGATCGGCAACGGCTCGCAAAGCGAATTCCAGGCCATCGCCTTCCATACCCTGCTGGGCATCGACGAGGTCCGCCTGTTCGACATCGACCGCGCCGCGTCGGAAAAGCTCGCCGCCAACCTGGCCGGCTACCCACAGCTGAAACTGACCATCGCCGCCAGCGTGGCCGAGGCGGTGCGTGGCGCCGATATCGTCACCACGGTGACCGCCGACAAGGCCTACGCCACCATCCTCAGCCCCGAGATGATCGAGCCGGGCATGCACCTGAACGCCGTGGGCGGCGACTGCCCGGGCAAGACCGAGCTGCACCGCGACATCGTCGAACGCGCCCGGGTGATCGTCGAGTACGAGCCGCAAAGCCGCATCGAAGGCGAAATCCAGCAACTGCCGGCCGGCTCGCCCACCACCGAGTTCTGGCAGGTGGTCGAGGGCAGCGCTGCCGGGCGCGAAAACGCCGAGCAGGTGACCCTGTTCGATTCGGTGGGCTTTGCCATCGAGGACTACTCGGCGCTGCGCTATGTGCTGGATGTGGCCAAGGCGCTGGATATCGGCGAGGACATCGCCCTGGTGCCGGAGTTGGCCAATCCGAAGGACCTGTTCGCGCTGCTGCGCCCGGTGGCGGTGCCCGCAGGTTCAGCGCCAGGTGCGGGCGCCCCGCGATCCTGTGGGAGCGGGTTTACCCGCGAAGCAGACGACGCGGTGTATGGCACCGGCCTTGCCGGTGTTCGCGGCTAAAGCCGCTCCCACAGGTTCAACGCCGAGCTCACGCATCCACCGAATCGGCTGTCGCACTTCCATAAATCCATGTCGCGACAGCCGATTCGGCTGCAAGCGTTCACGCAACAGCCGAATCCGGCCTTCGCCGCGCTGGCAAACGACACAAAAAACCGCTCTGCCTCGCGCATCCTGAGCCCTGACCAAGCAGTCATCACAACAACAGCGACACCCCTGCACCCTTGCACTGCCCCAAATCCAATAACAACACCAAGGGACCTACTCCTATGCTTTCCATGCGCAAACGCTTCGGCGTGCTGTTGCTTTCCCTCTGCGCCACCACCCTGGCCCAGGCCAAGGAGTGGAGCGAAATCCGCTTCGGCGTGTACCCCGAATACCCCCCCTTCGAATCCGTCGCCGCCGATGGCAGCCTGCAAGGCTTCGACATCGAACTGGGCAACGCCATCTGCGAAAAACTGCAGGTCAAATGCACCTGGGTGCACAACGAGTTCGACGGCATGATCCCGGCCCTGCGCGCCCGCAAGTTCGACGCCATCATGTCGTCCATGGCCGTCACCCCGGCGCGGCAAAAACAGATCGACTTCACCAGTCGCCTGTTCCTCAGCCCCACGTCGGTGATCGTGCGCAAGTCGGCCACCTTCGGCGACAGCGTCGAATCGCTCAAGGGCAAGCAGGTGGGTGTGCTGCAAGGTTCGCTGCAGGAGGCGTACGCCCGCGCCGTGCTTGCCCCGCTGGGCGCGCAGGTCAAGGCCTACCAGGCACAGGACCAGAACTACGCCGACCTGATGAACGGCCGCCTGGACGCCACCGTCACCGACAAGCTCGAAGCCCAGCTCAACTTCCTGTCCAAGCCCGAGGGCGCCGATTTTCGCAGCGGCCCGGCCATCAAGGACCCGACCTTGCCGCTGGACATCGCCATGGGCCTGCGCAAGACCGACCCCGAGCTCAAGGCCCTGCTCGACAAGGGCATCGCCATGATCCACGCCGACGGCACCTATGCCGCAATCCAGAAGAAGTACGTCGGCGACGTGGATATCTACAACGAATGAGTCCCCACCGGCCTCTTCGCGGGCAAGCCCGCTCCCACAGGACCCTGAGCGGCTTCACTGCCAGCAGTGACCTGTAGGAGCGGGCTTGCCCGCGATGAATCCACCGCGAGATCCCCTGCTATGCCTGACTTCCTCACAAGCGGCCTGCAAGGCTTCGGCCCCCTGCTGGCCCAAGGCACCTGGATGACCCTCAAGCTGGCCCTGCTGTCCCTGGCCCTGAGCCTGCTGCTGGGCCTGCTGGGCGCCAGTGCCAAGCTGTCCCGCGCAAAACTCCTGCGCATCCCTGCCACCCTGTACACCACGCTGATCCGCAGCGTGCCCGACCTGGTGCTGATTCTGCTGATCTTCTACAGCATGCAGATCTGGCTCAACGACCTCACCGAGGCGCTGGGCTGGGACTACGTGGAAATCGACCCGTTCGGCGCCGGGGTGATCACCCTGGGCTTCATCTATGGCGCGTATTTCACCGAAACCTTTCGCGGCGCCATCCTCAGTGTGCCGGCCGGCCAGCTGGAAGCCGCCACCGCCTATGGCCTGAGCCGCGCCCAGCGCTTCTGCCTGGTGCTGTTCCCGCAACTGATGCGCTTTGCCCTGCCGGGGCTGGGCAACAACTGGCTGGTGCTGCTCAAGTCCACCGCGCTGGTGTCGATCATCGGCCTGGCCGACCTGGTCAAGGCCGCGCAGAACGCCGGCAAGACCACCAATAGCGTGTTGTTCTTCCTGTGCCTGGCGGGGCTGGTGTACCTGCTGATCACGGTGCTCTCCAACTACCTGCTGAAGGTGCTGGAGCGGCGCTACAACACCGGTATCAAGGAGCTGGCGCGATGATCGAACTTCTCCAGCAATACGGCCTGGCCTACCTGTACACCGATGGCAGCGGGCTTTCGGGCCTGGCCATGACCCTGTGGCTGTTCGTCGCCAGCATGGTGCTGGGTTTTGCCCTGTCGCTGCCCCTGGCGCTGGCGCGGGTATCGCGACGCGCCTGGCTGCACCTGCCGGTGCAGCTGTACACCTTTGTGTTCCGCGGCACGCCGCTCTACATCCAGCTGCTGATTTGCTACACCGGGCTGTACAGCCTGCAGGTGGTGCGCGAGCACGCGCTGCTCGACCAGTTTTTCCGTAATGCGCTGAACTGCACCCTGCTGGCCTTCGTGCTCAACACCTGCGCCTACACCGTGGAGATTTTCGCCGGGGCCATCCGCAACCTGCCCGCCGGCGAATTGGAAGCAGCCCAGGCCTACGGCCTGCGCGGCTGGAAACTCAACCTGTTCCTGGTGCTGCCGGCGGCCCTGCGCCGCTCGCTGCCGGCCTACAGCAACGAGCTGATCCTGATGCTGCACGCCACCTCGCTGGCCTTCACCGCCACCGTCGCCGACATCCTCAAGGTGGCCCGCGACGCCAACGCCGCGACCTTCCTCACCTTCCAGGCCTTCGGCGTGGCCGCCCTGCTGTACATGCTGCTGTCCTTCGCCCTGGTCGGCCTGCTGCGCCTGGCCGAACGTCGCTGGATGCGCTTCCTTGACCCTGCCCGAGGCTGAACCCATGACTGCCACCGCACTGCCACTTTCCACTTTCGAACAGGCCCCGGGCGCCCAGGCACACACCGGCGCCCTCAAGCTCAGCGTCGACGGCCTGCACAAGCACTACGGCGAGCACCAGGTGCTCAAGGGCGTGTCGCTGCAGGCCCGCAAGGGCGACGTGATCAGCCTGATCGGCGCCAGCGGCTCGGGCAAGAGCACCTTTTTGCGCTGCATCAACTTCCTTGAAAAACCCGACGCCGGCAGCATCACCCTCGACGGCCAGACCCTGCAGATCAGCAAGGGCACCCCACCGCCGGCGCAGTTGCAGAACCTGCGCACGCGCCTGGCCATGGTGTTCCAGCACTTCAACCTGTGGAGCCACCTGACGGTGCTGGAGAACATCTGCCTGGCACCACGCAAGGTGCTGGGCATCAGTGCCGGCGAGGCCGAGGCGCGGGCGCGCAAGTATCTGGACAAAGTCGGCCTGCCGGCCCGCGCCGCCAGCCAGTACCCGGCGTTTTTGTCCGGCGGCCAGCAGCAGCGGGTGGCCATTGCCCGGGCGCTGGCCATGGAGCCGGAAATCATCCTGTTCGACGAACCCACCTCGGCGCTGGACCCGGAGCTGGTGGGCGAGGTGCTCAAGGTGATACAGACGCTCGCCGAGGAAGGACGTACCATGCTCATGGTCACCCATGAAATGGGCTTTGCCCGCCAGGTGTCGAGCCAGGTGCTGTTTTTGCACCAGGGCCTGGTCGAGGAGCACGGCAGCGCCGACATTCTCGACCGCCCGCAAAGCGAGCGCCTGCGCCAGTTCCTGTCCAACCGTCTGAAGTGAAGCCACGCCGAATATGGATACCAAGGCCACCGCCAGCGCCCCGCTGGACCGCATCGACGAAGCCATCATCGATGTGCTGCGTCACCAGGGGCGAATCACCTTCGAGAAACTCTCCACCCTTGTGCACCTCACCCCCAGGCCGTGCCTGGAGCGGGTGCGCAAGCTGGAACGGCGCGGGGTGATCCGCGGCTACGGGGCGATCATCGATGTGCAGCAGGTCAGCCCCGGGCTGTCGCTGCTGGTGCTGGTGGCCTTGTCCAACCAGAGCGGGCGCTCGGCGCAAAAAGCCTTCGAAGCCACCGTGCGGGCCTGCCCGCAGGTGTACGAATGCCAGCTGATCAGCGGCCACTTCGACTACAGCCTGCGCATGCGCTGCCGCGACATGGAGCACTACCGGGTGCTGACCGAAACCTGGATGAACAACGACGAGCTGCACATCGACAAGCTGGTGGCGCACCCGGAGCTGGCGGCGGTGAAAAGCACCGCGCCGCAAATCTGAAGCAAAACCGGGCGCGGTAGTTATGTACCCCGCCCCCCACCTTCACCCTCCCTAGCCTCGCTGCTTCCCCCACCGGAGAGCAGCCATGCCCCTTTCACCGCACCTTAGCCATATTCACCGCCACCACCCCCACTGGCACAAGCACGCCAGCCCCCACCAGCGCCAGCAGCTCAAGCAACGCATACTCGCCAGCTACCGCGCCAGCCGCGCCGTGGCCCAGGCCCTCGCCCCGGTGCAACCGATCGACCGCTACTGTCGGCCGCTGCTGCAAGCTGCCCTGCCGCGCTGGTTCCCAGGCACCACTGCGCCCAAACTCGACACCGCGGTACTGTGGAACTACAGCGAAAGCCGCGACATGCCCTGGCTGGAGGCGGCGCTGCAGAATTTCGACGAAGGTACCCGGGTGAAGCTGTACGCCTCGGCCGACGACGCCCAACCGCTGGCCCTGGAGAGCGCTGTTTTCGTCAGCGGCGTGCGCAACCTCGACCTGGGCCAGCGCTACCGCTACCACCTGGCCGACCACATCGACACCGATGCCTTCCGCGCCCTGCTGCGCGAGCAGGACCGTGCGGCCTTCGCCGCCGAGCTGAGCCTGGCACACCTGCAAGGCCAGCTCGATGCGCAGGGTGCGGCCCTGGGCGAAGCTGCGTTGGCCGGTGTGCGCCAGCCGATCATCGGTGGGCAGCCACGCACGCTGGAATGCAGCTACCTCAGCCTGTTCGGCATACCCCTGGACGGCCCGCTGCTGCTGCGCCTGCAACCCGGCAACAGCAGCGAACCCTGCATCCTCTACCTGCCCGGCCACCCCACCCGCCCCCTGCGCCAGTACAGCTCGGTCCAGGCACTGGGCCAGGCCCTGACCGAAGCCCTGTGGCAAGAGAGCGAGCGGCGCACCTTCAGCCGCTACGTCAACCAGGCACAACAGCCCGAATTCGCCACAAAACTGCACGGCCTGCTCTTCCCCAGTTACCCCTATGCCACGCTGCTGGCCGACACGCCGGTACGGGAGAAAGGCGCGCCCAGCGACTGGCTCAACCAGCTGTTCCCCGCACCGACCGACCTGTGGCAGCAAACCCTGGACAAGAACGCCCGCCTGCCGCTGAGCTTGCGCGCCTGGCCAGGCGACTGCTTCGCGGACCGCGCGCGCGTGCAGGTGGAGCGCAAGCTGATCGACGCTGCCTGCGTGGCGGTGCCGGTGGCGCAGCGCGACGCCGCCGCCTTGCTGGCCAACGTGCAGGCCTGGCTTGGGGTAGGCCTGAGCGTGTTGAACCTTGCCGGGTTGTTCGTGCCAGGCCTGGGCGAGCTGATGATGGTGATTGGCGGCGCGCAGCTGGTGGACGAGTTTCTCGAAGGGGTGCACGCAGCCAACCAAGGCGATGCCGAAGCGGCCATCGAGCAATTGCTGGATGTGCTGGAAAACCTGGCGCAAGTCGCCGCATTGGGCGCTGCCGCCTCGATTGGCGAAGCCCAGGGGGCGCTGCACGAATGGCACCGGGTGGCGCGTGACGGTCGCCAGCGCTTGTGGCAGGGCGACCTGAGCCCCTTCGCCCGCCCCGAGCCCTGGCCTGAAGGCACGCCGGCTGCCGCCGATGGCCTGCATGACTGGCAGCACGAGCGCTGGCTGCATCACGAAGGCCAGGCACTGCCCCTGCAAGCGCTGGAAAAGGGCCGCTGGCGGCTGGCCAAGGCGCGCGGCCAGGAGTATCAGCCGCCGTTGCTGCAGAACGGCCAGGGCGCCTGGCTGCTACCCCATGAAAGCCCTTTGAGCTGGGATGACGCACAACTGTTGCGCCGCGTCGGCCCGGTCGCCCAGGGGTTGGCTGACGAAGCACTGACGCAAGCCCTGCGTTGCAGCGGCTACGACGCCGCCAGCGTGCGCAAGGCGCTGGTCGACCACGAGCCGCTGCCGGCGCTGCTGGTCGACAGCTTCCAGGCCCTGGGGGCGAGAACTCCCGAGGTGGCTGCCCTGCCCGGCAGCGAGCTGCTGACCCGGGACTTCCCCGCGTTGAGCCCGCGCGCGCGCAACGAGATCATTGCCCGCGCCCGCCCGGCAGACCTCGCCAGAATGCGCAGCGCCGGCAAGGTGCCGCTGCACATGGCCGAGACCGCCCGCCTGTACCTGCGTGAAGCCCGTATCAACCGGGCCTTGGGCAGCTTCCAGCAAACCGGCGCCGACCGCGACGCCCTGGCCATCGGCGCCCTTGCCGAACTGCCCGGCTGGCGCGGCGAGGTACGCCTGGAGCTGCGTGAAAACGGCCAGTTGCGCCACGCGGCAGGTAGCGAGGGCAAGCCACTGAAGACCGTGGTGCGCGACAACGGTCGCTATCAACCGCGTGATGAGCGCGACCAGGTGCTGGCCAGCGCCGGCGACCTGTTCCAGGCCATCCTGCATGCCCTGCCTGACCGCGAACGGGTGGCGCTGGGGTTGCAGATCCATGACTCGAACGGCCTGCGCGAAGCCCTGTTCGCGGTGCTTGCAGGCGACCGCCAGCGTGCCGCCGGCTACCTGGGCATGGCCCCGGTGCGGCCAATGTACCGCCTGCCGACCCGGCTGCCCGGCAGCTATCGCATCGGCTACCGCCTCAGTGGCCGTGGCAGTGGCTGGCTGACCGACGATCAACTGTTCGACCAGTTGTTCCCCGCCAGCGAACAGGGCGACCGCGAGCTGCTGCGCGGCATCCTGCGCAACGAAGCCGGGCCCAACCCCGGCGCCTTCACCCGCCTGCTCGAACGGCTGCGCCGGGAATACCGGCAACTGGACGAGACCCTGCAACGCTGGGTGCACGACCCGGACAACGTCCACGAAGGCACCTTCGAGCAACGGCGGGTGCGCCGTGCCCTCATGGCCGAGCGCATCCGCCAGGCCTGGCGGCGGCAAAACGCCCCGGACACCATCGCCGACATCGACAATGTGATCCTGCGCATCCACGGCCAGTACCTCGACGAACTGCCCACCCTGCCGGTGCAGTTGCCCTACGTGCGGCACCTGGCGGTGCATGGCCTGGAGGAAGTGCCCGCAGGCGACCTGAACCTGTTCCTGCGCGCCTTCCCTCAGGTTCGCCACCTGGACCTGCGCGACAACGCGCTGCCAGACCTGCCTCCAATACTGGGCGAATTGCAGCACGTCGAAACCCTCGACTTGGCCGGCAACTCGCTGGACCTGGAAGACCACAACCAGCTGGATATCCTCGGCCGCCTGGGGCGCCTGCGCTACCTGTGCCTGGACCAGTCTCTGGAAGCCTTGTCACCCGGCACGCTCCTGCAACTCGCGCGGCTGCCGCAACTGGAGGTGTTCCAGGCCGCACTGAACGACCTGGAGCTGGGTGCCGAACACTTCCAGGCCCTGCAACGCTGGCCGGCGCTGCGCGAGCTGTATCTGGGCCAGAACCAGGTCGAGCTGGACCAGGCCGCCCGCACCGCCCTGGCCGGGCTCAATCGCCTGCGCCGCCTGTCGCTGTACGAAAACCCGCTCGACCTGCCCCCGGACCTGACCGGCTGGACGCAACTGGAGTGGCTGGACCTTGAGTACACCGGCATCGGTGAATGGCCCCCGGGGCTGCAGGGCCTGATGGAGCAGCGCCCGTTGGTGCTGCGCCGGGTGGAGATGAACCGCAATGCCCTCGTCGATGCCCCGGACCTGCGCGATAGCGCGTTCGCCGAAGCCGTGCGCGAAGGCAACGAGGACATGATCTACGCCTTCGACGACAACCCGTTCACCCCCGAGGCGCGGCAACGCCTGAACGATGCCGGGCTGAACACACCAGCCCAGGCCGACGCCCCACCGCAATGGTCGGCCGGCTGGCCAGAGGCCCTGCTGGACCATATCGCCACCACCTACCCCGACCCGCAATGGCGGCCGCTGTACGAATTGATGGAGCGTTTGCCCGACACCCGCGATTACGAACGCCACCCGCAGGCGTTTCGCCTGCGCATGCAACGGGTGCTGGAAGCACTGGCCGCTGACGGCCAGCCAGAGGGCGAAGGCGGTTGGGGCCGGGCCCAGGTGCTGGAGCAGATCATCGACCTGCTCAATGACGCCGCCACCGCCTGTGTCGACCAGGCCAGCCTGCTGTTCCAGCAGGTCGAGACCGAAGTGACGCTGTGGCAGACCGTCAGCCATGCCGGCCCCGGCCTTGCCGACGAACAGGTTGCCGTACGCAGCGCCACCAGCCTGCTGCGCCAGCAAGAGCTGGATGCCCAGGTGGGCAGTATCTTCAACGCCCGGGTAGCCCGGCGGCGGGTGCTCGTCGGCGCGCTTGACCAGGCCGAGCGCGATGCTGCACCGCCCTTGCATGCCGGCGACGATATCAGCGACGCCGACCTGACCGAACCCACCTACCTGCTCGACGAAGTCGAGATGGCCCTGCATGCCCGTATGCACCTGCGCGAAACCCTGCGCTTGCCGCCACAGCCGCAGGAGATCGCTTTCGATTACCTGGCGAACCTGAGCGAAGCCACCCTCGCCCGCTTGGCTATCGACGTGACGGTCGCGATCAACGACCAGCGCTTGGTCGACTGGGTGCTGGACCAGCGGTTCTGGAGTGCCTGGGTCCGGCGCTTGCGGCCGCAAGCGTTTGAGGCGCTGGGCGAACAATGGGGCGGGGCATCCGGGTACTTCGACAGCCTGAGCGAAGCCGCGACACCTGGCGCCTATGCCGGGGCCGCTGTGCCGCTGGGGTATGTCGAAGCGCTGGAGCGTGAGTTCGGCGAGGTGCCTTGGCGTATTGGTGGGGTGTTGCAGCGTATCGAGCTGGTTTCCGGGTTGTACCCGAACCAGGGGGTGATTTACCAGCGTGCAGCAGAGCTGTTGCTTGAGAGCCGCAAGGCCGCTGAAGCGGCGCTGCTGCGCGCGATTACCGAGGAGATGGTGCGGGCGCCGCAGTAGCGTTTTAAAGGAGTTTGCGTCAGGGCTGCCAGGTGTTCGCCGAAAGGCATCTGGCGCCTATGAGATCGAGCGCCGCGCGGGCGGCGCTCGATCTCATAGGCGCTGCAAGGGCTGTGGCAAGCACCTTCCAGCCCTGACACAGTACCAACCACTAACGGTTAAACCGCTCCACCAACGCCCGCAACCCGGCGCAAATCTGCTCCAGCTCCGCCCCACGCGACGCCGCTGCATTGGCCCGGCTGGCGCTCTGCTGCACGGTACCGGCCACCCCGTTGATCTGCCGCGACACATCTTCGGCCACGCTGGACTGCTGCTGCGAAGCTGCCGCCATCTGCTGGCTCATGTCGCTGATGCGCAGCACCGCCTCGCGGATACCCTGCAGTGCCTGCTGGGTTTCCCCCACCTGCACTACCCCCTGCTCGGCCCCGGCAATACCCAGGCTGGCGATGCTCACCGCCTGTTCGGCACCACTGCGCAGGCTGTCGGTAATGGCCTGGATATGCAGGGTGGACTGGCGGGTCTTGTCAGCCAGCGCCCTTACCTCATCAGCCACTACCGCAAAGCCGCGGCCATGCTCGCCGGCCCGGGCTGCCTCGATGGCGGCGTTCAGCGCCAGCAAATTGGTCTGCTCGGCGATGGCGCGGATCATCCCGGCGGCCTCGGCGATGGCACCGGTCTGACCGGCCAGGTCGTTGACCGCCTGGTTGATCTGCCCGACGGTGCCTGCCAGGCCACGGATCGCCGCGCCGCTGGCGTCGGCCACCTGGCTGCCGCGCTCGGTCAGCTGGTGGGCGGTGTGGGCTTCTTGCGCGGTGAGTTGCACGTGGCCAGCCACCTCGCCGATGGAGGCGGCCATTTCGGTCATGGCCGTGGCGGTCAGGTCGGTTTCGGCGCGTTGCTCCAGCAACGCCGCCTCGGTGCCCCGCGACAGGCGCCCGGCATCCAGCGCGGCGTCGGCCATTTGTGCCGCCAGGTCGCTCAGGCGGGTCAGCGCGGTTTTAAGGCGTGCCTCTTCGCTGATCAGAATCAGCTCCAGCTGCCCGGCGGCGCCGGCCTGGTCGCTGTAGGTCAGCGCTGCCACCGGGTCGCTGAAGGTGTTGCCGGCGGCGGCGGCAATCCGCCGCTGGTGGCGGGCCATGCGGCTCTGCGCCCACCAGCCGGTGGCGGCGAACAGCGCCAGGGTCAGGCCCTGGGCCGGCAGGCCCGGCCACAGCCGATCGGCGCCCACGGCCAAGGCGCCGGCACACAGCGGCACCACCAGGGCACGGGCTGCCAGCGCCAGGCGCCGGGCCGGCGAAAGTGCGGCCTGGCCTGCACGCAGGCGCGCGTACACCGCCTCGGCCCGGGCCACCTGCTCACGGGTCGGGCGCACCCGTACCGACTCGTAGCCCACCAGCCGGCCGTTCTCCAGGATCGGCGTCACATAGGCGCTGACCCAGTAGAAATTGCCGTTCTTGCAGCGGTTCTTGACGATGCCCATCCAGCTCTGGCCGGCCTTGAGGTACTGCCACATCAGCTCGAACACCGCCTCGGGCATGTCCGGGTGGCGCACCAGGTTGTGCGGGCTGCCGACCAGCTCGGCCTGGCTGTAGCCGCTGATGGCGGCGAACTCGGCGTTGCAGTAGGTGATCAGGCTTGAGGTGTCGGTGGCAGAAATGAGCCGCTGGTGCTCGGGGAAGCTTTGCTCGACCGGGTTGACCGGCAGGTTGGTACGCACGATGGGACTCCATTCTCACGCGGGCGTGGAGCCAGCCGAGAGGCGGTTGGCTTCGGGTATTTGATTGAATGACCAATCAGTCATGGGCGGCGGATTTTACGGGGTCCATGGGGCTTTGCAAGCAGACCATTGTCCCTGGCTCTGCCCGCTGTTGCGGCTGAACCGGCGGCGACCGGTCTGGCACAGGCTATAGGGGCTACCGGCCTGATCGCCGGCAAGCCGGCTCCTACAAGCGATCACCCGCGCAGGGGCGGCCAGCCTCTCAAAATCCACACGACAACTGGTCAGACCGGTAAGGCCGAAAAATCTTGCAATACCTCCAGAATGGGAGTTTTATGGCCCTCGCAGTGAACAAACCGGTAAGACCACAATAATTAAGTCCTGCACTCTTTCGCTCCGTGTGGCTGGGGGGCAAGGACACCGACCAGAGATCCCTCCCATGCTCAAATGGTGTTCGCGTTCGATCTTTCTCCAGGTAGTGCTCGGCCTCGCCCTAGGCGTCATCTGCGGCCTGAGCTTCCCCGACCTGTCCCTGCAACTCAAACCCCTTGGCGACGGCTTCATCAAGCTGATCAAGATGCTCATCGGCCTGATCGTGTTCTGCGTGGTGGTCAGCGGCATTTCCGGCGCAGGCGACCTGAAAAAGGTCGGGCGCATCGGCCTCAAGTCGGTGATCTACTTCGAGGTGCTGACCACCCTGGCCCTGGTGATCGGCCTGGTGTTCGCCTTCAGCAGCGGCATCGGCACCGGCGCCAACATCCACCTCGACCAGTTGTCCAGTGCCGATGCCGGCGCCCTGGCCGACCGTGGCGCACACATCCACAGCACCACCACCTTCCTCATGGACTTGATCCCCACCTCGGTGGTGGGCGCCTTCGCCGACAACAACATCCTGCAAGTGCTGCTGTTCTCGGTGCTGTTCGGCAGCGCGCTGAACCTGGTGGGCGAGTCGGCCTCGGGCATCTCGCGGCTGATCAACGAGCTGAGCCACGTGATCTTCCGCATCATGGGCATGATCGTGCGCCTGGCACCGATCGGCGTGTTCGGCGCCATCGCCTTCACCACCAGCAAGTACGGCCTGAGCTCGCTGCAGCACCTGGGCGGCCTGGTGGCGCTGTTCTACCTGACCTGCGCAGGCTTCGTGCTGATCGTGCTGGGCACCGTGATGCGCATCTCCGGCCTGCGCCTGCTGCCGCTGATCAAGTACCTGCGTGAAGAGCTGAGCATCGTGCTGGGTACCGCCTCCTCCGACGCCGTACTGCCGCAGGTGATGCGCAAGCTCGAGCACCTCGGTATCGGCAGCTCCACCGTAGGCCTGGTGATCCCCACCGGCTACTCGTTCAACCTCGACGGCTTCTCGATCTACCTGACCCTAGCCATCGTGTTCATCGCCAACGCCACCGGCACGCCGCTGGCCATGACCGACCTGCTGACCATTCTTCTGGTGTCGCTGGTGACTTCCAAGGGTGCCCACGGCATCCCAGGCTCGGCCCTGGTGATCCTCGCTGCCACCCTGACCGCGGTACCGGCGATCCCGGTGGTGGGCCTGGTGCTGGTGCTGGCGGTGGACTGGTTCATGGGCATCGGCCGCGCGCTGACCAACCTGATCGGCAACTGCGTCGCCACCGTGGCCATCGCCCGTTGGGAGAAGGATATCGACCTGGAGCGCGCCAACAACGTGCTGGCCAACAAACCAGGCTACGCCCCGGCACCGCGCAAGCAGGGCAGCGCCCATCAACAGGAATTCTAAGCCCCCGGCGGGCGGCGCCAGCCGCCGCCCCGCCAGACGCGAGCCTAACGCGTCAACCAAGGAGCGAACCGTGATCAGCTCATCGACCGTAGTCAACTCAGTGGTGGAGAAACTCCGCCAGGCCCTGGCCCGCGGCCAGTGGCGCAGCGGCGACATGCTGCCCGGCCAGCGCGAGCTGGCCGAGCAAATGGGCATCAGCCGCCCCAGCCTGCGCGAAGCGGTGATCGTGCTGGAAACCCTGGGCCTGGTGCGTTCGCTGCCAGGCAAGGGCGTACTGGTGCTGGACGCCGACGCCGCCCCGGCGCAAAGCCCCGAAGCCGTGGCCCAGGCCAGCCTTGCCGACGTGCTGGAGCTGCGCTACACCCTCGAACCCTTCATCGCAGGGTTGGTGGCGCAATCGGCCGGCAATCAGGATATCGGCCAGTTGCGCCTGACCCTGATGGACATGCGCGAAGCGCTGGAGTCAAACGACAGCGAGGCCGGTTTCAATGCCTACATCGCCTTCCACGAAGCGCTGTTCGCCCTGACCACCAACCCGATCTTCCAGAGCGTGGTGCAGCAAACCGGCAACGCTCTCAAAGAAAGCGCCGACATGCTGCGTAACTCCCCCGAACACCTGGCCGCGCGCCTGAGCGAAAACGAAGCGGTGGTGCGCGCCATCCGCGAACGCAACAGTGCCCACGCCAGCCTGCAGATGCGCCGCCACATCCTCGCCGAAGGCGAGCGCATGGGCATCGCCCTGAACATCCCCGACGACCACCCCGGCCCCTGATACAAGGAGAGCGACCATGACCGCCTGCGCCCAAGCCGCCCCCCACCTGCCTGCCCTGCTGGGCGCCGGCGAAACCCGCCTGTCGGCTGAGCAGATCTACCCCCGCTTGTTCGACGCCATTCTCGAGCAACGCCTGCCACCGGGCAGCGCCCTGCCCGAGCAGGCCCTGGGCAATGCCTTCGGCGTCAGCCGCACGGTGATCCGCCGGGTGCTCGGGCGGCTGTCCGACCAGCAGGTGGTGGTGCAACGCCCCAGCCACACCGCGCACCTGGCCGCCCCCGACCCGCAGCAGGCGCGCCAGGTGCTCAGTGCCCGGCGCCTGGCGGAAACCACGCTGATCGGCCTGGCCACCCAGCGCGCGCGCCCGGCGCAGATTCGCCAGCTGCGCCAGCTGGTGGAGCGCGAGCGCCAGCACCACGAGCAGGGCGAGCGCTGCACGGCGATCCGCCTGGGCGGCGAGTTTCACATGAAGCTGGCGCAGATGGCCGCCAACGCGCCGCTGGCGCGGTTTCTCAACGGCCTGGTGCCGATGACCTCGCTGATCATCGCCCGCTACGAATCGCCCTGCTGCGAGCACTGCGCCTGGCAGGAGCACGCGGCAATCATCGATGCCGTGGAAAGCGGCGACGGCGAGGCGGCGCTGGCGTTGATGCATGAGCACCTGGACCGCCTCGAAGCCAAGCTGGACCTGAAATAACCCCTACATAACCATCAGGCCTGCGCTGTCCCTGTAGGAGCCGGCTTGCCGGCGATGAGGCCGGCACAGGCAATACAAGACAGCTCCCCCATGTGCAGCGCCAAGCCTGACTTCACTTAATCCTGTGGGAGCGGACTTACCGAGGTGCCGGACCACCGCGAAGCAGGCAGCGCGGTGTATGGCACCGGCTGCGCCGGTGATCGCCGGCAAGCCGGCTCCTACAGGGGCGCCGGCCTATACTCGGTTGACCATAAGGCTTTGAGGCGCCCGGCGTGAAATCAACCACTCTGATTTTGCCCCTGTGCCTGCTGCTGGCCGTGGCCGGCTGCGCCGCCAGGCGCCCTGCCCCACCGCCACCGCAACCCCTGCCTCCGGCGGTGTGGCAGCGCATCGACCAGGACCTGCTGAACGCCTCGGTCGCGGCCACAGCTTCGGCCAACGACTACGCCCGCCGCTCGATGCGGGTGTGGCGCGAGCAGGTGCAACAGCGCACCGAAAACGACTTCATCCCCTGGTTCACCGGCTACTGGACCCAGCAGTGGCTCACGCTGAAGGTGGCCTGGTACAAGATGAACGGCGGCAATGGCGCCGAGCCGCCAGAAAAACGCCTGGCCCTGTACCTGCAGGAGCAATACCACCAGCGGGTGATCGACCCGGTGGCCGAGCAGATCGACCCCGAAGGCATCCGCGAGCGCGCCAGCGAGCTGTACCTGCAACTGCTCGGCCAGCAGTTGCCGGCCATCATCCAGCGCTACAACGCCCCGCCCGAGCAGTTCAGCCAGCGCCTCAACCGCATCCCAGTCATCGCCCTGGGGCCGCCAGATGCGCGCAACGCCTCGCTGTACCAACTGCTGCGGGCCAAGTCGCTGGCCCAGCAGCCGGCCTGGCAATCGTTGCGCGAGCATCTGCACCAGCAAGCCTCCAGGGCACCGGGCAAAACCGACGTCGGCCTGTCCTCGGTGGCTACCCAGGCCAGTGAAAAACTCGGCGCCACCCTGGCCCCGCGCGGCGCCGCCAGCGCCATCGCAGCGGCAGTGGGCAAGGCAGCCGGGACCATGATTTCGGTGGCGGTGGCCGGCTACGGCATGATTACCCACGACCGCGAGCAGCCGCAGATGGTCGAGCAGTTGCGGGTGATTCTGGGGGTGGCGCTGAACGAGGAATGGCAGGAGCTGATGGAAAACCGCCAGAGCGGGGCCATGGCCGGGGTGTATTACCTGTCGGGGCAGGTGGAGGACAGTTTGCTGGGGAGTCGCGGGCAGGTGCAGGAGCCGATGTTGATCCGGCTGCCGCCGTAAGGTGATCCCTGTGTAGGAGCGGCCTTGCGTCGCGAAAGGGCTGCATGGCAGCCCCAGGGTTTCAGCATCATGCAAGATCGCCGGGGCTGCTGCGCAGCCCTTTCGCGACACAAGGCCGCTCCTACAAGGGACGACTCAGGCTGTTGGGGCCACTGCCATGGCCGATGCCGGCAAACCGAAGATGCGGTCGAACGCCCAGTTGTAGGCAAAGGTGTAGCACGGCACCAGCACGATGAACGCCATATCCACCACCAGCGCTTCCAGCAGGGTCATGTCCAGCCACCAGGCAATCAGCGGAATCAGGTACACCACCAAGGTCAGCTGAAAGCCCACCGCATGCACCACCCGCCGCGAAAGGCTGCGCCCGCGCGTGGCCTGGCGGCTCTCCCAGTACTCGAACAGGCTGTTGTAGACCAGGTTCCAGGCCATGGCGATGGTGGTGATCATCACCGCCAGGGGCCCTGTGTGCGAGGCCTGGGTGTCGGACAGATAAGCCAGCCCCAGGGTCGACATGCACAAGCCGATCAGTTCATAAAAAGTCACGTAGACCAGTTTGCGTTTGAGTCCTTGCACGGGGGCACCTTTACTGCGGGTTCATCGAAGGGCGGCGAGCATGCATCAATAGACTTGACAGAAAAAGTCAGCAGCTTTCAGATTCACTGAAAGGAGCCTGCCATGAATTTTTCCAGCGACACCATCCTGCTGTTTCTCGCCGTGCTCGACCGTGGCTCGTTTTCTGCCGCCGCCCGCGCCTTGGGCCGGGTGCCCTCGGCGGTGAGCATGGCCATCGGCAACCTCGAGGCCGAGTTGGGTTACACGTTGTTCGAACGCGGCCCCCGGGAAGTACGCCCGACCGCCCAGGCACTGGCCCTGGAACCTCATGCCCGGCTGATCGGCGAGCAACTGGGGCTGCTGGCGGTACACGCCCTGGAGCTGTCCCGCGGGCTTGAGAGCAGCCTGGCCATCGCTGTGGTGCCGGACATCGACCAGCGCCCGCTGCTGCACGCCATCGCCCGCCTGGGCGAGCGCCACCCGTTGCTGGACATCGAACTGCTGGCCGCCCCCCAGGAAGAAGCCCTGCACCTGCTCGACAGTGGCAGGGTTTGCCTGGCGCTGGCCTTCGCCGGCTTGCAGGTGGATGCCCGGCGCAGTTTCCAGCAAATCGCCATGGAGTCGCTGGTGGCCACCCTGTCGCCGCAGCACCCGGCCTACCTCGCAGGGCGCATTCGCAACCTCGAGGACCTGGTGAACCTGCGCCAGGTATTGGTGTGCAGCCGCGACCTGCCGCTGAGCGACCCGCGCGCGTTGATCGGCACCTCGCACTGGCGCACCGACAGCTACGACCTGGCCGTGCAAATGGTCGAGGCCGGCCTTGGCTGGGGCGACCTGCCGCTGTCGCGGGTGGGCCCGCTGATCGGCGCCGGGCGCCTGGTGCGCCTGGCCTTCGGCAACACGCGCAACGAACTGCAACTGCCGGTGCATGCCTTCTGGCTCAAGCAGCAGCCCCTCGGCCAGGCCGCACGGGCGCTGGTGAAGTTGCTGTCATCGGCTGATTAAGATGCAGGGCATAACCGACAGTGCTTGCGGCATTTAGTCTTTCAACAAATTTCATGAACAGCCGATACCGTGATGACAGGCTTCGCCCATCGCGCCACAAGCGCGCGGCGCCCTCCCCCTTATTGGCTCAAGGTCTCGAAACATGAACCTGAAATTCCGCCACAAGATCCTGCTCAGTGCCTGCGGCGTCGTCGTCCTGGCCTTCGCGTTGTTCACCCTTTACAACGACTACCTGCAACGCAACACCATCCGCCAGAACATCGAGTCGTCGGTGCGCCAGGCCGGCGCGCAAACCGCCAGCAGCGTGCAAAACTGGATGAGCGGGCGCATCCTGGTGCTGGAAAACCTCGCCCAGGACATCGCCCAGCAAGGCGCCGGCCCCAACGTGCCGGGGCTGGTCGACCAGCCTTCGTACACCAGCAACTTCCAGTTCACCTACTTCGGCCAGAACACCGGCCTGTTCACCCAGCGCCCCGACGCGAAAATGCCCGACGGCTACGACCCGCGCCAGCGCCCCTGGTACAGCCAGGCGGTGAGCGCCAACCAGACCCTGCTGACCCCGCCCTACCAAGCCTCGGTGGGCGGCCTGGTGGTGACCATCGCCATCCCGGTCAAGGCGCGCAACAACGGCGAGCTGCTGGGCGTGGTCGGCGGCGACCTGAGCCTGGACACCCTCAGCGAGATCCTCGCTGCGGTGGACTTCGGCGGCATCGGCCATGCTTTCTTGGTTGACGGCAACGGCCAGGTCATCGTCAGCCCCGACAAGGGCCACCTGATGAAGAACCTCAAGGACATCTACCCCGGCGCCAACCTGCGCATCGAGCCGGGCATGCAGGACGTGACCCTGAACGGCGAAGAACGCATCGTCTCGTTCGCCAAGGTCGACGGCTTGCCTTCGGCGCAGTGGTACATCGGCCTGTCGATCGATAAAGACAAGGCCTACGCCGCCCTCGGCCAGTTCCGCACCTCGGCGATCATCGCCATGCTCGTTGCGGTGGCCGCCATCGCCGGCCTCTTGGGCCTGCTGATTCCGGTACTGATGCGCCCGCTGACCACCATGGGCCGCGCCATGCGCGACATCGCCGAAGGTGAAGGCGACCTGACCCGGCGCCTGAGCGTCGAGCAGAAGGACGAGTTCGGCGAACTGGCCACCTCGTTCAACCGCTTCGTCGAGCGCATCCATGCCTCGATCACCGAGGTGTCCTCGGCCACCCGCCTGGTGCACGATCTGTCGGAGAAGGTAGTAGGCGCCTCCAATGCCTCGCTCAGCGGCTCCGAGGAGCAGAGCATGCGCACCAACAGCGTGGCTGCGGCGATCAACGAGCTGGGCGCCGCCACCCAGGAAATCGCCCGCAACGCCGCCGATGCCTCGCAGCACGCCAGCGGCGCCAGCGAGCAGGCCCACGATGGCCGCGAGGTGGTGGAGCAGGCGATCAACGCCATGACCGCGCTGTCGCAGCGCATCAGCGATTCGTGCGAGCAGATCGAGACACTCAACGCCAGTACCGACGAGATCGGCAAGATCCTTGATGTGATCAAGGGCATCTCCCAGCAGACCAACCTGCTGGCGCTGAACGCCGCCATCGAAGCCGCCCGCGCCGGTGAAGCCGGGCGTGGTTTTGCCGTGGTGGCCGACGAGGTGCGCAACCTGGCCCACCGGACCCAGGAGTCGGCTGAGGAGATCCACCGCATGATCACCAGCCTGCAGGTGGGCTCGCGCGAGGCGGTGCACACCATGAACACCAGCCAGGTGTCCAGCGAACAGACCGTGCAGGTGGCCAACCAGGCCGGCGAGCGCCTGGCCAGCGTCACCCAGCGCATTGGCGAGATCGACGGCATGAACCAGTCGGTGGCCACCGCCACCGAAGAGCAGACCGCCGTGGTCGAGAGCCTGAACCTGGACATCACCCAGATCAACGCGCTGAACCAGCAAGGGGTGGAGAACCTCAACGAAACCCTGCGCCACTGCGATGCGCTGAGCCAGCAGGCCGGGCGTTTGAAGCAGCTGGTGGGCAGCTTCCGCATCTGATCGACGCGGAGCGCTTTTGGGGAGGTCGCTCCTACAGGTACACCGCCTGACTCAGGCTCTGTGCACTCCTGTGGGAGCGGGTTTACCCGCGAAGCAGACAACACGGTGGCTGGCACCGGCTATGCCGGTGTTCGCGGCTAAAGCCGCTCCCACAGGGATTGCATGAGCTTCAGGTCAGTGCCGTACCTGTAGGAGCCGGCTTGCCGGCGATGGGGCCGATTCAGGCAGCACAAGACAGTTGCTCCCACAGGGATCGCGCCAGCTTTTGGAAATTGAGCAAAACAGTTTGCTCCTGCACAAAGCGCGAAAAGCACTACATGCACCAGGGTTATAACCTAATAACGAACAAGTCTATTTGGCTATAAAAAAATCTATATGCTGGCTGCATCCGATCACGGGCAAGCTGGGCAGTCGAGTAGCGTATGGATGTAGGTTCTTTCGGTTTCACCATTGCAGGGCTGGTTGTGGGTTTCATCGTCGGCATGACCGGCGTTGGCGGCGGTTCGCTGATGACCCCGATCCTGCTGTGGTTCGGCATCAACCCCGCCACTGCCGTGGGCACCGACCTGCTCTATGCCGCCATCACCAAGGCCAGTGGCGTCTGGGTGCACGGGCGCAACAAGAACATCGACTGGAAGATCACCGGCTGGCTGAGCCTGGGCAGCGTGCCTGCCGCGGCGCTCACCCTGTGGTTCCTCAGCACCCTGCACACCGACACCTCGGCGCTGAACGCCATCATCAAGCAAGGCCTGGCCGTGGTGCTGATCCTCACCGCCCTGGCCATCCTGTTCAAATCGCGCCTGCAGGCCTTCGCCAGCAGGCACGCGGGTGATCACTACCACCTCAGCGACCGCACCCTGAACACCCTGACCGTGCTGACCGGCGTGGTACTGGGGGTGATGGTCACCCTGACGTCGATCGGCGCCGGCGCCCTGGGCACCGTGGCGCTGTTCTTGCTGTACCCGTTTCTGGTCACCCGCCGCCTGGTCGGCACCGAGATCGCCCACGCCGTGCCGCTGACCCTGGTAGCCGGGCTTGGCCACGCCGGCATGGGCAACATGGACTGGTCGCTGCTGGGCTACCTGCTGCTGGGCTCGCTGCCGGGCATCTACCTGGGCAGCCACCTCACCGGGCGTATCTCCGACCGCGTGCTGCGCCCTTGCCTGGCAGCGATGCTGCTGCTGATCGGCTACAAGCTGGCATTCTGACCTGCAACGGCCCCATCGCCGGCAAGCCGGCTCCTACAGGGTTTTGCACGCCCTTGTAGGAGCCGGCTTGCCGGCGATGGGGCCGTCAGCCTTCACTTAGCCGCTTGTTCCAGGTATTCAGTCAGAAAATGCTGGGCATTGCCCTGCTCGGACAGGCCGGCGTCATAGCGCAACGAGATTTCCTGCTTTTCACCCGGCAGGTACAGGTTGCCCCAGTCGCCCCGCACGATCAGCGCCACATACTTCTTGCCGTCGACTTCGGTGGCATAGCGGGTGTCGCGGTCGGTCTTTTCCACATCCATTTTCTGGATGCGCATGTTCCAGTCGTGGTCGAGGCCGTCGACCTGCACCAGCGCCTGGCTGGCGCTGCGCTCACCGACCCGCAGGGTCCACACCTTCACGCCTTGTTCGCCGCTGAAGGCCACCACCTTGTCCGCTACCGGCGGGCGCGGGGCCTCGGCGGCCAGCAGTGGGGTGCTGATGAGAAGGCCCAGGGCCAGGGCCTGCCAGTTCCGTCTTGTTGCGAGCATCATGCTGCCTTCCTGTATTGCCTGTGAAAGAAGCCCCGCTCCGGGGGCTGCGCCATGATTGCAGATACGCCGTGCAGTTCAAGCCTCACGTGCCAGCAACCGGGCCTGGGCCACAGAAAGCGTTTTGCCACCCTTAATCAGGCGCGGCCGGTCTCGTCCCCTTGTTAACCAACAACAACAGGGAAGTTGAAGCATGACCGATATCTCACGTCGTTCGCTGGTTGGTCTGGGCCTGACCCTGCCACTGCTCAGCCAGTTGAGCTGGGCCGGGCAGACCCCGCCGGCCGCCACCCACGGCGGCCCGGTGCAGATCAATTTCAATGAAAGCCCCTGGGGCCCCTGCCCTGCAGCGCGCAAGGCCATGCAGGACGGTATCGCGCAAAGCGGCCGCTACCCCTACAAGGCGCAGTACCGGCTGATCGACCTGTTCGCCGAGCAGCACGGTTTACAGGCCGACCAGGTGCAGGTGTTCTGCGGCTCCAAGCTGGCCCTGCAGCACGCGGTAATGGCCTTTACCGGCCCGCGCAGCCTGGTGCTGGCCGAGCCGTCCTACGAGGCGCCGGGCGAGGCGGCCGAGGGCCGTGGCACCCCGGTGCACGCCATCGCCCTGAATGCGCAGCACGCCCATGATGTGGACGCCATGCTGGCCGCCGACGCCAACCCGGGGATGATCTACCTGTGCAACCCCAACAACCCCACCGGCACCCTTACTCCGCGCCGTGACATCGAGCGCCTGCTGGCGCGCAAGCCGGCCGGCAGCGTGGTGGTGGTGGACGAGGCCTACATCCATTTCAGCGATGCCCCCAGTTGCGTCGAGCTGGTCAAAGAGCACCCCGAACTGCTGGTGCTGCAGACCTTCTCCAAGCTGTACGGCATGGCCGGTGCGCGCCTGGGCCTGGCCATTGGCCAGGCGCCGCTGCTGCAAAAGCTCGAGGTGTACGACGGTGACAACGTGGCCCCCGCCTCGACCCTGCTGGCGGGCCTGGCCAGCCTGCAGGATTCGCAGGTGGCGCCGCAGCGCAAGCGCGACAACGCCCGCCTGCGCGACCACACCATCGCCTGGCTGGGCGAGCGCGGCTGGCGCTGCAGCGCCTCGCAAACCAACTGTTTCATGATCGACCTGCGCGGCCCGGCGCAGCCGCTGGTGGAGCGCCTGGCCCAGGAGCAGGTGCTGGTAGGCCGGGTATGGCCAAGCTGGCCCAACTGGATGCGCGTGAGCGTGGGGGATGAGGCGGATATGCGCAGGTTCCGCGAGGCGTTTGCCAAGGTGACGGCGGGGTGAGGCAAACAGCAATCCATAATACGGCGCGCGCCCTGTGGGAGCGGGTTCACCCGCGAACACCGGCGCAGCCGATGCCATGCACCGCATTGCTTGCTTCGCGGGTAAACCCGCTCCCACAGGTACTGCGGTTGGGGCTTTGAGGTGAGGCTAAGCCTGTACGCCGCGGCGTAATCAATCGAAACAGGCTACGGCTGTCACTCTGTCCTGATACGCTGCAAAATCCGTACGTCAAAGACGTAGGGATGATATACACCCCTCAGCTTGCCAACGGCGCGCTCGTCACGCTGCTCATTTACGGCAAGAGCACCACCGAAAACATACCCGCGCCCATTTTGCGCAAGATTGTGAAGGAGCTAGGCCATGCCCCTGACTGAGAAAGAACTGATGCAGCGGGATGCCCAACGCGATATCGGCGAGGAACTGCTGCAGTCTATCCGCGATGTCAAAGCCGGGCGCTACGGCGCAGTGCATCAGGGTGAAACGACCGAAGCGGCCGAAGCGCGCAGCAGAACCGGGCTTTCACAAATCAAGTTCGCCCAGTTGCTGGGCGTGTCGGTGCGCACGCTGCAGGAATGGGAACAAGGCAGGCGCATGCCATCAGGTGCAGCACGTTCGCTGCTGCATATCGCCGCCGCTCGGCCTGACGTATTTCGTGAAGTTCTGCAGGGCAATTGAAGCTGGCTGGGGGTGGCGTAGAGGCTGACAGGTGCTCGCCACAAATCTTGCAGCGCCTATCAGATCGAGCGCCGCCCGCGCGGCGCTTCGCGGTGGTTCGGCACCCCGATAAACCCGCTCCCACAGTTTATTTCGGGCCAGTCTCTCCTGTGCCGGTACCGGTGGCCGCCTTGTTTGAACGACGCGATCTCAGCGTGGGCTTTGCAGCCGCCCCACATGACTCAAGGCATGCACCAAGGCAGGCGCCGGTACTTGCCAGAAATAAACTGTGGGAGCGGGTTTACCCGCGAAGCGCCGCGCGGGCGGCGCTCGATCTCATAGGCGCTGCAAGGCTCTCGCCAAACACCTGCCTGCCTCCACGCGGTCGCTCAACCCCGCTCTATCCCCTCCAGCACCGCCTCTGACAACGCCAACCCTTTCTCCAGCGAGTTCTCCGTCGCCGTCAGCAGGCTGCGCAGGGGTTCGTCGGCCTTTTCCAGGGCCATGGCGTTGGTTTCGTAAGCGGCCTTGAGAGCAGCCACGGCGCACACCAGCGCATCCTCGCCATCGATGCCGGCATGCACCGAGAACATCGGCGGGTGGGCTTGGTGGCAGGTGCCAAAGTGGGCGTGGGCGGTTTTCGGGCGGTCGGGCCTTTGGGTTTCGAGGGTCATGGGCGGGCCTCCGGGGACGAGGCGCGGGGTGGGTCGGGGACGATTTTCAACATGATTCAGCACTCCTACATAGCCATGAAAAGCCGCCGTTAATCCGCTTGCACCCGGAATGATGGAGGCAGCTGCGCGCAGGTGTGCAAGACCGAGATGTAGGAACCCGGCAGGCTCGAAAGCCTCCCACGCGCAGCCACCATTGAGCGGCCTTGCACTACATCTGCGGGCTTGCACACCCGGTCGTCGAAATGGCGACGACCGGGCGAGACTACGGAGCGCGCCGGTAAAGGACAACCGCTGAAAGGCCGAAAAAGACTGATTGGGAAATGGACTACAGGGAATAAGGAAAGTCTGAAGAAAGGTCCTGCAAATTGTCATGGCAGGTGCACAGAATGTTGTTTGTTTTGCAGGCCTCATCGCCGGCAAGCCGGCTCCTACAGGGGAGCGCATATGGCTTGATAACGCACGGTCTCTGTAGGAGCCGGCTTGCCGGCGATTGGGCCCGTGAAGCCTGACCCAAAAATCAAGACAATCGTTCGGATTCTTGTACACGAAACAAATACTAAAGGTTTATATTCAATCCGCCGAAACAAACAGAGATAGCAAGTGGCCACCCCTCCCTAGAAACGGCCCTGCGTTCCTTCACTCTCACGGATGGGTGTCTTGATGAAAATAAAAAACAAACTGGTACTGGCCTTCGTGCTGGTGGCTTTTATCCCGGTAGCACTGGTCGGCGGCATTTCTGTAATGAATATCCGCAGTGATGCGGTAGACCAGTTCGTCGATGGCAGTACTCGGGAAATTCGCCAGATCGACGGTAATATGCGGCAGTTCTTCGACGGCACTTTGCAGAACGTCGAGCAAATGTCCAAAGATCCTGTATACAATTCAGTCGATACATTAAAAGACTACACTTCCGCCGATGCGGCCAGTAAACCGATGCCGGCCGCCGCGCAACAAGTGATCGATGCCTTCGCCCGTTACGGCACCACTCACCCGGCGGCGGCGATCCTGTCCATTGGCCTGGAAGACGGCACCTACGCCAAGTGGCCCGATGACCCGCAACTGGCCAAATACGATCCACGCGCCCGCCCCTGGTACAAGGACGCCATGGCCAGCCCCGGCAAGACCGTGCGCACCGCCGCCTACTACTACGACAAGGACGACGTGGCCCTGGTGGGTACCGCACGCGCCCTGCTCGACCCGGCCGGCAAGGCCCGTGGCGTGTTCGTGGTCAGCGTGTCGCTGAAAAACCTCACTGAGCTTGTGAAAAGCATCAAGCTGGGCAACAGCGGCTATGTGATGCTGATCGAAAACGGCACCGTGCTGGTCGACCCGCGCGACGCCGGGCACAGCTTCAAGCAGTTGAAGGACCTGGGCGCGCCTTACGCGCAACTGGCGGCCACCGAGCAAGGCTCCACCGAGGTGGTGATCGATGGCGTGCGCTACATGGCTAACGTGTGGACCTCGCCGGGCCTGGGCTGGCGCTTCGTCGGCCTGATCGAGTACGACGAAGTGATGGCCGCCGCCACCCGCATGACCTACACCACCGCAGTGATCGTGGTGCTGCTGGCCCTGGTGTTCGCCCTGGTGGCAGCTGCGTTCTCGAAGGTGATCGTCAAGCCGATCAACCAGGTCAGCGTCGGCCTGCAGTCCATCGCCGAAGGTGAAGGCGACCTGCGCCGCGACCTGCAGATTCAGGGCCGCGACGAAACCGCCGAGCTTGCCGGCTGGTTCAACAAGTTCCTGGCCGCCATTCGCCAGTTGATCCAGCGTATCGGCTCGGCCTCAACCAACCTGCACGAAGCGTCGAAAGCCAACAGCGCCATGGCTGGCGACATGAACGAAGCGGCCGGGCGCCAGCGCGAGGCAGTCGAACTGGTGTCCACCGCGTTCAACGAAATGGTCGCCACCGCCAACGAAGTGGCCCGCTCGTGCAGCAGCGCCGCAGATGCCGCCGAAAACGGTCACCGCCGCGTCGCCGAGGGCAAGCAGCAGATCGAGGCCACCACCGAGAACGTCAACCGCTTAGGGATGCGCCTGAGCGAGTCGTCCCAGGCCATGGTGGAACTTGAGGAAGGCAGCCGCAGCATCAACCAGATTCTCGGCACCATCCGCGCCATCGCCGAGCAGACCAACCTGCTGGCGCTGAACGCTGCCATCGAGGCCGCCCGCGCCGGTGACCAGGGCCGCGGCTTTGCTGTGGTGGCGGACGAAGTGCGCGCGCTGGCCAAGCGCACCTCCGACTCCACCGGCGAGATCGACCAGTTGCTCAACACCCTGGGCACCAAAACCCAGGAAGTGTCGGACAAGATGGACAGCTGCCTGGACCTGTCCCGGGCCAGCGTGTCGTCGATCGAAAGCGCCCGCGACAGCTTCGAGGGCATCCAGCTGTCGGTGAACGAGATCCGCGACCAGAACCTGCAGATTTCCGCCGCCGCCGAAGAGCAGCACAGCGTGGCCGAGGAGATCAACCGGCATATCCAGCAGATCTACGACGAGGCGCGCTTGGTGGAAGGCCTGGCCAGTTCGGCGCAGTCCGATTCCGGGCGCCTGGCGCAGCTGTCGGATGAGCTGAACGGGTTGGTGGGGCGGTTCAAGTCCTGACCACCGCAATCGCCGGCAAGCCGGCTCCTACAGGGTTTCGCACACCCCTGTAGGAGCCGGCTTGCCGGCGATGAGGCCAGTCTTGTCTACAGTGATCTCAACACCCCACCGAGATCACCATGCCCCACCACTCCCTCCCCCGCAGCGTCTGGGCCCTGGGCTTCGTCTCGATGTTCATGGACATCTCCTCGGAGATGATCCACGCCCTGCTGCCCCTGTACATGGTCGGCGTGCTCGGCACCTCGGTGCTGGCCGTGGGCCTGATCGAAGGCATCGCCGAAGCCACCGCCGCCATCACCAAGGTGTTCTCCGGCGCCCTCAGCGACCGCCTGGGCAAACGCAAGCTGCTCACCGTGCTCGGCTATGGCCTGGCCGCCGTGACCAAGCCGGTGTTCCCGCTGGCCTCGGGCCTGGAATGGCTGACCGCCGCGCGCTTTGTCGACCGCATTGGCAAGGGCATACGCGGCGCGCCGCGTGACGCGCTGATTGCCGACGTCACCCCAGCCGCGCTGCGCGGCGCCGCGTTCGGCCTGCGCCAGGCGCTGGACACCGTGGGCGCGTTCATCGGCCCGCTGCTGGCGATCGTGCTGATGTGGCTGACCGCCAGCCACTTCCAGACGGTGTTCTGGGCCGCCGTGCTGCCGGCGGTGCTGGCCATCGCGGTGCTGGTGCTGTGCGTGCGCGAGCCGGAGCATGCAGGCACGCGCCCGGTGCGCGCACCGCTGGCCCGGCGTGAGCTGGCGCGCCTGGGCGCCGGCTACTGGCGGCTGATTGCCCTGGCCACGCTGTTCACCCTGGCGCGCTTCAGCGAGGCCTTCTTGCTGCTGCGCGGCCAGGCACTGGGGCTGCCGGCATTGTGGGCCCCAGTGGTGCTGGTGCTAATGTCGCTGGCCTTCTCGCTGTCGGCCTACCCCGCCGGGGCGTTGTCGGACCGCATCGGCAGGCGCGGCGTGCTGATGATCGGGCTGGGGTTGCTGGTGCTGGCTGACCTGGCCCTGGCGCTGCTGCCGGGATGGTTCGGGCTGGCCTTGGGTGTGGGTTTGTGGGGGCTGCACATGGGCTTTACCCAAGGCGTGTTCAGCGCGCTGATCGCCGACAGCGCCCCGCCTGAACTGCGCGGTACCGCATTCGGGCTGTTCAACCTGGTGACCGGGGTGGCGTTGCTGGTGGCCAGCGTGCTGGCCGGCGGGCTGTGGGACTGGGTGGGGTATCAGGCGACGTTTCTGGTGGGTGGGGGGTTTGCGTTGCTTGCTCTGGCCGGGGTAAGGCTAGCCAGATGATTTGACGGGACCTTGTAGGAGCGGCCTTGTGTCGCGATGGGCTACGCAGCAGCCCCGAGATCTCGGCATCCTGCAAAATCCCCGGGGCTGCTGCGCAGCCCATCGCGACACAAGGCCGCTCCTACTGGCATCCCTTTCAAAGTGTTCGCGTCAGGGCTGCCAGGTGTTCGCCACAATTCCTGCAGCGCCTGTGAGATCGAGCGCCGCCCGCGCGGCGCTTCGCGGGCAAGCCCGCTCCCACAGTTTATTTCGGGCCAGTCTGTCCTGTGCCATCACCTGGGCCGCCTTGTTGGTTCGACGCGGTTTCAGCGTGGGCATTGCAGCCGCCCCACATGACTCAAGGCATACACCAAGGCAGGCGCCGGTACTTGGACAGGCATAACTGGCCCGAAATAAACTGTGGGAGCGGGCTTGCCCGCGAAGCGCCGCGCGGGCGGCGCTCGATCTCACAGGCGCTGCAAGGTTTGTGGCGAGCACCTGGAGGCCCTGACGCGCGCCCCTTGAAAGGGATGGCTCCTACAGGGGAATGCAACCGCCCTGCCTACGCCAAAACCCCCTCAGCCGGCGCCTGCTCCAGCAACCTCCACCCACCCTGCCCGTCCACTTCCAGCCGGTGCGTATGGAACCCCGCCAAGGTGCTGCGGTGCCCCACGCTCACCAGCAAGGTGTGCGGCATCTCGCTGCGCAGCAACGCATACAGCGCATGCTCCAGCCCCTCGTCCATCGCCGAGGTGGACTCGTCGAGGAACACGATCTGCGGCTGGTTGAACAGCACCCGGGCAAAGGCCAGGCGTTGCTGCTCGCCCACCGACAAAATGCGCGACCAGTCGCGTTGCTCGCCCAGGCGTTCGGCAAGGTGGGCCAGGTTCACCTGGCGCAGGGCCTGCTGCATGCGCGCATCGTCTGCCGGCAGGCCGTCGGCCGGGTAGGCGATGGCGGTGCGCAGGTCACCCAGCGGCAGGTACGGCCGCTGCGAGAGGAACAGCGCCTGGTGCCCCAAGGGCCGGCTTACACTGCCGTCGGCGTGGGGCCAGAGCCCGGCCAGGGCGCGCAGCAAGGTGGTCTTGCCACTGCCCGAGGGTCCCTTGATCAGCAGTGCCTGGCCGCTGTGCAAATGCAGGTCGAGGCCGTCGATCAGCGCATGGCCGTCGGGGCGGCGTACTTGCAAGCCGTTGATGGCCAGCGCGCCGGGCAGTTCGTGGCTGTCCACCTGGGGCAGCGCGGCGGCCTGCTCGTTAGCGTCGAGGAAGCCGGTCAGACGGTCGAGGGTGGCGCGGTAACTGGCAAAGGTGTCGTAGGACTCACGGAAGAACGACAGCGAATCCTGCACCTGGCCAAAGGCCTGGGAGGTCTGCATCACATCCCCAAGCTTGATGGCGCCACTGAAGAAACGCGGCGCCTGCAGGATGAACGGGAACACCACCGCCACCTGGCTGATACCCAGGTTGAAACCGCTGAACTTGAGGTTTCGGTACACCAGGTCCCAGGCGTTGCCGATCAGCGCGAAGAAGCGCCCGAGCAAGGTCCCGCGCTCCACCTGTGCACCTTGGTAAAAGGCGATGTTCTCGGCGTTTTCGCGCAGGCGCATCAGTGCATAGCGGAAGTTCGCCGTGAGTTTTTCGTTGAGGAAATTCAGGCGGATCAGCGGCTGGCCAAGGCGGAACGCAATCCAGGTGGCGATCAGCACGTACACATACACGGCGAACACCATGGCCCGCGGCACCTCGATACCGGCCACCGCCAACGGCGCCGACAGGCCCCAGAGGATACCGGTGAAGGCCACCAGCGACACCAGCGCGCTGACTGCGCCCAAGGCCAGCGACACGGAGCCGGTGACGAAGGCGTTGATGTCCAGCTCGATGCGTTGGTCGGGGTTGTCCACCGGCTCTTCGAGGAACTGGCCACGGTAGTAGGCATCGCCGCGCATCCAGTCGGCGCTCAGGCGTTCGGTAAGCCATACGCGCCAGCGAATGTTGAAGGCCTGGGTTACGTAGAAGGTGAACAACGCCCGCAGTACATGGATGGTCGCCAGCACCGCGAACACCCCGAGCAGGTACCAGAACGCCGTTTGGTCCAGGCCCTGCAGGGCGCTGTAGAAGCCGTTGTACCAGAACGAGAACAACACGTTCAGGCGCACCGCGAACAGCGTCAGCACCAGCAGCAGGGCAAAGGCCAGCAGCGGGCGCCAGGTGCGGCGCAGGTTGAAATAGGGGCCGGCCAGTTGCCAGAACTGCCGGCCCCAGCGGGTGTGGCGCACGGCCAGCCAGGCCGCGAGGGTGAAGCAGACGAAAGTGATGCCTGTGGCGATTGCCAGCCAGCTCAGGCTCTCTTGCAGGGCCTGGTGCCAGTTCATGTCCATGGTGCGGTGTCCGAAGCGGGGTTTTCGCGAGGTTAGCACCGGTGGGTGAAAAGCCCTGCGTAAATGACGGACATTTCATTTACCTGAGGCAGCCCTATCGCCGGCAAGCCGGCTCCTACAGGGCATGCAATCTCCTGTAGGAGCCGGCTGCCGGCGATAGGGCCGGGCAGGCAAAGCTAGGCCAACGCCTCCTTCACCTTGTCATCCACACCCTCCCCCGCATGCCCCTCGATCCACGCCCCCAGCTGTTGGCGCATGGCCGGGGTCCAGAAGCTCTGCAGGTGCTGGCGTACCCCCTGCACCGCCTTGGCCCGGTCGGGCTCGCTGTCAAAATAATGGGCGATCTGGTTGGCCATCTTCACCAGGTTGTCGCTGCTCATCGGCGCACCTCTGCCTTTTCCTGGCCTTCGGCCTGGCGCCGCTGCTCAAGCAGGCGGCGCTGTTGGTCACTGAAGCGCTGGTAGCGCTTTTGCCATTCCGACGGCTGGAACACCTTCACCACCTCCACCGCGGTGACCTTGTATTCCGGGCAGTTGGTGGCCCAGTCGGAGTTGTCGGTGGTGATCACGTTGGCGCCCGACTCGGGGAAGTGGAAGGTGGTGTACACCACCCCCGGCGCCACCCGGCTGCTGACCCGTGCGCGCAGCACGCTCTGCCCCGAGCGGCTGCCCACGCCCACCCAGTCGCCGTCCTGGATACCGCGGCTTTCGGCGTCGCTTGGGTGGATTTCCAGGCGGTCCTCGTCGTGCCAGGCCACGTTGTGGGTGCGCCGGGTCTGGGCGCCGACGTTGTACTGGCTGAGGATGCGCCCGGTGGTCAGCAGCAGCGGGTAGCGGCCGTTGACCTTCTCGTCGGTGGGCACGTAGCCGGTGAGCATGAAGCGCCCCTTGCCGCGCACGAACTGGTCGATGTGCATGGTCGGCGTACCGTCGGGGGCGGCGTCGTTGCACGGCCATTGCAGGCTGCCACGGCGGTCGATCTCGGCGTAGCTGACGCGGTGGAAGCTCGGCGTCAGGCGGGCGATCTCGTCCATGACCTGCGACGGGTGGCGGTAGTTCATCGGGTAACCCAGGGCGTTGGCCAGGGCCACGGTGGCTTCCCAGTCGGCCTTGCCGGCCAGCGGTTCCATCACCTTGCGCACCCGCGAGATACGCCGCTCGGCGTTGGTGAAGGTGCCGTCCTTTTCAAGGAACGAGCTGCCCGGCAGGAACACATGGGCGAACTTGGCGGTTTCGTTGAGGAAGATGTCCTGCACCACCACGCATTCCATGGCCAGCAGGGCGGCGGTGACGTGCTGGGTGTTGGGGTCGCTCTGGGCGATATCCTCACCCTGGCAGTACAGCGCCTTGAAACTGCCGTCCAGCGCCGCCTCGAACATGTTGGGGATGCGCAGCCCCGGTTCGGGTTGCAGGGTCACGCCCCAGGCCTGCTCGAACTCGCTGCGCACGCCTTCGTTGGAGATGTGCCGGTAGCCGGGCAACTCGTGGGGGAACGAGCCCATGTCGCAGGAGCCCTGCACGTTGTTCTGCCCGCGCAGCGGGTTCACCCCTACCCCTTCGCGGCCGATGTTGCCGGTGGCCATGGCCAGGTTGGCGATGCCCATCACCGCCGTGCTGCCCTGGCTGTGCTCGGTCACGCCCAGGCCGTAGTAGATCGCCGCGTTGCCGCCGGTGGCGTACAGCCTGGCGGCGGCGCGGATGTGCTCGGCGGGCACGCCGCACAGCGGGCCCAGCACTTCGGGGGCGTTGTCGGGCTGGACGACGAAGTTGCGCCAGCGGGCGAAGTCTTCGGTTTCGCAGCGCGCGTCGATGAAGCCCTGGGCCAGCAGGCCCTCGCTGACGATCACGTGGGCCAGGGCGTTGAGCATGGCCACGTTGGTACCCGGGCGCAGTTGCAGGTGCAGCTCGGCGCGGGCGTGGGGCGAGTCGACCAGGTCGATGCGCCGCGGGTCGATGACGATCAGCCGCGCGCCCTGGCGCAGGCGGCGCTTGAGCTGCGAGCCGAACACCGGGTGCGCGTCGGTGGGGTTGGCGCCGATCACCAGCACCACGTCGGCCTGCATCACCGAATCGAAGCTCTGGGTGCCGGCCGACTCGCCAAGGGTCTGCTTGAGGCCGTAGCCGGTGGGCGAATGGCAGACCCGCGCGCAGGTGTCGACGTTGTTGTTGCCGAACGCGGTGCGCACCAGCTTCTGCACCAGGTAGGCCTCTTCGTTGGTGCAGCGGCTGGAGGTGATGCCGCCGATGGAATCGCGCCCGTACTTGAACTGGATGCGCCGCAACTCGCTGGCCGCATAATTGACCGCCTCGTCCCAGCTGACTTCCTGCCACGGGTCTTCGAGGCGCTTGCGGATCATCGGCTTGGTGATGCGGTCGGGGTGGGTGGCGTAGCCCCAGGCAAAACGCCCCTTGACGCAGGCATGGCCGTGGTTGGCGCCGCCCTGCTTGTCGGGGACCATGCGCACCAGCTGGTCGCCTTTCATTTCGGCACGGAACGAGCAACCCACGCCGCAATAGGCGCAGGTGGTGATGACGGCGCGCTCGGGCTGGCCCAACTGCACCAGGCTTTTTTCGCTGAGGGTGGCGGTCGGGCAGGCCTGCACGCAGGCACCGCACGACACGCACTCGGAGGCCAGGAAGTTGTCACCGCCGGCCGCCGCCACCCGCGACTCGAAGCCACGCCCGCTGATGGTCAGGGCGAAGGTGCCCTGGATGTCCTCGCAGGCGCGCACGCAGCGGCTGCAGACGATGCACTTGCTGGGCTCGTAGTCGAAGTACGGGTTGGAGGTATCCTTTTGCTCGGCCAGGTGGTTGGCGCCGTCATAGCCGTAGCGCACCTCGCGCAGGCCCACCTGGCCGGCGACGGTCTGCAGCTCGCAGTTGCCGTTGGCCGAGCAGGTCAGGCAGTCCAGCGGGTGGTCGGAGATGTACAGCTCCATCACGTTGCGCCGCAGGTCGGCCAGGCGCGGGGTTTGCGTGCGCACCACCATGCCCTCGCCCACCGGCGTGGTACACGAGGCCGGGTAGCCGCGCATGCCGTCGATCTCGACCATGCACATGCGGCACGAGCCGAAGGCTTCGAGGCTGTCGGTGGCGCACAGCTTGGGGATGCTGGTGCCGAGCAGGGCTGCCGCGCGCATCACCGAGGTGCCGGCCGGCACGCTGATGGCGCGGCCGTCGATGACCAGGCTGACCTGCACGTCGCTGAGCCGTTCGGGGGTGCCCAGGTCGATATCGCTGCTGCCGGGGTCGAAGTAGTTGATCATTGCGCAGCCTCCGCAGGGGCCAGGCCGAAGTCGGCGGGGAAGTGCTTGAGGGCGCTGGCCACCGGGTAGGCGGTCATCCCGCCCATGGCACACAGCGAGCCGTACTGCAGGGTGTCGCACAGGTCGCGCAGCAGGCCGGCCTGGCTTTCGCGATAAGCGGGGTCGGTGCTGGCGATCAGCTTGTCGACCACCTCCACGCCGCGGGTCGAGCCGATGCGGCACGGGGTGCATTTGCCGCAACTTTCCTCGGCGCAGAACTGCAGGGCGAAACGCGCCATGCCGGCCATGTTCAGCGTATCGTCGGCCAGCACCACACCCCCGTGGCCGAGCATCGCGCCCAGGGCGGCGAAGGCCTCGTAATCCAGCGGGGTGTCGAACTGCGCCGGCGGCACCCAGGCGCCCAGCGGGCCGCCGACCTGCGCCGCCTTGATCGGCCGGCCGCTGGCAGTGCCGCCGCCGTAGCCTTCGACCAGCTCACGCAGGGTCAGGCCGAAGGCACGCTCCACCAGCCCACCATGGCGCACGTTGCCGGCCAGCTGGAACGGCAACGTGCCCAGAGAGCGGCCCATGCCATAGTTGCAATAGAACGCCGCGCCCTTGGCCAGGATGATCGGCACCGAAGCCAGGGTGAGCACGTTGTGCACCAGCGTCGGTTGCCCGAACAGCCCTTGCAGCGCCGGCAGCGGCGGCTTGGCCCGCACGATCCCGCGCTTGCCTTCGAGCGATTCGAGCAGCGCGGTTTCTTCACCGCAAATGTAGGCGCCGGCGCCCACCCGCACCTCCAGGTGGAAGGCCAGGCCGTTACCGGCCACATCCAGGTAGCCGGCCTCGCGGGCCAGCAGGATCGCTTCGTTGAGCGTGCGGATGGCGCCCGGGTACTCCGAGCGCACGTAGATGTAGCCGTGGCTGGCGCCCACGGCCAGGCCGGCGATGATCATGCCCTCGATCAGCAGGAACGGGTCGCCCTCCATCAGCATGCGGTCGGCAAAGGTGCCGGAGTCGCCTTCGTCGGCGTTGCACACCACGTACTTTCGCCCAGCCTTGGCTTCACGCACCGTGCGCCACTTGATGCCCGCCGGAAACGCCGCCCCGCCACGCCCGCGCAGGCCGGAGTCGAGCACGGCGGCGACCACCTCGTCGCCGTCCAGCAGCGCGGCCTGGCGCAGGCCCTCGAAGCCGCCGTGGGCATGGTAGTCGTCCAGCGACAACGGCCGGGTGATGCCAGCGCGGGCGAACAGCAGGCGCTGCTGGGTTTTCAGGTAGGGGATGGCTTCGACCGGGCCCAGCGCCAGCGGGTGCTGGCGGGTGCCTTGCAGGGCATCGAGCAGGCCCGGCACATCATCGACCATCAGCGGGCCAAAGCCCAGGCGACCGTCGGCAGTTTCGAGCTCGACCAGCGGCTCCAGCCAGTACAGGCCTCGGGAGCTGGTGCGCTGGATGCGCAGCGGCAGTTGCCGGCGCTCGGCCTCGCGGGCCAACGCCTCGGCCACCTGGTCAGCGCCGACCGCGCGAGCCAGTGAATCGCAGGGGATGCACAGGTTCAGCATGCCTTCACCTCCTCACGGCAGCTTTCCACCAGCGCGCGCAGGCGCTCGGGGGTCAGCCGTGCGTGCAGTTGGCCGTCCAGCTCCAGGGCCGGCGAGCAGGCGCAGGCGCCCAGGCAGTACACCGGGCGCAGGCTCAGCGCGCCGTCGGCGCTGGTACCGTGGTCGCCCAGCCCCAGCTGCTCGCGCAGTTGCGCGGCCAGGGCTTCGGCACCGCGGCTCTGGCAGGACTCGGCGCGGCACAGGCGCAGGGTGTGGCGCGCCGGCGGCGTGGTACGGAAGTCGTGGTAGAAGCTGATCACCCCGCGCACTTCGGCAAGGCTCAGGTTGAGCGCATGGGCGATTTCGCCGACGGCGATATCGGGGATGTAGCCGGCACCGGCCTGGATGGCGTGGAGAATCGGCAACAGCGCGCCGGGGGTGGCCTTTTCGCGGGCCAGGACGCGCTGGATCAGGGGCAGGTGGTGCGAATCATCAGGCATACAGCAGACCTCGGCAGCCCGGGCCAGCCCGGGTGGCGGGCCGGTGTCCGGCGGTGTTCAGCTGCGGTGCGCCGCCCCGGTCACGGTGGCGTGGTGACGGGCACCCTCCTTGCCGGCGGCCGGGCGTCTGGGTGCGCGCGGTCTGCAGGCATCCAAACAGCATGGCAGGTCTTTGCCGGGTTGGTAGTGCGTGGCGACAAGGTGCTACATGAAGCGGCCATGATGCCGGGGTGGATAGGAGTCTCAGGCCTGCACTGCACCTGTAGGAGCCGGCTTGCCGGCGATAGGGCCGGTGCAGGCAGCGCACGCCAGCAGCCCCCACCGCCAAGGTTCAGACCTCGCACATTCCTGTGGGAGCAACTGTCTTGTGCTGCCTGTTCCGGCCCTATCGCCGGCAAGCCGGCTCCTACAGGTACGTCACTGATCTGAAGCTCATGCAATCCCTGCGGGAGCGGGCTTGCCCGCGAAGCAGTCGTCGCGGGCCAAGCCGGCGTTCGCAGGGCCAGCGACGCCCCCGCCCGTCACTCCACCGCGGTGGTCAGCTCCGGGTTGCCAAAGCCCTGCAAGGTGGCGTTGGACTTCTCGAAGTACGCCCGCCAGAAGGCTTCGAGGTTCTGGATCATCTTGCCGCTGCGGTAGCCGTTCTTGGCCGTGGTCGGCACGAACGCCGCCCCGAGCACATACACCCGCGCCCCGGCCAGGTCGGCCAGCAGGTTTTGCTTCTGTACCTTGGCCAGTTCCACACCCGGCTCGATCGGGCGTATGCCGTTGGCCTGGTAGAAACTGCCGAAGTCGCTGTACTCGAGCATGTCCGACATCACCAGGATGACGTGCTGGTCGACCTTCTCGGCCTTTTGCAGGTCTTCGCCGACCGCCTTCAGGCTGTAGAGGATTTCACTGCGCGGAATGTCCGAACTGGAGGTGCCCATTACGCTGGCGAACGCTTTGCCGAAACGCTGGTACAGCAACGTCGACTGGCCTTTGAGGCAGTTGTCGAATTTGCGCGCCGACATCATCGGCACGTCGCCCAGCACCGCTTCGTCGAGAGGCTTCTCCAGCTCGGCGGCGTACTGCAGGCGGGTGTAGTGCCCGTCCAGGTAGGCGCTGAAGGAATACAGGCGCAGTTTGTCACCCGGCTGCAGGAAGCGCTTGATGTGCCCCCAGGCGGTGCGTTGCAGGTCGCGGGTCAAGGGGGTGGTCTGGTCGACCATTACCGTCAGCATGCGCCCGGAAGGCGCGCTGCGAAACGCCTCGACCCGGGCCTGGGCGTAGCAGCTCGGCAAATCGTTGCGTTCGGCCGCCAGCAGGGCACCGGGCGCAAGCATCAGGGCAAGCAGCAGGCGCTTGAGTTTCATCGTACCTCCATCATCGATATGGCCACCCGGGGCCTACCGCCCCGGGTGGCGCCGGGCCGCGTCAGGCAGGCTGGCCAGGTTTGTCCAGCATTTGCAGGCGGCGGGCACGCTTGAGGTTGTCCAGCTCGGCCCCCAGGCGCTGGGCGACATACGCCAGGTCGTCCTCGTGGAACTCGGTCAGGTCACCATACTGATGGGGGTCGAAGCCCGCTGTGGCAGGCGCCGGCGCCGCAGGCGCAACGGGCACGACAGGTGCCGGTGCCACTGCTGGCTCGGGGGCCGCGGCGGGCGCCACGGTCACCACCACCGGCGCGGCCACGCTGACCGCCACGGCGGGCTGGCCGGTGCTGGCGCTGAAAGTGGTCACCAGGGCATTGAAGTGATCCCGGTAACGTTGCAACTGCGGGTCGTTCATCTGGGCGATGCGTGGCTGCGCGACGCGGATGATTTCCTCGATGCGTGCGTTGTCGTTGGTCTCGATGGCCGCTGTAAGGTCCTTGATAACCTTGCTGATGTAGGCTTCCACCACCTTGTGGCTGTCGCGCGCCAGGTTGCCGGCGGCTGCCTTCTGCTGGCGGAACGCCCGGCGGGTTTGCTGCTCGTCGACGAACACGCTGAAGGTGCGCTTGATGGTGTCCTTGCGCAGTTGTTCGCGGTCGGTGCCGTTGACCCGGAACGCATTCAGTTGCAGCGCCTGCAGCTTGCCCAGCGAACCTTGCGCGTCGGTGGCCACATCACGGGCCTTGGCTTCGTGGTAACGCACGAACTCACTGGCACTGGAGAACTTGCGCACCATTTCCCAGGCGACACGCGAATGGGTGCCGGCAAAGCCGAAGCGGTACGCCAGGAAGGTACTGGTGAGCTGAATGAAAATGAACAGGCCGCTGAGCACGGCGAAGGTCACCAGCGAAGCGCGGTGCAGCGCATCGATCTGGTCCTGGGCCGACTTGCCGCTGGCCTCGTTGGCAATGGCCTGCATGTCGCTGGGCACCGGGAAGCTGTCATCGTCGCCGGCCGGGAAGTCATCCGCCGCCTGCGCTACCGCTGGCGGGTGGGCGATCAGCTCCGCTTCCTGGGCGTTGAGGGTTTCGGTACGCACCCAGAAGGCCGCGATCGCAAGGCCTGCGATGAACACGCCGTAGGCAACCACCAGGCCAAAGCGCTTGGCCGGTTTTTCACCGTTCTTGGGCAGCTTCACGCGGTTGAGCATCTGCTGGTAGTGCGGCCGCTTGTCATCGACGTGGGTGTTGTCGATGGTCACAAGGTCAGTGCGCATCATGTCGCCGTCGGCCCCGGAGGCACGCAGGGTCTCGTAGCCGAGAATCTTCGCCACCACCGTGTTGAGGTACAACTGGCGGCCGGCGAACTCGGAGAGGAACACGCCGATGATCGAAATCACCAGGCCGATGGCGAAGGCACCGGCAATGGCGGTGTTCGGCGTGGCCAGGGTCAGGGCGAACGGCGCCAGGGCAAAGCCGAAGGCACTGGCCTCGATCATCATCAGCACGATGATCAACAGCCACAGGCCAAAGCCTTTTTCGTGGCGGTTGTCTTCGTCGATCTTGCCCAGGTAGTCCTGGCAGCGGCGGAAGTTCTCCTCCGACGGCTGGTGATTGAGGTAGTAGGTTTCGTAGAGGCTGCACAGCTGCGCCTCGGAGTCATGGAAACCGACGGCATTCGGGCACTCGGCGCTGGGTTCTTCGCGCGAGCCTGGGTGCTTGACCCAATGGGCGACGCGGCCTAGCCAAGGCAGGCTGATACGCAGCTTCATCAGCCAATAACGCACCTCGTACCAGTGCGTGATGATCGGGATCGCCAGGAAAGCGGTCACCGCGATGGGCAGCACGATGTGCCAGTAAAGTAGGGAGAACGTGCGGATGGCGTCTAGCATAAGTGGGTCCTGTTAGCGCACAAGCTTGGGCTTGAACTGGGCGACGTAGGCGTTGTTCTGTTTGGGGTAGTAGATTTCCCCGGCGACGGCGGAGCCGGCACGTTTGTCGAAGACGATGTCCATGCAACTGACTGGCGTACGTTTCTGGTCCAGGGCGAACACCCGGTAGAGGATCTGGGTTTCACCCTCGTAGCTGTTGGCCACCGAGGTGTACACGGGGCTTTGCTTGCGTGAGCCGCTGGCGGCGTTGGCGATGAACTGCATCTTCGGCGCCACGGCCACCTGGGCGTTATCACGCAGGATGCCCACCGGCCCCACGGTCGCCACATGGCCGTTGACCTTGCTGCCCCACACCTGGCCGTTGAGGCCGGGGAAGAAGTCATTGGTGCTGTAGTCTTTCAGCGTTGCCCCGGTGGCAAGGTTCTTCACCTCGCCCTCGACCCGTGGCAGGTCGCCCACGCACGAGGTGACCGGCGCGCTGGCGTAAGCCGGGCTGATGATCGAGAAGGTCGAACTCTTCGGCGTGATGGCAGAAGCCAAGGTCGACTGGGTGCTGGTGACAGGCGTGCCGCCAAAGTCGATACCGCCCTTGCCATCGAGCTGCACGATGACCGCTGCGGCAGGCTGCTCTGGCAGCGTCGGGGCCTTGTCGTCATTGACCGGCGCAGGCTTGTCGGTTTTTTGCGCGACCTGTGCCTTGTTGCCTGGCGCCTGGGCTTTTACCTTCGGCTGCGCCGCCGTACCGTGGGCCAGGTACTTGGCATTGCTGCGCTCATCGTTGACCCGCTTGGCCAGCACCTGCTCGTTGTCGACCTCGACAAACTCGACGCGGCGGTTCTGCGCACGGCCGGCCTCGCTGGTGTTGTCGGCCAGCGGGCGGGAAGCACCGGCGCCCTGGTAGTAGATGTCCTGCCTGGCGATACCGGCGCTGGCAAGAATGTCGCCGACCGCCCGCGCACGCTGCTCGGACAGGCGCTGGTTCAGCTCGGCGCCGCCGGTGGAGTCGGTATGGCCGACCACCAGGACTTTCTTGGTGGCCTGGCCGGGTTGCGCCTTGCCACGGTTGCTGGCGAACTCCTGAGCCAGCGCGCTCAGCTTGCGCCGGCCATCGTCGGTCAGGCTGGCGGAGCCGGACGGGAACATTTCCTGCAACTGCACCTGCGCTTCCAGGCCAACGGTGGCCTTCTTGCCGCTGCTGGCGTCGACCGCCTCGATTTCCCGCACCTGCGCCTGCAGCCCTTGCGCGCTGGCAACCGCCTTGAGCCGGTCAACCCGCTGCTTGTAGGCATAACCTGCAACACAGCCCACAGCGCCGCCCGCCACGGAACCTGCGGCGATCTGTTTCGAACTGCCGCCCGCTGCCGCCACTATGACCCCGCCAAGCACGGCACCGGCGAGCGCGCCTGCACCACAGGCGAAACCATCGGAATTGTCACCTAACGTCTTGTCGATGGTGGCGCAACCACTCAATCCGAGCGCGACTGCTGCGGCCAGCGCAGTAGGCCGCATGAAGCTGGAGCCGAACATTTCCCTTCCTCTTCACTGCCCGCTGGCGCGGGCTACTTTCAGCGTCTGTTGCGGATACTGGCCGCCCGGGGCCCGGCAGCATCCTGTTAGCCACCCGGCGGCAAGGCCCGGTGGCGTGGGGTGATTGGAAAACGCATGCGCAGACCAGGAGCGAGCCTGCGAGCAGGCTCGTCCGGGGGGTATGGAGGGAGTGGTGACAGGGACTCCGTTCCCGCAATTTCGCGGCTTTTCCTGGTAACTCGTGGCACTGGGCCACTAGTTACTATGAAAGTGCCACTATTACAAGATTTGTCCGTGAAATGATTGGCTTAAAGCGCTGCCAGCACATCGCTGGCAAGCCTGCGGCCGGGTCAGAAGGCTTCCTTGCTGGCCTTGACCTGTGCGGCGTTGGCCTTGCTGTCGAGCTTGGGATAGCCGAAACGCACCATCACGGTGGAGTCGTCTTCATCGGCCAGCACGTTCATCTCGGCCACCCGCAGGTCGTCGGGCGCGATCATCATCAGCTGGACGACGTCTTCGGGCTTGTTCTTTGGCAGCTCGAACTTTTCGAGGAAGGTGGCCGAATAGGTGCCACTCTCCACCGCCTTGCCCTGGAAGGCCGCGAGCTTGCGGGCCATTTCCTCGCGATTTTTGGCTGTACGGGCCAGCTTGACCAGGTCCAGTTGCTTCTTGCCGCTGGTGAAAATGGTCATGAGGAAGTTTTCGTTCAACGCCAGGACCACTTTCTCTACCATGCCATCGGTCTCTGGCGCATACAGGGTCACCATGCGCAGTTTGCCTTTGTTGAAGATCAAGGCCTCGCTGAACGCCTCACCCAGAAAGCTCACGCCGTCCCGGCACAAGGCTGGCTTGCCGATAAAGTCACTGCAGTCTTCATAGCCTTTGGCTTTGGTGTAGGTGCTTTTGGGCGAATCGTAGGCGTAGTCCTTGAACAGCATGGGTTGCGCCTGAACCGTGGCGCTTGCCGCCATGGCCAGCATCAAACCTGCACTTGCGAACTTCCTGAACATCCTTGCACTCCTTGGTTGGCCATCATGGGCGATGATAGCCACATGCTACCAGCGGATGAAGTAAAGGTCAGGGGCGATTGCCTGCAGGATTGCGCAGAGCCTGAACCAGGTGCTGTACCTGTAGGAGCCGGCTTGCCGGCGATGGGGGCTGGCCTGCACGGCACGGTGTCGGGGGTTATGGCCCTATCGCCGGCAAGCCGGCTCCTACAGGGGGAGGTGCGCTCAGTCCAAGACTACGTGGGGCACGAAGCGCGAGCTGTCCTTGGTGATCAAGGTGTCGTCTTCGCGGATGCCGATGCCCGAGGCCTTGCCGCCGATCACCCAGGAGCCGACCAGGGTGTAGCTGTCGCCGAACCTGGGTAGCGGCGCCAGCGCCTGCAAGATGTAAGGCGCATCGGTGTACGGGCCGTCTTCGAACTCCCGCTGGCCGTCGAGGGTGCGCAGGTCGACATTGGCGCCCTCGCGGGAGAAGTACGGCTTGCGCACCCAGCCCTTGGGTACCGGGCGTTGCGGGTCGCTGTCCAGATGCGCCGGCAGCAGGTTCGGGTGGCCCTCGTGCCATTCCCACAGCAACGGCAGCAGGCCCTTGTTGGACACCAGCGCCTTCCACGCCGGCTCCACGAACTGCGTACCGCTGCCGGCGATGGCCGCACCGAATGCTTCATGGAAGATGTGCTCCCAGGCATGCAGCTTGAACAGCCGCCGGATCGGCTGGCCGTCGAGGTCGACGAAACGGCCCTCGGCGCTCAGGCCGATGTCTTCCAGGTCGATGTGCCGGGTGCCGATGCCGGCATGCTCGGCCATGCGCCGCAAAAAGTCGGTGGTGCCGCGGTCTTCCACCGAGCCACTGATGGTCGAGAAGTGGAACAGCCCTTCCCCACCCATGGCCTGGAACGCCTGCACCAGGTCCTCGGCGATGCTGTTGAACTGGCTGGCATGGGGTGCCAGCACGCCGCGCCGCACCTGCTCGTCGAGCCAGATCAGCTGGAACGCGGCCGCCTCGTACAACGAGGTGGGGGTGTCGTAGTTGGCCTCGATCAGCTTGGCCGGGCCGAGGCCTGCGTAGCTGAAATCGAAACGGCCGTACAGATGCGCCTCGTCGGCCTGCCACGACTGGCGCACCAGGTCGAAGTAGGCCGGCGGGATGGCCAGGCGGGCCATCAGCGCCTCGCTGTCGACGATGCGTGCCACTGCGTCCAGGCACAGGGCGTGCAGCTCTTGCGTGGGCGCCTCCAGGTCAGCGGTGACCTGGGCCTCGCTGAACTGGTAGTAGCCGCGCTCGTCCCAGTAGCGCTCGCCGTCGATGGTATGGAAGGCAAAGCCTTCGCGCTCGGCGGTGGCACGCCATCCGGGGCGTTCGTCGCAGTCGACCTTGCGCATGCTCAGCCCCCGAAGAAGCTGCCGGAGCGCCCGCCCCAGCCGCTGCGGGCAGTGGCCTGGCTGCCAAAACCACCGCGCGAGATGCTGGACGATACCGCGCTACGCGACGGTTCACGGCCACTGCCGCCCCAACTGCCACCGCCGCCACCACTGGACGAACTGCTGCTCTGCTGCTCCTGCTGCGGGTCGCGTTGAATGGCGAAGCGCTGGCTAAGCGGGCCCCGGCGAAAGCCCTGGTTACCGGCGCGGTAGTTGTAGAGCGGCTGCGAACGGTAGTGGCGATCACTCGGCAGCACCTGGCTCAGCAACATGCCGGCCAGCACGCCGGTGGCCATACTGCCGCTGAGGTTGCCCTGGCCGTTGTTGGCCTTGGCCAGCTGCGACTCGGTCACCTCGCCTGAGGTTTCCAGCTCGAAGCCGCTCATGTGCGGCCGGTAATAGCCGGCTTTGAGCGTGCAACCGCCGGTACTGAACTCGGCCTCGCATTCGCTCAGCGAGGCAAAGAGCGGCTCGCTGTGCAGGTAATCGGCGTACGCCTGCTTGTAGGCTTGCTCGCAATCCTTCTGCGGCACCTGGTCGGCCACACAAGCAGCCAGATCACTGTAGTTGACCCGCTGGGTGACGGTGTAGGTGGGCTCGCTGGGGCCGCAGGCACTCAGTGCCAGCGGCAGGGAGCTGGCCAGCACCAGCTTGACCGGGCTTTTTCTCATGGCGGGCTCCTTACACCGACGGCGTCATGCAGGCCGAATTGAGAAAGCCCACGCTGATCGCCACGCTGGCGGCGTAGATGGCTGCCGCCAGCTCACCACGGGCGATACGCGTCGACAGGCCCTTGAGCACCAGGCTGGTGAGGCCGAAGGCGACCAGTTGCACCACGGCGGCAATCACCACCCAGGCCACCACGTCCACCAGGCTGACGCTGTAGGCGATGATGTTGCTGGCCGGCAGCGAAAAACCGATCAGCGAGCCGCCCAGGGCGATGGCGGCGGCCGGGTTGTTTTCGCGAATCAGGGCGAACTCGCGGTGTGGCGTAATACGGGTGTAGATGAACTGGAACAGCCAGAACAGCAGCAATGCCACGCTGATGTAGGCGATGAAGCCGGTAACGGCGGGGGCATTGAGCGACAGGCGCAGTGCGTCGAGCATGAAAGATCCTTGTCAGGTTACGTCGAAGTCCGTGGGGTGCAGGGTGACGCCCAGCGAGGTGCTGAGGCTGGTGTGGCCTTGGGCGTCTTCCTCCAGCGACAGCAGAAGGAATTCGCGCCGCCCTGGCAGGCCGGTATCGCGGGCGTAGAGCATCGCCAGATGGCGGATGCGGTAGCTCGCCTCGGGGCTGCCGACCTGTTCGCTGAACGGGACCAGTTCGGCCTGGCCCTGCCCGCTGCCCCACTGGCGCGAATACAGGTAGCCGTCGTGCTCGTACATCGGCAGGCCGACCTTCGAGCCCGGGCCCAGCAACTGCTGCACCTGCGTCTGGCCTTGCAGCGGCAGGACGCTGTGGTAGCCGAACAGGATGGTGTCGCCGGTACTTGAACCGTTCATCACCACCTGCAGCCAGTAGTCTTCGTCATCCAGGTAGAAGCGCAGCAGGCGCACGCCATCGCCCAGGTCGACTTCACCCACCGCCCACACTTGTTCGGCGCCGGGGACCACCAGTTGCGAGTAGCCATCGAGGGTGCTGGCCAGGTAGCTGGCCGGCGTGAAGGTGCGCCCGCTTTGCAGGCCGAACGGCGCGCGGGGGCTGTGTGGATGCGACATTGAAACTCCCTGGGGTCGCGCGGGGCCTTGCGAGGGGCGACAAGATAGCCGGTTTTGCCAGTTGCGCCAATGCGCTCTAGCCCGCCACTCGCGCCAGCCTTTGCAGCGCACCGATCACCTGCGGGTCGCGGGCTTCGAGCACATCAGCCTGAATGCGCGCGATCACCGCCTTGAGCAGCTCGGTCTGGCTCATGTGGGTTTGCTGCAGCAGGGCCAGAAAGTCCTCGGCCATGTGCGGGTTGACCTTCATCGACAAGCGCCGGGTGGCGCTGGACGCCGGCAGGCCACGCTCGCGCTGTTGTGCCTCCAGGGCCTGGACGAAGGCTTCGTGGGCCGGCTGCAGCGCTTGGCCCTGTTGGGCCTGCACCAGCCACTGGAAGTAGTGCGCCAGGAACAGCTTGCGCAAGTGTGCGCCGGCTTCGCTGGTGACCGCCTGCATGGCCGCGTCCAGCACGTCGAGGTACACAGCCGGCAGCCGCGCCTCGATGGACTTGAGCTGTTGCTTGCGCGCCTCGCGAATGGCCGGGGTGGACTGCGGCGGGATGGCCACCACCTGGTCGCAGCCGTCGCACACCCCCACCAGGATGCCCCGGGCCAGGCCCTGGCCGTCGCTGAACGGCACGTCGCGGCGGGTGAAGTGCATGGCCACCAGTGCCTGGCAGTGTTCGCACAGGGCCTGGCCGGTATCGCCTTCGAAAAAGATCTTCATGATCGGGTTACTCACAGGTGAACGCTGATGAACCACGTTTGCGGTTCGATGAAAAAGAACTTGATGTACCAGTTGCAGCGGCGCAGCACGTGCACCTCGATGCCAGGTACGGCGTGGTGGGGGCTGTTGCTGTAGTGGCGGCCCTGGCAGGCGTGGATCACGTCGATCACCTCGTCTGCGCTGACAGCGCCCATGGCGAGCAGGTTCTTCACTGCGATATCGCCCCGCGACACATGCAGGTACGCCCCTGATTCGAGTGCGGCAAGTACCGCGCTTCTGGCTGCCTTGAAACCCTTTGGCATGGTTCATCCTTGATTTACGAAGATCATCGTACGGAATTCTTGTTGAGTCCACCCATCCCGGCGACCCAGCCGATGAGCGGCGTTTTGCTGAAGCACTGCCCGCAAATGACTATGGCCTGCCAGGCTGAATGGCGGCGGGTAGCTGTGTAACAAGCGCTTGCGCGGTTTTGCCCGATGTTTCCGGTACCGCCTGCGAATTGACATACTTGCCAAAAGCAAGCATATAATTGCCAAAAGCAAATATTTGGATACCTGCGATGACCTCCCCCCTCGATGACCGTGCCGAAGCCGTGCGCCGCTTCAACCGCTTCTATACGCAACAGGTCGGCGCCCTCAACGAGCACCTGCTGCACAGCGCGTTCTCCCTTACCGAAAGCCGGGTGCTCTACGAGTTGAGCGCCGCCACCGGCGTCACCCTCGCCGGTTTGTGCCAGGCGCTTGGGCTGGACGCGGGCTACCTGAGCCGAATGGTGTCGGCCTTTGAAAAGAACGGCCTGATCACCAAGGCACGCTCGGACAGCGATGGCCGTGTCACCCACCTGCAGCTCAGCGCTGCGGGCCGTAGCGTGGTGGCGTCACTGGAACTGGCGGCCCGCGAAGAAGTGGCGCAGATGCTGGAAAAACTGCCCGAAGGCCAACAGGCGCAACTGGTGCAGGCCATGCAACAGGTGCAGGCGTTGCTGGGCCAGCGCACCACCGACTACTTGCTGCGCGCCCCGCGCCCGGGCGACATGGGCCTGGTGGTGCAGCAACAGGCCGAGCTGTATGCCCGCGAATATGGCTGGAATAGCGAGTTCGAAGCCCTGGTGGCGCAGATCGTGTCGCAGTACCTGCGCGACTACGACCCGGCGTCCGACCACTGCTGGATCGCGGAAAAAAACGGCAAGGCCATCGGCTCGGTGTTCGTCGTGCGTCACGACGCAACCACGGCCAAGTTGCGCATGCTGTACGTGGACGCCAGCGCCAGGGGCCTGGGCATCGGCAACCGGTTGATCGACGAGGCGCTGCGCTTTGCCCGCCAGGCCGGGTATGCGCAGATGATCCTGTGGACCACCAGCGTGCTGACCGATGCCCGGCGGCTTTACCAAAAGGCCGGGTTCGAGTTGGTGGAAGAGGAGCCGGTGCACAGCTTTGGCAAGGACCTGGTCAGCCAGACCTGGGCGCTGCGGTTGTGACGCTTGGGGCTGCGCACGGTCTGCCTACCCCTGACACTCACGCTGTTAACCCCTTTTTTCACTGTTAATCAGGCCGGTTTACAGTGAAAAAACGGATTAACAAAGCCGGGACGTGCTGAACCTGCAAGGAGCTGCAAAAGGCCGCTTAACCCGCGCACACCCGCCACAGTTGCTCGACCCGCGTGGTATAGGCCTGGCTCATCATCTCCCGGCGCATCCCCCACTCGGGCGCCAGCGGCACACTGCCGGCCCGTAACGCCCCCCGGCCATAGCGGCCATTGACCTCATCCAGCACCGCCATCAACCGCCCTGCCCCCGCCGCTTGCGCGGCGTTGAACAGGTCGCCGGTGAACTCACCCGGCCGGCACAACTCGAGCAACAGCACCTCGGCCTTGCTGTAGCGAAACCCGGGCCGGTAAAGCCGCCCCAGCGCTTCGGTAGCCGCCCCGGTAAGCAGCCGGGTGTCGTTGCTCGGGTATGGCAGCTGCACCAGCGCACCCTGGGCATGCTGCGCCTCGTCAGGGTTGAACAGCCCGGTGCGGATGCTCACCCGCAGGCGCCGGCATAGCGAGCCCTGGGCGCGCAGTTTTTCCGCCGCACGGGCGGTGTAGGTGGCCACCGCCTGGCGGATCGGCGCCAGCTCGGTGAGGCGCTCGCCGAACATGCGGCTGCAGCAGATTTCCTGGCGCGGCGGCTCGGCTTCGTCCAGCTCCAGGCAGGCAATGCCGTTGAGCTCGCGGGCGGTCTTTTCCACCACCACGCTGAACTTGTCGCGCAGCAGCCGCGCATCGGCCCTGGCCAGGTCCATCGCCGTGCGAATGCCCAGTTCGGCCAGGTGTGCGGTCAGGCGCTTGCCGATGCCCCACACTTCACTGACCCCGGTGTTACGCAGCACCCAGTCGCGCTTGAACGGCTCGCAAATGTCCACCACCCCGCCGGTGTGCGCCTGCAGGCGCTTGGCAGTGTGGTTGGCCAGCTTGGCCAGGGTTTTGGTGCGGGCGATGCCCACCCCCACCGGGATGCCGGTGCAGCGCAGCACACGGGCGCGCACCTCGCGGCCGAAGGCAGTGAGGTCGCCGGGGATGCCGCGCAGGTCGGCGAAGCACTCGTCGATGGAATACACCTCGCAGGCCGGCACCATCGACTCGATCAGGGCCATCACCCGCTGGCTCATGTCGCCGTACAGCGCGTAGTTGGACGAGAACGCCAGCACCCCGTGGCGGCGCAGCTTGTCGCGGATCTGGAAGTACGGCTCGCCCATGCGCGCATAGGCCTTGGCCTCGGCGCTGCGGGCGATGACGCAGCCGTCGTTGTTGCTCAGCACCACGATGGGCGTGCGCGCAAGGTCGGGCCGGAACACCCGCTCGCAGCTGGCGTAGAAGCTGTTGCAGTCGATCAGCGCGAACACCGGCTCAGGCACTGGCGGCATGGCTGCGCACGCTGAAGGTGACCACGCCCCAGATCGACAGCTCGTCGCCCTCGAGGATGTAGCGCGGCGGAAAACGCGGGTTCTCGGAGCACAGCACCACCTGGCTGCCCGCCCGCTGCAGGCGCTTGCACAGCGGCTCGCCGTTGACTGCGGCAATGACGATATGCCCGTGGCGCGCCTCGAGGGCGCGGTCGACGATCACCAGGTCGCCATCGAAAATACCCGCGCCCTGCATGCTGTCACCGTCGATGCGCACCAGGTACATGTGCGGCGCGCGCAGGTTCAACAGCTCGTCCAGTGAGAGGGCTTGCTCCAGGTGGTCCGCCGCCGGCGACGGAAAGCCCGCCGGCACGCGGAACGCATAACGCGCAAGCGTGGCCTGCCCGCAGGCGAGCGGGCCGAGGATGGAGGTCATGGGGTGGCCTTGAAGGTTAACTGTATGCGTATACAGTTAATGGCGAATCGGCCGCCCGGTCAATTTCGGCGTAGGAAATTTCGACAGATGGAGCCCGGCGCGCTCCCTGTAGGAGCGGGCTTGCCCGCGATCACCGGCAAAGCCGGTGCCATCCCCCCAGGGCCTGTATTTACCTCAAAACCTGAGTTACCGTGCCCGCCCCTTTTCCGGCCCACCAAAGGACTGCCCGTGCCCGAAAATACCTATGCCCCGCCCCTGCCCGACCTGGCCACCACCCCCGAAGCAGCAGCCCAACCCCCGTTCTACGTGGTATCCCGAGGCAAGTTCTTCACCCTCTACATCCTCTCCCTCGGCCTGTACCAGCTGTACTGGGCCTACAAGAACTGGAAGCAGGTAGAACGCAGCACCGGCGAAAAACTGTGGCCGGTAGCCCGGGCGTTTTTCGCCCTGTTCTTCACCCACGCCCTGTACCGCGTGGCCGACAACCGGCTCAAGCGCGATGGCAGCGACTTCCAATGGCGCCCCGGCACCCTGGCCACGCTGTTCGTGGTCGGCATGCTGATCAGCAACCTGACCGACGTTCTGTCGCGCCACAATATCGGCTTCCCCATCGCCGATATCGCCAGCCTGGGCATGCTGCCAGTCACCGCCTGGATCACCTGGCTGGGCCAGCGCGGCCTGAACGCCGCCGCCGGCGACCCCCAGGGCCGCAGCAACGCGCGGTTCAGCGTGCTCAACTATGTGTTCATGGCGGTCGCGGCGCTGCTGCTGGTGCTTATCTGCTCGGCATGACCCTGTTGCAGGCGTGACCTCCTGCGCCCGTTCGCAGCCAGCGGCACCGGCCTGCCGCCGCCGTCTATCCTGAGCAGACCCAGGTACGGCGCGCAGCAAGGTGCCGGCCGGTTTCGCCACCCAGGAGGCACCCCATGTGCGGACGCTTCGCCCAGTACCAGGGCCTGGCCGACTACCTGCGCGAACTGCAGGCCGAACAGGACGTGGTCAGCGGCTACGACAACGCCCCCATCGCCCGCTACAACGTCGCCCCCGGCAGCCGGGTATTGATACTGCACAACGCCGCCGACGGCCTGCGCATCGACCCCTGCCACTGGGGCTGGGCGCCCTTCTGGGCCACCGGCAAGCGCCCGCCGCCGATCAACGCCCGGGTCGAGACCGTGACCACCGGCAAGTTCTTCAAGGCGCTGTGGCCCCAGGGCCGGGCGCTGGTGATGGCTGATGGTTGGTATGAATGGGTGGCCGACCCGCAGGAGCCCAAGCGTAAGCAGGCGTACTTCATTCGCCTGAAAAGCCGCGCGCCGATGTTCATGGCGGCGCTGGCCGAGGTACGGCCGGGGCTTGCGCCCAACGAGGGGGACGGGTTTGTGATCATCACCGCAGCGAGTGATGGGGGGATGGTGGATATTCATGACCGGCGGCCGCTGGTGCTCGCGGCGGAGCAGGCTCGGCGGTGGATTGACCCGGATTTGACTGGGGCTGAGGCGCAGCAAGTCGCTGAAGAGCAGGGTTTGCCGGTGGAGGCGTTTGAGTGGTTTGCGGTGGGGCGGGAGGTGGGGAATGTGAGGAATGAGGGGGCGGAGTTGATATTGCCGCTGCCGGTTACGACAGCGGAGTGAGCGAGTGCCCTCGAACGGCGGGCAATCATCGATGCCGATTGATCAATAGAACGCCCGCTCCTGCTTCATTGTCTGCAGGCGGGTAAGCGTTCTGAACGAAATGGCCAAGCACAACAACGTCAGCACGATGCCGCCAACCAACATGATGAAATCGGCGCGATAGCCCGGTACTTTCTGGCTCAGGCCGTGTTTTTGCGGGAACCAGCCTGAATACGAAACAGCAAGTTCCTGCCCGACCTCGTAGACCTGCCCGCCATAACCGTCGTTGAAGAATGTATTGGTGTAGGCCTGACCGCTGCGGTCGGTGTACTGGTAATGGATGATCTTGGCCTGGTCGCTGAGGGTAGGCTCTACTTCAATCACCTTGGCGTTGGTTTGCTGGTGGTCCAGTTGAAGTGCAGCGTAGGTCGAGCCTTGGCCCCAGGCAATCATTGCCAGAAGCATCAAGGCACAGCAGGCGATGGTGAGCCAGACTACCCGGGTGTACAGGTGGTCCCGCTCGGCTTCGCGTGGCTGGAACATTGGGTGATCCTCCTTGGATCGCGGGTCATCAGGGGGAAGTGGGTACTGGAGATGGCGTCTATCCGTGCCGGGCGAGTGATCGATAGAGCACGCCACGGGCACCTTAACCTGATGCGGACAACGCCCACGGCTGCTTGCGAAGGTCGCGAGGCTATAACCCTCGACCAGTGATGTCAATGTGGCACTACACCAGCAACCATTACGTGATTTGTCAGCCGTTTAATTTGGGGGCTCCACAGCTTACGCGTGACAAGACGCATGCTCCCATGCCACCCGAGGCTATATGCCCCACGCCAGCAAGCTCCGGATGTATCGCGCGACGACCTGCCGCTTTCCAATGCGGCCTGGCGGTGTAACGTACCCTTCACCACCCATCGCCGAGGTTGCCATGGCCGGTATATCGCTAAAGCTTCCGGAAGACCTGTCCAATTCGCTTGCCGATCTCGCCAAGAGCAACGGTCAGAGCGCGAGCTACCTGGCTGTGGACGTTCTTCGTGATTACATCGAGCACGAAAAAAGCCTGACCGTACAGATAGAACAAGCGCTCAAGGAAGCTGACGAAGGCAAACTCGCAAGCGATGAACAAGTTGCGGCAATGCGAGCGCGGCGCTGGGGCAGCGGTGCGGGTTGAGCACAAATCGCCGCAACCTCCTGCCCTACGCCCTTAGCCGTCCCGGCTTCAGCGGTGCGCCGCTGATGGATTGGGCATACCTTCAATAAACCCCCTATAAAACGTGGCTTATAAGCCAACAGATTTCTCCTTGTACCTTTTTTGTACCAACTAGCCTCTACAAATTTCCCCTTCCGCTTCACCCGTCTATTCACTCCAGTCGTCATCCATGGTATCAATGTGCCACCGCAAAGCCCGTAGTCGACACACAATGGCTCGCCTCGCACAAGGGAATGAGAATGCATCTTGTCACGAAATCCTATTTCGATACTTTCTGCAAAGATTTTGGAGCACCATTCGATGAGTCCAAAAACTTTGAAGCTTTTGTAAACTACTGTGCTTTTGCCAGATACACCGGCGACAGCATTGAAGTCAGCGATCTCGTCTATGAAGGTGCCGACCCGGGTATTGACGGAGCTCTACTATTCCTAGATGACCGCGCCGTTTTCACACCTGAGGAATTAGAAGAAATCTTTCAAAGCTCTAGGCGTGAGTACACCGTCACAATTGTTTTCACTCAAGCAAAGCGCTCCACCACTTGGTCAAAACAAGAGATTGACTCATTCGTTGCAGCAATCGTAGATTTTCTATCGGAAACCCCAGCTCAACCGCACAGCCCTTATCTCGCCGAATTTAAGACCATGTTCCAAAAAATATTTGAGAATATCGGTCGAATTCGCGGTGGCCTACCAGATATTCACGCGTATTTCTTTAGTGCAGCTCCTGATACTGAGGCTGTCGAAATCAATGCCGCATTTCAAGTCGGCGAAGCTGCCCTCAAAAAAATGGGCTATTCAAATGAAACCCGACTAATCATGGCGCATCGTGAAATTATTCACGAGTATTGGTTAGCAGCTGACGGCCCCATGGAAGCCAAGCTTGCCACTATAGGCTATGCCCCATTCCCCGCCGCTCCAAATATTAACAACGCTTATGTTGCAACCGTTACCGCTCGCAGTTTTATAGATGCTATTTTGAAGGACCATACTGGTTCTCCACGAAAGAAACTCTTTGAGGAAAACGTACGAGACTTTTTAGGCGTCGACGTGGATGTTAACTCGGAAATTGCAGAAACCCTGAGTGACACCGACAAGAAACCTCGCTTCGGCTTGATGAACAATGGAGTAACAATTGTTGCATCCAGCGTGCGTCCCGCCGGACAGGAGATCTATATTCGAGATTTCCAAATTGTGAATGGCTGCCAAACCTCAAACATCCTGATATCACTTGATGACAAAGTCGATAACTCAGTAAGCCTCATGATCAAATTAATTGAGGCGGACGAACCAGCGATCATAGACGACATAGTCCGGGCAACTAACCGCCAATCAAAAGTCGAAGACGCCCAGTTCATTTCAACTCTTACCGCCCTCAGAAAGCTCGAGCAGTATTTCAACGCCCGCGGCGCCACAGAACCCAACCGAATTTACTTCGAGCGTCGCAAAGGTCAATATAAATCTGAAAACGTAGTCCCTGTCCGTATTTTTGATGTCCGCGAAACTGCCCGTTGCTATTCTGCTATGGTAATGATGCGACCGGACTATTCTAGCCGCTACCCAAACCGGCTTACCGGCGACTTACTCAATGAAGTTTTTGCACCTGGGGCGCACGAGGACGATTATTACACAGCTTGTTACTGCCAGTACCGATTAAAAATCCTCACCTCCAACAAAAAATTTGATGGAAAATACTCAAAGCTAAGGTGGCACATCCTGACCGCCGCATCTAAATACTGCGGACTTAAATACAAAGATTTCGGGTGCAAATCAAAGAATGAGGCGCTATACAATTTATTCTCAACAAACGACACTATCTGGTTCGAGCGCCTCGACACCCTTATCAAAGCAGTACTTCCAAACCCAGACATTTCGAGAGACTTGCTAAAATCGCCGCCTCTTACAAACACTGTCCTGTCTAACGTAGATACGTTGAAGTAACAATCTACGCGCTTTAGAGGGCGTTCAGTAGTTCCATTTTGAGCGCCCTCAGAACAAGCCGGACCGGTATGGGCAACCGCTCGGAGTACCCCATCGAGGATGCAATCCAGTTTTTCCCGCAAACCAATGAAAGCCTGGCACAACTACTGGCCGATCACCTACAGATCAAGGTACGCGCTTTCATACGTCGCTCGGACTACAAAAACACTTGGGGCTCGTCCAAGGAGCGTCAGGTGAGCAAGTTGTGTGGAATCATCGATAACGTCGAGTCTGGTGAGGAGTGGTGCAGAAAATGGAAGGTATCGGCAAAGGAGCGGGCGAATAACGACGACCTATACAAGTTCACCTATCAGTCCACAGGGGCCATTAACCCCGTGATCTCTGGCGATACGCCTATAGGTGCACCAGGAGGTCACTTTGAGTTTTTACCAAAATAAATTCGCCTGGCTGGCTTTCGCCATTTTCTCTCCCTTACTGCTAATCACGGCCAACTACGGGTTCAAGGTAATGAAAAGCGTATACAACAAGGACTTGGGTAACGGTGTCGTTATCTATGCGGACGACTATGTGAACAGCGGTACCTGGGTGTTTGATTGTGAACACCGCCGCTTGATCAGTCGCGCGCCGCCACCTGCCCCACTCTCGGCGTTGGAGCGAGCCAATAAGCTCACTATTGGCAACATGTATGCATTGAATGACGCCGAGGAAAAGCTTGCAAAAGTAGCCATTCGAGCCATCACAGCGATGCCCGACTGGTACAAGAATCTGCGCTACCTCTACTCTGTTCTTGACGAAAACAGTGAGATCAGTAGCCACGTCTTCGACTTGCTGGCCATGCACGATGGCCGGGAGTGGGCATTGAGGGTCTGGCAAGAGATCGGCTACGACGGCGAGTCGAGCTTTGACATAACCGCCGCCCCCTACCACCCCGAAACCTATATGGACCATGCCAAGGCGCTCCAGCGCGCCACCAAGAGCTGTCCTGTGCCGCAGTGAGGGTATCCAAACAAACTGGCCGACCTGACGCCGCGAATACCGCTTGGCTACTTCAGCGCAGGCCAGGCGGTCGGTGCTGGCTTGATTGATGTCTTCGGGGAAGATCTGCGGTGATGGGCTGGATGACAATGCTCAGTTGGTTTGGGCGGCGCATTATTTGAGCGTGCTGGGCATGAAGTACTGAGGTAGAGGCGCGGCGGGGTCATGTACCGCGTCGCCTAATTCGCGGGCAAGCCCGCTCCCACAGGATTGCGTGTGGCCTGCAGACTTGCGGGGGCCTGTGGGAGCGAGCTTGCTCGCGAACACCGGCGCAGCCGGTGCCAAGCGCCGCGCAGGCGGGCGTCCCGATAGGCCCCTCAATCAAAAAAGCATTAACGATCTGCACTAACCCGGTAGCAACTGGGCTTACAAAAGCGACTAACCCCTTCCGTAAAACTTAACCATCTCCAACCAAATATATCTGTACCTGTACTCAAGCCACTTCACATGCAGCGTATTCAGCAGACGCCGAACAGCGCTGCTCTTCCGCCGACGGAGCATTTCCTCAATTTCATCTTCAAGTGCTTCCTTGCCAAAACAGCTCCAAACGGAAGGAAGCGTGCATTCAAGATTATGATGACAAACCGGAGCCACTTCGGAATAGAGTATCCGCCGCACCTCTGACGCTTCGAACATTTCGACCTGCCTTACAATAGCGGCATAATCGACCTCGTTATCGACAAACGCGTCTGACAATGCCCAACGTATGCTCGCTACTTCTTGCTCGGTCAAAAGACCTCCCTATCGGGAAACCATTCAAATGTATCCTCGAAGGCGCACATTAACTCAATTTTGATGCTTCCGATCAGCGAAAGCTCAAACCGGCCAGCACCGATCGCCAGCCAGATGCCAAGCAGGCGGCTGACGCTGTGGCCCGTCGAAACAATCAGATTTACCCCCTTCCTTGTAGTCCATTTCCCAAATATCCTCCTACCGCCTTTTTTCCGTTGCAGCAGCCCTGCTCGGCACCTAGTCTCGGCGAGTCGCTGCATATCAGCGACACAGCTTTGACAGGCTGCGACGAAAAATTCGTATACGGTTCACCTCTATGGCGGCCGTACGTGCGGGCACGCTTGCGTGCGCCGGAATTTTACGATTTTCGCCGGTCTGTCAACCCACGTACGGCTGCCACCCTTCTGTTTGACAGCAGCAAGGTGGTAGCGCCAAAGAGGAAAATCGTGATGTTGAAGATCGTCCCCGACCCACCCCACCACTCCCTGGAAGACACCCTCATCCAGGCCACGGAATACGCCATGTGCGCGCAAGCCGTGACCCATCAGGCCATCCAGATCCAGCCCAAGTCCCCCGCCACTGCACTGCTACTGGCTTCGATGCATGAGCTGGAGACACTGCGTTCAGCGCTCGAGTCGGCGCTGATTCAGGTGCAGTTCTTGATGGCGCCGCAAACACGGCATTAAGGCATTAGACGTGTATTGCCTGGTCGGGCCTCATCGCGGGCAAGCCCGCTCCTACAAGGGGCCAGCGGTTTGCCTGTGCCGGCCGGGCGTTGACGATTTCAGGGAGATTGAATGATGACTACAACTGACGACACCACACCGAAAACCACTGTCGGCAAGACCCGGTTTTATCAAAGCGCAGGGCATACCGAGCCGCTGTTCTGCATCGAGCCGGGCATTCCTTGCCAGCATGCGCAGGAGCAGGCCTCGGAATTGATGGGGTGTGTTCGGGACATGACTTTGGTCGGGGTGCTGGATGGCAATGCGCAGCTGGTTTGGGCGGCGCATTATCTGAGCGCGCTGGCCAAGGCGCTGATGGATGATGCCGAGTTGGGCATGAAGCACTGAGGCAAAGGCGCGGTGGGGTCATGCACCGCGTCGCCTGATTCGCGGGTGAACCCGCTCCCACAGGGTAACGCGTGATCCATGGATGTGCGCTGGCCTGTAGGAGCGAGTTTACTCGCGAACACCGGCGCAGCCGGTGCCAGGCGCCGCGCTTTTGCAGGGCTGGCCTCATCGCGGGGCAAGCCCGCTCCCACGGTATTACCCATGCCAAATGAGGCGGGCCGTGGCGGCTTGGTGATGACATCATGCATGGGCTCTCGAAAACAAGCCTCGGACCACATGAAAGCCATCCTCGCCCTCTTCTTCCTCTCACTCACCGCCGCCCTCTTCGTCGGCTACTACGAGAAAATGGAAGACGCCTACCCGGAGAAAGTGTTCTTCATCAAGAAGAAGCCAACATTCCAAATCGAGTTCGAGAATATTTTCGCCTACGAGTCAGATGACAAGCCTCTGAACGCGCTGAACGATGCCGAGCGCGAGTCGGTGATGCGCTACTGCGAATACCGCTTGGGCATAACGACCGGGCTTAAAACCCAAGCCGAGCTTGAGGCCTGCAAGCAAAGATAAGGCTGTAGAAAGTCAGCCCCTCAATTGCAGTTTTTCACATAACCAGCTTGCACACTGGCCCAGCGGTGGAAATCAGCCGTTCGCCAGCTCTTGCGACAACTCCGGATGCCTGGCAATCAGGCGCATCAAGCAAAGTACGCCGCCAGGTGGAACGAAACGCCCCTGCTCCCAATCACGAAGCGTGGCAACAGGCGTGGCGATACGCTCGGCAAACAGCGCCTGAGTCAACCCAGACCGCTCCCGCGCCAGGCGCACTAACATTTGCTCAGGCGTCGTTACGCGGCCTACACCCGCTTTGGCTTCCATCAAAGCCTGGCGCAGATCGGGGATCTCTTGGCCCGCATCTTCCTCAATCGCTTTGGCAACCTTCTCAGTATCAATGTCCCGCATCCACACCACCTTGCCGCTCGCGGCGCAAATCAACTGGCGCACTTGGTGAGTGCCAAGCCGAGCGCCGGGCTTTCCTGATAAACTACCGGTCTTTTTCCATAGCCTGCTTGAACCGACGTTTGCGTGGGTTCCAGGCCATCGTATTCGTGGATTTGCTACACAGCCATCCTTGTTGCTGATTTTTAGCAACAGCTCCCGTGCTTCAGCAAAATTCAGCAGCAAGCAGCACCAACCGAGAGACTCGAAATGCAACCGATTCAGGCAGAAAACCCCGCAAAACCAGGCGATTCAGTGGTCAGGAGGTTTTCTGTTGCGCCGATGATGGACTGGACCGATAGGCACTGCCGCTTCTTCCTACGCCTGCTATCAAAAAACGCCCTGCTCTACACCGAAATGGTCACCACCGGCGCCCTGCTGCACAACGACGCCAACCGCTTCCTGCGCCACGACGTGTCCGAGCACCCGCTGGCCCTGCAGTTGGGTGGCAGCGTGCCGGCGGACCTGGCGGCCTGTGCGCGGCTGGCCGAGCAGGCGGGGTATGACGAGGTCAACCTCAACGTCGGCTGCCCCAGCGACCGGGTGCAGAACAACATGATCGGCGCCTGCCTGATGGGCCACCCGGCGCTGGTGGCCGATTGCGTCAAGGCCATGCAGGACGCGGTGAGCATCCCGGTGACGGTCAAGCACCGCATCGGCATCAATGGCCGCGACAGCTATGCCGAGCTGTGCGACTTCGTCGGCCAGGTGCGCGACGCAGGCTGCCGCAGCTTTACCGTGCATGCACGCATCGCCATCCTCGAAGGGCTGTCGCCCAAGGAGAACCGCGAAATCCCGCCGCTGCGCTATGACGTGGCGGCGCAGCTGAAAGCTGACTTCCCGGAGCTTGAGCTGGTGCTCAATGGCGGCATCAAAACGCTGGAAGAATGCCGCACCCACCTTGCCACCTTCGACGGGGTGATGCTGGGGCGCGAGGCGTACCACAACCCGTACCTGCTGGCCGAGGTGGACCAGCAACTGTTCGGCAGCACCGCGCCGGTAGTCAGCCGCGCCGAGGCGATGGAGCAGCTGCGGCCTTATATCGTCGCGCATATCGAGAGCGGCGGCGCGATGCACCATGTCACCCGGCATATTCTCGGGCTGGGGCAAGGCTTCCCGGGGGCGCGGCGCTTCCGCCAGTTGCTGTCGGCGGATATTCACAAGACCGACACCCCGCTGGCGGTGCTGGACCAGGCGGCGGAGCTGCTGCAGGGGCGCTGAGGGAACCTGGGGTGGGGTTTTGGATCGAAGGCTTATCTTGCGGTGGCCCTAGTGTAGGTGGGGCTGCTGCGCAGCCCATCGCAGACAAGCCTGCTCCTACAGGGGGCGGGTTGTATGCGGGGGCCCTGGCGGGCCTTGAGTGGCCGCCGGGGCTCGGGTAATGTCGAGTCATTGCACAGGACAGAGCACGCCCATGACTTCCAAGCTGGAACAACTCAAGCAGTTCACCACCGTGGTTGCCGACACCGGCGACCTGGACGCCATCACCCGGCTCAAGCCGGTGGACGCCACCACCAACCCGTCGCTGCTGCTCAAGGCTGCCGCCATCCCCGGTTACGCCAACCTGCTCAAGCAGGTGAAAAGCGACGCCAAGGGCAATGTCGACCTTGCCTGCGACAAGTTCGCGGTGGCCGTGGGCGCTGGTATTCTCAAGGTGATCCCGGGGCGTATCTCTACCGAGGTGGACGCGCGGCTGTCGTTCGATGAGCCGGCGCTGCTGAAAAAGGCCCGCCAACTGATCGAGCTGTACGAAGCGGCCGGCATCGGGCGTGATCGTGTACTGATCAAGCTGGCCTCCACCTGGGAAGGCATCCGCGCCGCCGAGAAGCTGGAAAAGGAAGGCATCCAGACCAACCTCACCCTGCTGTTCTCCTTCGCCCAGGCCCAGGCCTGCGCCGATGCCGGGGTGTTCTTGATTTCGCCGTTCGTGGGGCGCATCTACGACTGGTACAAGAAGAGCACCGGCAAGGAGTACACAGGCGCCGAAGACCCGGGCGTGCAGTCGGTCACGCGCATTTACGACTACTACAAGGCCAACGGCTACAACACCGTGGTGATGGGCGCGAGCTTCCGCAACATCGGCCAGATCGAACAGCTGGCCGGCTGTGACCGCCTGACCATCAGCCCGGAGCTGCTGCAGCAGCTTTCCGACGACCAGGGCGAGCTGCCGCGCATCCTCAAGCCGGGCAATGCCGGCGAGGCCAAGCAGGTGCTCAACGAGAGCCAGTTCCGCTGGGGCATGAACGAAGACGCCATGGGCACCGAGAAGCTGGCCGAGGGCATTCGCCAGTTCGCCCGCGACCAGGAGAAGCTCGAAAAGCTGATGGCAGACAAAGCCTGATACATATTCGGCTTGATCGACGGGTGGGGAATGCCGAGCATTCTCCGCCCGTTTTTCGTTGGGGTGGAGAATCACCGCTGAACTGGGCCCTGTAGGAGCGGCTTTAGCCGCGAAGCAGGCAACGCGGTGGATGGCACCGGCTTCGCCGGTGTTCGCGGCTAAAGCCGCCCACAGGTACAGCGCTGGGCTCAGGTTGCGCACAACCCTGTGGGAGCGGGTTCACCCGCGAAGCAGGCGACGCGGTGGCTGGCACCGGCTGCGCCGGTGTTCGCGGGCAAGCCCGCTCCCACAGGAATCGCGGCAACTTCTAAAAATTGGGCAAGACAGTTGCTCCCACAGGGGCGGCATAACGCTCAGGCCCGTGCCGCACCTGTAGGAGCCGGCTTGCCGGCGATGAGGCCGGCACAGGCAAGACATTTACTCCTTCTCGACTACTAACCCCATCATGTTTTCACCTAAATAAATGACCCCTGCCGCCCCACTCCCCCTCGTCCTCGCCGGCCCCGTACTGCGCCGCCTGGAGCCACACCGCCTGGCCATCTGGCTGGTGGGCTCGCAACCCTTGCAGCCCGAGTTCCACCTCGACTGCCCGGGCATCACCCCCAGCCTGCATTGCCACACCCTGCCCGTGGGCGAGCACGCCTTCATTCACCTGCTGGACATCCACTTCGACCACCCGCTGCCGTTCGATACCGCGCTGCCCTACGACCTGCGCCTGGCCAACGGCCAGGGCATCGCCGACTGGGCCCCGCACCTGCTTTACCCAGGCGCCAGCCTGCCGAGTTTCGTGCTGCGCGAACGCATGGACCACCTGCTGCATGGCTCCTGCCGCAAGCCCCACCACCCGGTAACAGACGGCCTGCTGTGCGCCGACCGCTTGCTGGCCGCAGGCCCGGCGCCCGCCGAGCGCCCGGCAGTGTTGCTGATGACCGGCGACCAGGTGTACGCCGACGATGTCGCCGGCCCGATGCTGCGGGCCATCCATGGGCTGATCGAGCGCCTGGGGTTGTTCGACGAGGCGCTGGACGGTGCCCTGGTGGCCAACGGCGCCGAGCTGTACCAGCACCCGGCCTGCTACTACCACCGCGCCGACCTGCTGCCGGCGCAGCAGAGCAACGAAACCCTGCGCGAGCGCTTTTTCGGCGGCAAGCGCAAGCCGATCTTCTCGTCCAGCAATGCCGACAACCATCTGGTGACCTTCGCCGAGGTGATGGCCATGTACCTGCTGGTATGGGCGCCGCAGCCGTGGGCGCTGGTGGACATGGCGATGCCGGAAGGCTTGGCCGAGCAGCACCAGGCGCGTTACCTGCACGAGCTGCCGCTGATCGAGGGGTTTCGCGACGGGCTTGGCCAGGTGGCGCGGGCCATGGCCCACCTGCCCTGCCTGATGATCTTTGACGACCACGACATCACCGATGACTGGAACCTGTCGGCGCAGTGGGAACAGACGGCCTATGGGCACCCGTTCTCGCGGCGGATCATTGGCAATGCGCTGCTGGGGTATTTGCTGTGCCAGGGGTGGGGGAATGATCCGCAAGGGTGTGCGGCGTTGGTCGCTGAATGCCAGGAACATTTTGCCCCCCTATCGCGGCGCAAGGCCGCTCCCACGCAGGCGACGGGCCAGGATGCGCTGATTGGCGAGCTGCTGCGCTTTCAGGGTTGGCAGTACGAACTGCCCAGCAACCCGCCCCTGCAGGTACTGGACACCCGCACCCGACGCTGGCGCAGCGAAAACAACCTGGGCAAGCCTTCAGGGTTGCTGGACTGGGAGGCGCTGTGCGAATTGCAGCAGGCATTGCTCGACCACCCTTCAGCGATCATCGTGTCGCCGGCGCCGATCTTCGGGGTCAAGCTGATCGAGACCGTGCAGCGGGTGTTCAGCGCCCTGGGCTACCCGCTACTGGTGGACGCCGAAAACTGGATGGCCCACCGCGGCGCGGCGCAGGTGGTGCTGAACATCTTCCGCCATTCGCGCACGCCGGGGCATTACGTGGTGCTGTCGGGGGATGTGCACTACTCGTTCGTCTACGAGGTGCTGATCCGCCACCGCCAGCACAGCCCGCACCTGTGGCAGGTGACCAGCAGCGGCATCAAGAACGAATTCCCGCGGCGCCTGCTGGATGTGCTCGACCGCCTCAACCGCTGGCTGTATTCGCCGCGCTCGCCACTGAACTGGTTTACCCAGCGCCGGCAGATGGAGGTGGTGCCACGGGTGCCCAGCCATCGCAAGGCCGGGGAGCGGCTGTGGAACAGTGCGGGGTTGGGGCAGGTGTTCTTCGATGAGCAGGGGCGGCCGGCGCGGGTGTTTCAGCTCAATGCCAATGGGGCGCCGGCGACGGAGTTCGTGCAGCACTGAGGCCATCGCTGGGCAAACTCGATCGCATAAGCTTCAGGCCTGCGCGATCCCTGTGGGAGCGGCTTTAGCCGCGAAGCAGGCACCGCGCTAGATGGCACCGGCTTCGCCGGTGTTCGCGGCTGAAGCCGCTCCCACAGGATCTTTGTTAAATCAACGAGTTGTGATTTATTCCATAGGAGCCGGCAAGCCGGCTCCTAGCCGCGCAGGCAGACGCTCAGGAACGCTCGAGCGCGCTCACCAGGTCATGGAACGCCTCGCGGTTGGAGTCGTTCAGGCCCATCAAGATCTTGTGCGCTTCCAGCACCTTGGAGCGCACCACATCCTCGTTCTGGTCCTGCGATGGCAGGTCGGTCAGGCACTCGGGGCACGGCACCGGGCGGTCGACGATGTTGAACACCTGATCGAAGCCCATGGACTGCAACAGGCGCGAAATATCGGGGTTGGTGGTGACCACGGTCGGCAGCAGGCCGACCTTCTGCCGGGACAGAATCGACAGCTTGGCCAACAGGCCCAGCGTGGTGCTGTCGATGCTCTCGGTTTCGGTCAGGTCGATGACGATGGCCGAGAAGTTCAGCGCGGTGAAAATCTTCTCGATCGTCGCATCCAGCGCCGAACACAGGGTCAGGCGCACTTCACCGACAAATTTCAGAACGAAGGTGCCGCTCTGTTCGGCGAACTGGATTCTACCAGTAGTCATTCAAGGTTCCTGCTCAACACCAATAGGGCGATATCATCCGGCATCTCCCCAAGCGTAGCCAATCCGAAACGTTGGCGCAGCCCCTCCAGGCTGCCCCCCGCGGCCTTGACGATTTCCGGCAAGGACGCTTCCTTATCTTTGAGTGTGGGCCCCGGCAAAAGGTCCAGAATACCGTCAGACATCAGGGTCAGGCTGAACTGCGGCGGCAGCTCCAGCACCTGGTCCTGGTAACTGGCTTCATCGAACAGCCCCACCGGCAGGCCACGGCCCTCGAGGTAGCGCACGTTGCCCGGGGTATACAGCACCGGCAGCGGCAAGTGGCCGCCCACGCTGTAGGTGAGCAGGCCGGTGTCCTCGTCGATGACGCCACCGACCATGGTCACATGCTTGCCCAGCTTGCAGTTGATCAGCCCGCGGTTGATGTGGCTGAGCACTTCCGAGGGTTTGAAATCGCGCATCTTGCCGCTGCGCTTGAATTCGAACAGCAGCCGCGTAGTCATGAACTTCAGCAGCACGGTAACGAACGCCGACGACGCGCCGTGGCCGGACACATCCGCCAGGTAGAAGGCGATGCGCCGCTCGTCGACGCGAAAATAATCGGCAAAGTCGCCAGACAAATACAGCGACGGGATGATCTGGTGCTCGAAGCGGTACTCACCCACCGTACGCGGGCTTTCCGGGAGCATGTTCATCTGCACCTGGCGCCCGGCGTTCTGGTCTTCCTGCAGCAGGTGCAGGCTGGCCTCGAGTTCGCGGTTGGCGGCTTCGAGCTTGTCGCGATAGCGCTGGTTCTCGAGCACCAGGCGCGAACGGTCCAGCGCACGGCGTACCGAGTGCTCAAGCACCGCGAGGTCTTCCAGCGGCTTGATCAGGTAGTCGGCAGCGCCCAGGCGCAAGGCCTCGACCGCATCGCTCATGACCCCGGCACCGGACACCACGATCACCGGCAACTGCGGTGCGCGCTCGCTGATGCGGCGGATGAGTTCGAGGCCGCCCATCTGCGGCATGCGCAGATCGCAGATCACGAGGTCGGGCTGGTGTTCTTCGAAGACCTGGAGCCCCTGCTGGCCGTTACCGGCCTGGAGGACGCTGAAGCCGCTGTCTTCCAGATAGGCGGCGAGGCTGGCACGGACCACGTCGTCGTCATCGATGATCAGCAGCGTTGCACTGGTTTTCTGCATGTGGGCGAACGGCGCCAGATTTGGTTGGCGTAGCAGCTGTGGGCGTACCGACAGACGGCTACTGGAATGCTCTCTAGCCACTCTCTATTTGAGTTGTAGGACAAGAAGACTGGTCCGGCAAATAGGGAGGTGCCCTGTAAGGCGCTGACGGTACTCCCATCCGCCTGGCGTTTCAAGCGCAGGAAGGTAGACTTTCCAGCACTTTGACAGGGCAAATCGCACAGCGTTATAAGAAAGCTGTCCAGTGCAACCAGAATGAAGGATGCCGGCATGTCCCAGCGTGATTACAGCGAGAAACGCGATTTCATCCGCATGCGCGTCGACACCGAGGTGACCCTGCTGCACGAGGGCCAGGTGATCGCCGCCACCTGTATCGACCTGTCCAGCAGCGGCATGCAGGTGGAGGCGCCGCAGCGCTTTCAAGTGGGTGACCCGCTAGAGGTGCGCATCGATTCGGACCTGGCCGCGCTCAAGGGCCTGCATGCCAGTACCGAAGTGGTGTGGATCGCCGACCAGCCGGGGGGCGCGCAGAAGTTCGGGCTGCGCATACTGGCCATGCATTGAGGGGCCTGTCGCCAAGCCAAGTGCCATGGCTGGAGACTGTAGAAGCAACTGTCTCGCGCTGCCTGCTCCGGCCTCATCGCCGGCAAGCCGGCTCCTACAGGTACAACGCAGGCCTGAAGATCACGCGATCCCTGTGGGAGCGGTCTTGTGCCGCGATGGGCTGCGTAGCAGCCCCGGCAATTTTGCATGAAGCCAAGACCTTGGGGCCGCTTCGCGCCCCGTCGCGACACGAGGCCGCTCCTACAGGGGTCGTGTTACCTGCAGGAGCCGGCTTGCCGGCGATGACGGCTTAGAAGTCGTCCTCGACCTCGCCATCCTTGACCTTGAACTCACGGTTCTGCAGGTAGGCGTTGCGGATGAAGATGTACTTGTCGCCCTGCATCAGCTTCTCGGCCGACAGCAGGCTGGCGCGGGTGTCGACCGCGTCCACGGCGAAGATCGTGTTACGGGTCGGCACGTGGTCGATGTAGCGGTAGGGTTCGGTGTAGGTGTCCGGGTACTTGGCCAGGCCGTCACGCACGGTACTTGGGCCAAGCAGCGGAATCACCACGTACGGGCCGCTGGGCACACCCCAGTAGCCGAGGGTCTGGCCGAAGTCTTCGTCGTTGCGCTGCAGGCCCATCTTGGTGCCCACGTCGAAGAAACCGCCCAGGCCGAAGGTGGTGTTGACGATCAGCCGCGCGGTGTCGATGCCTGCCGCACGAGGCTTGAGTTGCAGCACGTTGTTGGCCAGGTTGGTGACGTCACCCAGGTTGCGGAAGATGTTGTGGATGCCATCTTCGAGAAACTGCGGGGTGACCGCCTGGTAACCCTGGGCCAGTGGCTTGAAGGCGTAGGTGTCCAGGGTGTCGTTGAACCTGAAGATCGGGCGGTTGACCGTCTCCCAGGGGTCGTCCTCGGTGGCGGCCTGGGTAGCTGCCACGGGCGCCAGCAACAGGCTGGCGCAGACACAGGCCTGGGTGATTCGCTCGATCACGCCGGCACCGATCCTACGCATAGATGTTTCTCCATCGGAATTCAGGTCAGCAGCCGCCCGTGGGCGCTGCGGGTCAAAGCGCCAGTATAATGGCTTGTTCGCTGTTTAATAGCTTCACACACTTTTGCTCAACATTTTGTGAACAACTGTTGCGGTCATCTGCCGGTAACAAAGCCTGGCTAGCCTGTGGTGTATTTCAGGGAAGTGACCATGCACGATGCACCCGCCCCCACCGCTGTGCTGTTCGGCTTGCGCGGTTGCCTGGTCCAGGCCGCGAACGGCACGCCCCTGCCCGCCCCCGGCGCCCTCGAATCCCTCGCCAGCCTGCGCGCCCGCCAGGTGCCCTGCATCTGGCTCGACAACCTGAGCCCGGCCCAGGGCCGGCAACTCACCCAGGTACTGCCCGACTGGCTGCCCGGCCAGCCGGCCAACGGTTGCAAATGGCCCGCGCCGAACGCCTGCTGGCAGGCCCTGATGGCGCTGCAAAGCGCACGGGTGGACGGCTGCGTGCTGGTCAGCGGCGAACCGCTGCTGCTGCAATCGGGCCTGAACGCCGGGCTGTGGACGGTGGGCCTGGCGGCCTGCAGCCCGTCCTGCGACCTCAGCTCCAGCCAGTGGCAGGCGATGAGCGCCCAGGAGCAGGAACTGGCCCGGGGCAAGGCCACGGTCGAGCTGTTCAACCTGGGCGTGCATTCGGTGATCGACCACCTGGAGTCGCTCGACACCTGCCTTGCCGACATCGCCCTGCGCCGGCACAAGGGCGAAAAACCCTGACACATCGGCGTTGACGAGGGTCATGCAAAGCAGCGGCAGGTGGATTACGCTACAAGGCAGGTACGAACCTTTGCCGCTTCGCTGAGGTCCATGCCTTGCCAAGCCATTGATGGAGTACGAACAATGCCTGCCCGCGAACTGCAAGAACGCCTGAACAGCCTGCGCGAGCAACTGGACCGCAACGTGCCGCTCTCGGACGAGGAGCTGGCCGCGCTCCACGAAGAAGCCCGGCAGATCGAGGCACAGCTCAAGCTCGAGGAAGCCACGCCGGACAACAATGTGGTGGATGGCGTGAACCTGGCCATCGAACGCTTCGAAGCCGACCACCCCGACCTCACCGCCACCCTGCGCAGTATCGCCAACTCGCTGCATAGCATGGGTATCTGATCCAGGCCGCTCCTGCAGGCTGCTCGCATGCCCCTGTAGGAGCGGCTTTAGCCGCGAACACCGGCAAAGCCGGTGCCCTCCACCGCGTCGCCTGTTTCGCGGCTAAAGCCGCTCCCACAGGGTCGGGTTCTGCTGCATACCGCCCGTTAGTCTTACTGGCGCACCAACCGCACATTCTGCGGGCTGACCGGCCCGGTGCTGCGGTACGGGTTGATGTCCAGCCCACCGCGGCGCACATAGCGCGCATACACGGTCAGGTGCTCCGGCTGCAGCAGCGTCTTCAAGTCCAGGTAAATACGCTCCACGCACTGCTCGTGGAAGTCGGCATGCTGGCGGAAGCTGATCAGGTAGGTCAGCAGGCTGGCATGGTCCAGCGCCTTGCCCTTGTACTCCACCACCACACTGCCCCAGTCCGGCTGGCCGGTCACCGGGCAATTGGACTTGAGCAGGTGGCTGTGCACGGTTTCTTCAACCACGCGGTCCGCCGCGCAGCGCAGCAGCTCGGGCTGCGGTTGCTCGTAGTTGCTGATGCTCACATCCAGCGCATCGATGCACAGGCCCGGCAAGGCGGTTACGCCTTGGGCTTCAACTTCGGCAAGGGTACTGACCTTGACTGCGACCGGCTTGCCGGCAGCGGCAGACAAGTCCTTGACCAGACACGCCTGCAGCGCCTCGATCGACTCGAACACGGTCTGGTTCAGCGAATTGAGGTACAGCTTGAACGACTTCGACTCGATGATGTTCGGCGAATCGCAAGGGATGGCAAACTCACCGATGGCCACCACCGGCTTGCCCGAGGGCAACAGCCACGACAGCTCGAAGCAGTTCCAGAAGTCCACGCCCTGCCAGGGCAGCGCATCGCCGCTGACGCCCAGCTCGGCCCACTTGGCCAGGCGCGGGATGGGGAACAGTTGCTCGGGGGAGTAGGTGGCGATGTACTCGCTGGACTTGCCCAGCGGGGAATGTTCGGCGGCGGGATGCATGGAAACTGACCTAGAGGTTCGAAATTGCCCCTAGTCTACCGGTTTTGCACCCCGCCTTGGAGCGCAACTCACTCGATGGTCAGCGGCCCGACCATACCGGCCTGGTAGTGCCCGGGCACGTTGCAGGCGAACTCGATGGGGGCAGACTTGCTGAAGGTCCAGGTCAGTTCGGCGCGCTGGCCGGGCTGCACCAGCACGGTGTTGCCAGCGCTGTGACCATGACCATCACGATGGTTCATCTGGCCATGGTCCATGCCTTCGTGGTTCATGCCCGCAGTGAACAGCTTGCCTTGCATGGCGACCATTTCTTTCTGGTGCTCGGCATGCATGGCCTTGTCGCCCAGGTTGAATTCGTGGGGCAACTGGCCCTGGTTGATCAGCACAAAGCGCACAGTCTCGCCGGCCTTGACCTGCAGGCTTTTCGGTTCGAAGGCGATGTCCTTGAGCAGCACCTCGACGGTGCGGGTGGCCTTGCTGGCCGGCGCCGGCTCGCCGAAGGCAAAGCTGTCTGCCAGGGTCGGCAGGCTGACCAGCGCGAGGGCGGCGGTGAGGAACAGGTGTTTCATGGGGCGACTCCGGAGCATACGGGGAATGCAGCCATTTTCAGAAAGCCCGGCTGGCAGCTGGCTGACAAGCAGATTACAACTTTGTCAGCTTGGGCAGGCGCAGGGATCGTCACGTATCATTTCGCCAACGCCCCCTGCTGCCGCTCAAGGCTTTGGAACAGTGAACCGCCCATGAAACTCTTGATCGTCGAAGACCAGGCCAAGACTGGCCAGTACCTGGCCCAGGGCCTGAGTGAAGCGGGCTTTGCCACGGAGCTGGCCGCCGACGGCGAAACCGGCCAGTTCCTGGCCCTGACCGGCGACCACGACCTGCTGATCCTCGATGTGATGCTGCCGGGGCGCAACGGCTGGCAGATCCTGCAGGCGGTGCGCCAGGCCGGGCTGGGCACGCCGGTGCTGTTCCTCACCGCCCGCGATGCGGTCGAGGACCGCGTGCACGGCCTGGAACTCGGTGCCGACGATTACTTGGTCAAACCCTTCGCCTTCTCCGAACTGCTGGCCCGGGTGCGCACCCTGTTGCGCCGTGGCGCCAGCGCCAGCCAGGACAACACCCTGGCCCTGGCCGACCTGCGCCTGGACCTGATCCGCCGCCGCGCCGAACGGGCCGGCGTACGCATCGACCTCACCGCCAAGGAGTTCGCCCTGCTCGAACTGCTGCTGCGCCGCCAGGGCGAGGTGCTGCCCAAGTCGCTGATCGCCTCGCAAGTGTGGGACATGAACTTCGACAGCGATACCAACGTGATCGAGGTGGCCATACGCCGCCTGCGCCTGAAGATCGACGATGCGCACCCGCTCAAACTCATCCATACCGTGCGCGGCATGGGCTACGTGCTCGAAGAGCGCGCCGACTGATGCGCCGTCTGTCACTGGGTGCGCGCCTGGCACTGCTGTTCGCCGCCTGCACCGCCGGCGTGTCGCTGGGGGCCGGCCTGCTGTTCAGCCGCGCCAGCGAGCAGCACTTCGTCGAACTCGACCAGCAACTGCTCAGCGGGCGCCTGTCGCTGATGCGCAGCCTGCTGGACGGCGCCACCAGCGCGCAACAACTGCAAACGCGCCTGCCGGCGGTGCTCAACGAACTGAGCCATCAGTCCGACCTGGCCCTGCGCGTGCGCGGCGGCGATGGCACGCTCTGGTTCGACAGCCGCACCAACCTGCCCGACGACCCGCGCCGCCCGGGCCTGGCCACGGTACACGCCAGCGATACCGACTACCGCAGCCTGACCACCGCGCTGGCCGACACCCCGCCCGGCGCGCCGCAACTGACCCTGTTTCTCGACATCACCCACCACCAGCACTTCCTGCAAGGCATGCAACGGCTGATCTGGCTCACCGTCGGGCTGTCGGCCCTGGCCACCGCGCTGTTGGGCGCCTGGGCTGCGCGCCGCGGGCTCAAACCGCTGCGCCAGATGGGCAAGGTGGCCGCCAGCGTCAACGCCCGCTCGCTGACCACCCGCCTGCCGGTGGAGCAGATGCCCGAGGAGCTGGCCGAGCTGGCCGGCACGGTCAACGCCATGTTGCAGCGCCTCGACGATGCCTTCCAGCGCCTGTCGGCGTTCAGCGCCGACATCGCCCACGAGCTGCGCACGCCGCTGTCCAACCTGCTGACCCACACCCAGGTCACCCTCACCCGCCCGCGCAGCCTCGAGGAGTACCGCGAAACGCTGCACGGCAACCTGGAGGAGCTGCAATGGATGGCCCAGCTGGTCAACGACATGCTCTACCTGGCCAAGGCCGACCACGGCCTGCTGATGCCCAGCCGCCAGCCACTGGTGCTGGAGGCCGAGGTCGATGCCTTGCTGGAGTACTACGCGCCACTGGCAGAAGAAGCCGGGGTACAGCTGCTGCGCGAGGGTGCGGCGGGCTTCGAGGGTGACCGGCACATGCTGCGCCGGGCATTGTCCAACCTGCTGGACAACGCCCTGCGCTTTACCCCGGCAGGGGGCGAGATTCGCGTGACGTTAAGTGAAGGGCCAAGCATCAGCGTGGCCAACTCCGGCCCAGCCATTGCGCCGGCACAGCTGGAGCGGTTGTTCGACCGTTTCTACCGCGCCGACCCGGCGCGTCAGGAAGGCAGCAGCGAACATGCCGGGCTGGGGCTGGCGATCACCCGCTCGATCGTACAGGCCCATGGCGGGCGCATTCGGGCAGAGTGTTCGCAAGGATGGACGCGGTTCACGATCGAGCTGGCCTGAAACTCTTTGGCTGCGAAGACCACGCTTGCAAGCACACCGCGCCCTCTGTGGGAGCGGGCTTGCCCGCGAAGCAGACGACGCGGTTGGCACCGGCTGCGCCGGTGATCGCAGGCAAGCCTGCTCCTACAGGGATCGCGTACGGCAGGCGTTGCAGGGCCCTTGTAGGAGCCGGCTTGCCGGCGATGAGGCCAAGCCTGCGAACGAATGCCGGCCTGGCGTCATGGCTGATGGCCCTATCGCCGGCAAGCCGGCTCCTACAAGGGGTAGCGGTATAGCGCCTTACTCGTAACGCAAGGCCATTGCCGGCTCCACCCGGGACGCGCGGTACGCAGGGTAGATGGTCGCCAGGAAGCTCATCACCAGCCCCGCCGTGCAGATCAGCGCCACATCACCCCATTGCAGCTCCGACGGCAGGCTGCTGATGAAGTAGATGTCGGAGGTGAAGATATGCTGGCCACTGACCCGCTCCAGCCAGCCGACCACCGCGCTCACGTTGATCGCCAGAATCACCCCCAGCACGCCGCCGATCAACGTGCCGACGATGCCGATCAGGCTGCCCTGGACCATGAAGGTGCCCATGATCTGCGAAGGCGTGGCGCCGATGGTGCGCAGGATGGCGATGTCCGGGCCCTTGTCGTTCACCACCATCACCAGGGTGGCGATGATGTTGAACGCCGCCACCGCGATGATCATCATCAGCAACAGGCCGATCATGGTCTTTTCCATCTTCATGGCACTGAACAGGCTGCCCTGGGTGTGCGACCAGTCATCGGCGCGGTAACCCTGGCCAAGCCCGGCGGCAATCGCCTTGGAGACCTGCGGCGCTGCGTACAGGTCGTGCAGTTTCAGGCGCACGCCCTGCACCTGGCCCGGGGCCCAGCGCTGCATTTCGGCGGCGTCGGCGATGTGGATGTAAGCCTGGGAGCCGTCCAGCTCGGCGCCCACCTTGAAAATGCCAGCCACAGTCAGGCGCTGCATGCGCGGGGTGATGCCACCTGGCTCGCTGCTGACCTCAGGCACGATCAAGGTCAGCTTGTCGCCGGTATTCAGGCGAAAACGCCGCGCGGTCAGCTCGCCGATCACCACGCCGTATTCACCCGGCACCAGGTCCTGCAGGCTGCCCTGGACGATGTGCTGGGTCACGATGGAGACCTTGCCCTCTTCGGCCGGGTCGATGCCGGCCACCTGGATCGGCTGCATCGCCCCGCGGTACGAGAGCATGCCTTCCATCTCGGTGATCGGCGCTGCGGCCATCACCGCCGGGTTGCCTTCGGCGGCGGCGGCCACTTTGCGCCAGTCGTCCAGCGGCTGCTCGCCAAGGATCGCGGCATGGGGCACCAGGCCCAGCACCCGCGAGCTCATCTCGCGCTGGAAGCCGTTCATCACCGACAACACCGTGATCATCGCCAGCACGCCAAGGGACAGGCCGATCATCGAGGTCATCGAAATGAACGAGATGAAGTGGTTGCGGCGCTTGGCACGGGTGTAGCGAGCACCGATGAACAAGGGCAAGGGTCTGAACATGAACTGGAACACCCAATCAAATAGTGGATCGGGGCGCTTCAGAGCACCCCGTTCAAGCGGCTCAGATCGCCACCAGTCGCCCGTCTTCGAGGCTCAGCACGCGGTCCATCTGGCGCGCCAGGCTGAGGTCGTGGGTCACCACCAGGAAGGCGGTCTGCGAGTGGCTCGACAGCTCCTGCATCAGCTCCTGGATACCCTGGGCGGTGTGGTGGTCGAGGTTGCCGGTGGGCTCGTCGAGCATCACCAGGCCCGGGCGGTTGACCAGGGCACGGGCGATGGCCACGCGCTGGCGCTCACCACCAGACAGTTCGGCCGGTTTGTGGTTCAGGCGGTGGCCCAGCCCTACCCGCTTGAGCAGCGCCTCGGCGCGCTCGCGAGCCTCGGGAATTGGCGTGCGGCCGATCAGCAGCGGCATGCAGGCGTTTTCCAGGGCGGTGAATTCCGGCAGCAGGTGGTGGAACTGGTAAACGAAGCCCAGCGCGCGGTTACGCAGCAGGCCGCGGGCACGTTCGCCCAGCGCCGACAGCTCTTCACCGGCCAGCCAGACGCTGCCGCGGGTGGGGGTGTCGAGGCCGCCGAGCAGGTTGAGCAAGGTACTTTTGCCCGAACCCGAACTGCCGACGATGGCCACCCGCTCACCGGGGTGCAGTTCGAGGTTGAGCCCCGACAGCACCTGCACCGATTCCGGGCCCTCGTCGTAGCTCTTGCCCAGGTTGCGGCAACTCAACACGGCTTTATCACTCATGCGCGACTCACTCATAACGTAGCGCCTCTGCAGGCTGGGTGCGCGAGGCGCGCCAGGCCGGGTAGAGGGTTGCGAAGAAACTCAGGACCAATGCTGCGCCACAGACCATGTACACGTCCTGGGCCTGGATCTGCGACGGCAGGTAATCGATGAAATACACGTCGGCGTTGAGGAACTTGTGCCCGATCAGCTTCTCGATGCCGGCAATCGCCGCGCTGACGTTGAGCGCGCCGAGAATGCCCAGCACCGCGCCGATCAGCGTGCCGACCACGCCGATCACCGTGCCCTGGACCATGAAGATGGCCATGATCTGCCCCGGCGTGGCGCCGAGGGTGCGCAAAATGGCGATGTCGCCGCGCTTGTCGTTGACCACCATCACCAGGGTGGAAATGATGTTGAACGCCGCCACCGCGACGATCAGCAGCAACAGCAGGCCGATCATGGATTTTTCCATGCGGATGGCCTGGTACAGGTTGCCGTGGGTGCGGGTCCAGTCACGCGGGTAGAACTCCTGCTCACCCAACTGCTGAGCGATGGCCCAGGCGGCGCGCGGGGCCTGGAACAGGTCGTCGAACTTCAGGCGCAGGCCCTGTACCTGGTCGGGTTTCCAGCGGTGCAGGCGGGACAGGTCGGTGATGTTGGTCAAACCGAGGTAGCCGTCAATTTCGCCGGCCCCGACATGGAAGATACCCACTACGGTGAAGCGCTTCATGCGCGGGAACATGCCGGCCGGGGTCACGCTGACCTCGGGGGCAACGAAGGTGAGCTTGTCACCCACGCCCACGCCGAGCTTCTGCGCGGCCTTGTCGCCGATCATGATGCCCCACTCGCCGGGCGCGAGCGCATCCAGGCTGCCCTCGCGCACGAAGTTGTCGATGATCGACACATCGCGCTCGCGGTTGGGGTCAACCCCGTTGAGCAGCACCTTCTGCACCTTGCCCTGGTGCGTCAGCAGCCCCTGCATCTGGGTGAACGGCGCAACCGCCACCACCTGCGGATTCTGCTTTACTTTAGAGGCAAGGGCCTGCCAGTCGTTGATCGGCTGGCCGGTTTCGAGCGTGGCGTGCGGGATCATGCCCAGCACGCGGGTGCGCATCTCGTGGTCGAAGCCGTTCATCACCGAGAGCACCACGATCATCACCACCACGCCCAGGGCGAGGCCGATCATCGAGGTGAGCGAAATGAACGAAACGAAATGGTTGCGACGCTTGGCACGGGTGTAACGCGTACCAATGAATACGAAAAGAGGTCTGAACATGTCGGGGCTTGTTCGGATGAAAGGGAACGTCCTTGTGGCGAGGCGCCTACGGCGGCTTTACACTCGGACCACCGCCGTAACCTTGGGTTCGCCATGACGACATTAGACGAAGAAGATCGCCGCGAATACTACCGCATCGAAGATCGGATCGCACTTCAAATCAGCCCCCTCAGCGCGGCCGAAGCCCTTGAAACAGAACTGTTGCAGGATGATTCACCGCTGTTCAATCTGCTCAGCGAACTGCACCTGTCCGACTTCGAGTCGCAGCACCTGCTGCGCCAGTTGAGCGAGAAGGACCGCACCCTCGCCGCCTTTTTGCGCGCGCAGAACAAACGCCTCGACCTGCTCAGCGCAGTGGTGGCGCACACCCTGATCGGCGAAATCGAAGCGCCGATACCGGTGATCATCTCCGAAGGCGGCATCGAGTTCGCCCAGCAGCAGCCCATCGCCGCCGGCACCCGGGTGAAGGTGAAAATGGTGCTGATGCCCCGCGCCCACGGCTTGCTGCTGCGCGGCAAGGTCACCCACTGCGACCGCCGCCCGGACGGCAGCTTCGAGGTGGGCACCGAGTTCACCGACATGACCGACGCCCAGCGCCAACTGCTGGCCCGCTACATCCTCCAGCGCCAGCAGCAACAACGGCGCCAGGCACTGGAACAGAACGACCCTGCCTCCTGAGCCCACTTCCCCCAGATTTGAAGGAACGAACGTGACCCTGATCTACGGCCACCGCGGCGCCAAGGGCGAAGCACCCGAAAACACCCTGAAGAGCTTCCAGCAGTGCCTGGCCCACGGCGTGACCCGCTGTGAACTGGACCTGCACCTGTCTTCGGACAACGAACTGATGGTGATCCACGACCCGACGCTCAAGCGCACCACCGGCCGGCGCGGCAAGGTGGTGGAGCACAGCGCCGCCGACCTGGTCACCTACGACGCGCGCAAGGGCGGGCCGGGCCATGTGCAGCCCTGCCCTATCCCAAAACTGGAAGAGCTGTTCGAAAAATGCCCGTTCGAGCACTGGCAGCTGGAGGTCAAGAGCGCTTCGCGCACCCGCGCCGCCAGCACCGTGCTGGCGATCCGCGAACTGGCCGTGGCCCATGGCCTGCTGGACAAAGTCACCATCACCTCCAGCTCACGCGAGGTGCTGGGCGCAGCGCTTGAGCTGGTACCGGACGTGAAACGCGGGCTGGTGGCCGAGTACGCCTGGCTCGACCCGCTTAAGGTCGCGCAGAACTACGGCTGCGAGCTGCTGGCATTGAACTGGACGCTGTGCACCCCCGAGCGCCTGATCAGGGCCCAGAAGCAGGGTCTGCACGTGTCGGTGTGGACGGTCAACGAACCGGCACTGATGCGCCGGCTCGCTGACTTTGGCGTGGACAGCCTGATTACAGACTTTCCCGGTTTGGCCAAGACCACCCTCGGGTAGGGCTGAAATCGGTCTCCCCGACCGGCTCAGGCCACCGGCCGGAGCCGCTCAAAAAAGCCGGTTCAGGCCGTCGTAGGCAGCTACCCGATAGGCTTCGGCCATGGTCGGGTAGTTGAAGGTGGTGTTGACGAAGTACTTCAGGTTATTCAGCTCGCCCGGCTGGTTCATGATCGCCTGGCCGATGTGGACGATTTCCGAAGCCTGGTAGCCGAAGCAGTGCACGCCGAGGATCTGCAGGGTTTCGCGGTGGAACAGGATCTTCAGCATGCCTTGCGGCTCGCCGGCGATCTGCGCCCGGGCCATGCTCTTGAAGAAGGCCTTGCCCACTTCGTAAGGCACCTTGGCCTGGGTCAGTTCCTGCTCGTTCTTGCCGATCGAGCTGATCTCCGGAATGGTGTAAATACCGGTGGGCACGTCATCGACAAAGCGCCAGCTGCCGTTGTCGACGATGCTGCCGGCAGCCGAACGACCCTGGTCGTGGGCGGCGCTGGCCAGGCTTGGCCAGCCGATCACGTCACCGGCGCCGTAGATGTTCGGCACGCTGGTGCGGTAGTTCTCGTCCACTTCGATCTGGCCGCGGCTGTTGACCTTGATGCCGATGTTTTCCAGGCCCAGCTTGTCGGTGTTGCCGGTACGGCCGTTGCACCACAGCAAGGCGTCGGCCTTGATCTTCTTGCCTGACTTCAGGTGCAGGATCACCCCGTTGTCCAGCCCTTCAACCCGCTCGTAGTCTTCGTTGTGGCGAACGGTGATGTTGTTGTTGCTGAAGTGGTAGCTCAGGGCCTGGGAGATTTCCGAGTCCAGGAAGCTCAGCAGCTGGCCGCGGTTGTCCACCAGCTCGACCAGCACGCCCAGGCCGCTGAAGATCGAGGCGTATTCGCAACCGATCACCCCGGCGCCGTAGACGATCAGCTTGCGCGGGGTGTGGCTGAGGCTGAGGATGGTGTCGCTGTCGTAGACGCGCGGGTGGTGGAAGTCGATATCGGCCGGGCGGTACGGGCGCGAGCCGGTAGCGATGATGATGTGCTTGGCGTTGAGTTTTTCGACCACACCGTTGGGGCAGACCACTTCGATGGTTTGCTCGTCGGCAAAGCTGCCGGTGCCGACGAACACGTCGACGCGGTTGCGCGCGTAGTAGCCGGTGCGCGAAGCCACCTGCTTGCTGATTACCTTCTCGGCGCTTTTCAGCACGTCGGGGAAGGAGAACCAGCGCGGCTCGCCGATGGCGCGGAACATCGGGTTGGTGTTGAACTGCATGATCTGCCGCACGGAGTGACGCAGCGCCTTGGACGGGATGGTACCCAAGTGAGTGCAGTTGCCACCGACCTGGCGACGGCTGTCGACCATGGCCACCTTGCGCCCTGCTTTGGCGGCGTTCATTGCCGCGCCCTCACCGGCGGGGCCGGAACCCAGCACCACTACGTCGTAGTTGTAGACAGCCATGCGTACTCCTTCAGAACTGGCCCGCGAGTCACGGTGGCTCGCGGGGCGCGATCATGGCGCCAGCGGCGCCATGCGAAAATTCGGGTGCAGTCTAATCAAGCGTGAACGCCGCGCACATTAACCCTTGGTCGCGTCGTAGGCCACTGTTGCCTGCACTACATGTGTTGCGCCGATTCCCTGGCGGCGATCATCCGTGCCTTGCCTTTCATTCGCCTTTCACCGCCCGTTCGAATGCGGGCGTGCTACGGGAGACGAAGCCACCCTCGGTCCGGGTCACCAACACTGCGGCAATGCCGTGGGCGATGGCGTAATCCCAACCGCGCTGCGGCCCCAGAATGAGCAGCAGCGTGGAATAACCGTCGGCCAACAGGGCCGAACCCTCGAGCACCGTTACGGCAGCCAGGTCATGCTCGACCGGGCGCCCGAGGCGGGCATCGAAGGTGTGCGAATAGCGCCGGCCATTGTCCTCGAAATAATGCCGATAGTCACCCGAGGTCGACACTGAAAGGCCTTGCACGGCAATCACCTGGCGGGCGACCTGGCGGTCTTCGCGGGGCAGCTCCAGCGCCACTCGCCAGGCGCTGCCGTCGGGCTTGCGGCCCACCGCCTTGAGCTCGCCGGTGGCTTCGGCGAGAAAGCTGTCGATGCCCATGGCAGTGAGGCGCGTGGCGATCAGGTCGACCGCGTGGCCGGCGGCGATGCTGTTGAAGTCCAGTTCGATGGCGGCGTCCTTGCACAGCTTGTGGCCTTCGATGCGCAGGTGAGCGTAGCCCACCCGCTGTTGCGCGCGCGCCAGCGCCTGGGGGTCGGGTACGTGCATCTCGCGGGCCTGGGGGCCGAAGCCCCACACATCGAGCAGCGGCTCGACGGTGAGGTCGAAGGCGCCCTGACTCTGCTGCGCCAGGTACTGGCCGAAGGTGACCAGTTCGAGCATGTCGTCATCGATGGCCAGGCACTGGTGGGCGGGCAACTGATTGAAGCGGCTGACGGTGGAGTCGGCGCGGTAGGTGGAATAGTGCGCGTCGATGGCCTGCAGGATGGCCTCGACCTCGGCCTGCACCTGCGCCGGGGCCGGGCCGTCGGGTTTGCGCACGTACTGGATGCTGTAGCTGCTGCCCATGGTCGGGCCGCCGAAGCGCTCGAGGGTGGGGCCCTGGTTGCAGGCTGCAAGCAGAACGAGAACAAAAAACAGGGCTGCACGCACGTTCGAACTCTCAGTCATCGCCCCCGGCCTCTTCGCGGGCAAGCCCGCTCCCACAGGATAGCGCCGCACCCTGGACCAGCGCAGCCCCTGTGGGAGCAACTGTCTTGTGCTGTCTGAACCGGCCTCATCGCCGGCAAGCCGGCTCCTACAGGTACGGCACTGGCCTGAAGCTCATACAACCCCTGTGGGAGCGGGCTTGCCCGCGAAGAGGCCGGCACAGGCCAGTGCAAAGGCCAGGCAAAAAAAACGGGAACCCGAAGGTTCCCGTTTGTTCAACGCATTACAAGCGGATCAGCGTGGAAACGCTGGCGGGTTCACACCGGCCATGTCTTCCATCACGCGAACCACCTGGCAGCTGTAGCCGAACTCGTTGTCGTACCAGACGTACAGCACAACACGGTTGTCGTTGACAATGGTCGCCTCAGCGTCCACCACACCGGCGTGGCGCGAGCCGACGAAGTCGGTGGAAACCACTTCCTGAGAGCTGACGTAATCGATCTGCTTGTGCAGCTCGGAGTGCATGGCGGTCTGGCGCAGGTACTCGTTCAGCTCTTCGCGGTTGGTGGCTTTCTCAAGATTCAGGTTGAGAATGGCCATCGACACGTTTGGCGTCGGAACGCGGATGGCGTTGCCGGTCAGCTTGCCCTTGAGCACTGGCAGTGCCTTGGCGGCGGCAGTGGCAGCACCGGTTTCGGTGATGACCATGTTCAGCGGCGCGGCGCGGCCACGACGGCTGCCCTTGTGGAAGTTGTCGATCAGGTTCTGGTCGTTGGTGAACGAGTGAACGGTTTCGACGTGGCCGTTGACGATGCCGTACTGGTCGTTGATGGCCTTGAGCACCGGCACGATGGCGTTGGTGGTGCACGAAGCTGCCGAGATGATCTTGTCATCGGCAGTGATTTCACCGTGGTTGATGCCGTGCACGATGTTCTTCAGCGCGCCCTTGCCAGGTGCGGTGAGGATTACGCGGGCAGCGCCAGGGCAGGCCAGGTGCTGGCCCAGGCCATCGGCGTCACGCCATACACCGGTGTTGTCGACGATCAGCGCATCGTTGATGCCGTACTGGGTGTAGTCGACTTCGCTCGGGCTCTTGGCGTAGATAACCTGGATCAGGTTGCCGTTGGCGGTGATGGTGTTGTTTTCTTCATCGATGACGATGGTGCCGTCGAACGGGCCGTGTACCGAGTCGCGACGCAGCAGGCTGGCGCGCTTGGTCAGGTCGTTTTCGGCGCCCTTGCGCACGACGATGGCGCGCAGGCGCAGGCCGTCGCCACCACCGGTTTTTTCGATGAGGATGCGCGCCAGCAGGCGGCCGATGCGGCCGAAACCGTACAGCACGACGTCGGTGCCCTTACGTGCGTTGGCGCTCTGTTGGCCAACCACCTCAGCCAGCTCGTCACGCACGAACTGTTCGGCGCTGCGGCCGTTGCCCTCTTGCTTGAACTTGTTGGCCAGCTTGCCCAGGTCGACCGATGCGGCGCCCAGTTTCAGCTCGCTCATAGCCTTGAGCAGGGGGAATGTCTCGTGGACGGACAGTTCGGTTTCGTCAGTTTGACGGTGACGGGCAAAGCGGTGCGCTTTGAGGATCGAGATAACCGAACGGTTGATCAGGCTGCGGCCATAGATCGAGCTCACCACGTTGTTGTTGCGGTAGAGCTGACCGATAAGCGGGATCATCGCTTCAGCCAAAGCTTCACGATCGATCCACTCACCAAGACACTGGTCGGGCTTCTGAGTCACGGTAACCTTCCACATGTAGGGGAACAAAAAAGGGGCTACATTATGACGCCCCGCGGCGTATCGGGCAATGAGCGCCTGTCGCCGGCCACAACCCCCGTCATCAGGCCCTTTCAAGCCTGACAGCGCGCGCCGTCACCGGTACAATCGACCTCTTTGCCGCAACGCTTGGAGTCCAATCTCCCGTGTCAGTTCTGCGCCTACCGCAAATGTCGGCCACAGCCGGCAAACAAACCTGGGGCAACCTGCCAGGTGCCGCCCTGAGCCTGGCCATCGCCGAAGCCGCCAGCAGCGCCGGCCGCTTCACCCTGCTGTTGACCGCCGACAGCCAGGCGGCCGACCGCCTGGAGCAGGAGCTGCGCTTCTTTGCGCCCGAGCTTCCGGTGCTGCCCTTCCCCGACTGGGAAACCCTGCCCTACGACCTGTTCTCGCCGCACCAGGACATCATCTCGCAGCGCATCGCCAGCCTGTACCGGCTGCCGGAGCTCGACCACGGCATCCTCGTAGTGCCGGTGACCACCGCCCTGCACCGCCTAGCCCCCACGCGCTTCTTGCTGGGCAGCAGCCTGGTGCTGGACGTGGGCCAGAAGGTCGATGTGGAGCAGATGCGCACCCGCCTGGAAGCCAGCGGCTACCGCTGCGTCGACACGGTGTACGAACATGGCGAATTCGCCGTGCGCGGCGCACTGATCGACCTGTTCCCGATGGGCAGCAAGGCGCCTTATCGCATCGATTTGTTCGATGACGAGATCGAAACCCTGCGCACCTTCGACCCGGAGACCCAGCGTTCGATCGACAAGGTCGACTCGATCCGCCTGCTGCCGGCCCGCGAGTTCCCCATGCAGAAGGACGAGGTGACGCGTTTCAAGGCGCGTTTCCGCGAGCGCTTCGATGTGGATTTTCGCCGCAGTGCGATCTTCCAGGACCTCACCAGCGGCATCATCCCCGCCGGCATCGAGTACTACCTGCCGCTGTTCTTCGAAGAAACCGCCACCCTGTTCGACTACCTGCCGGCCAACACCCAGGTGTTCTCGCTGCCGGGTGTGGAGCAAGCCGCCGAGCACTTCTGGAACGACGTGCGCGGCCGCTATGAAGACCGCCGCGGCGACCTCAGCCGGCCGCTGCTGCCACCAGCCGAACTGTTCATGCCGGTGGAAGACTGCTTTGCCCGCCTCAAACAATGGCCGCGGGTGGTGGTCAGCGCCGAGGATATCGACGCCGGCGCCGGGCGCGAGCGCTTCCCGGCCCGCGCCCTGCCGAACCTGGCCATCGAGGCCAAGGCCAACCAGCCGCTGGCGGAGCTGTCGAACTTCCTCGACCAGTTCAGCGGCCGGGTGCTGTTCACCGCCGAGTCCGCAGGCCGCCGCGAAGTGCTGCTGGAGCTGCTCGAGCGCCTGAAACTGCGCCCCAAGACCGTGGAAAACTGGGCCGACTTCGTCACCGGCAACGAGCGCCTGGCCATCACCATCGCCCCGCTGGACGACGGCCTGCTGCTGGACGACCCGGCCCTGGCACTGGTGGCCGAGAGCCCGCTGTTCGGCCAGCGGGTGATGCAGCGCCGGCGCCGCGAAAAACGCGGTGAGGCCGCCAACGACGCGGTCATCAAGAACCTCACCGAGCTGCGCGAAGGCGCACCGGTGGTGCACATCGACCACGGTGTCGGCCGCTACCTGGGCCTGGCCACCCTGGAAATCGACGGCCAGGCCGCCGAGTTCCTCACCCTCGAATACGCCGAAAACGCCAAGCTGTACGTGCCGGTGGCCAACCTGCACCTGATCGCCCGCTACACCGGCAGCGACGACGCCCTGGCGCCGCTGCACCGGCTGGGTTCCGAAGCCTGGCAGAAAGCCAAGCGCAAGGCCGCCGAACAGGTGCGCGACGTGGCCGCCGAGCTGCTCGACATCTATGCCCGCCGCGCCGCGCGCAAAGGCTATGCCTTCGCCGACCCGGCCGCCGACTACGCCACCTTCAGCGCCGGCTTCCCGTTCGAGGAAACCCCCGACCAGCAGGCCGCCATCGAGGCAGTACGCGCCGACATGCTCGCCGGCCAGCCGATGGACCGCCTGGTGTGCGGCGACGTAGGCTTCGGCAAAACCGAAGTAGCCATGCGCGCGGCGTTCATCGCCGTACACAGCGGTCGCCAGGTGGCGGTGCTGGTGCCCACCACCCTGCTCGCCCAGCAGCACTACAACAGCTTCCGCGACCGCTTTGCCGAATGGCCGGTGAAGGTCGAGGTGATGAGCCGCTTCAAGTCCGCCAAGGAAGTTGCAGCCGCCGCGGCGGAGCTGGCCGAAGGCAAGATCGACATCCTAATCGGCACCCACAAGCTGCTGCAGGACGATGTGCGTTTCAAGGACCTGGGCCTGGCGATCATCGACGAAGAACACCGTTTCGGGGTACGTCAGAAAGAACAGCTCAAGGCCCTGCGCAGCGAGGTGGACATCCTCACCCTCACCGCAACGCCGATCCCGCGCACCCTGAACATGGCGGTGTCGGGCATGCGCGACCTGTCGATCATCGCCACGCCGCCGGCGCGGCGCCTGTCGGTACGCACCTTCGTCATGGAGCAGAACAAGAGCACGGTCAAGGAAGCCCTGCTGCGTGAACTGCTGCGCGGCGGCCAGGTGTACTACCTGCACAACGATGTGAAAACCATCGAAAAATGCGCCGCCGACCTGGCCGAACTGGTGCCCGAGGCGCGCATCGGCATCGGCCACGGGCAGATGCGCGAGCGCGAGCTCGAACAGGTGATGAGCGACTTCTACCACAAGCGCTTCAACGTGCTGATCGCCTCGACCATCATCGAGACCGGCATCGACGTGCCCAGCGCCAACACCATCGTGATCGAGCGCGCCGACAAGTTCGGCCTGGCCCAGTTGCACCAGCTGCGCGGCCGGGTCGGGCGCAGCCACCACCAGGCCTACGCCTACCTGCTCACGCCACCGCGCCAGCAAATCAGCAGCGACGCCGAAAAACGCCTTGAAGCCATCGCCAACACGCAAGACCTGGGCGCAGGCTTCGTGCTGGCCACCAACGACCTCGAGATCCGCGGTGCCGGCGAACTGCTGGGCGAAGGCCAGAGCGGGCAGATCCAGGCCGTGGGCTTCACGCTTTACATGGAAATGCTCGAGCGCGCGGTCAAGGCCATCCGCAAGGGCACCCAGCCCAACCTCGAGCAACCGCTGGGCGGCGGCCCGGAGATCAACCTGCGCCTGCCGGCGCTGATCCCCGAGGACTACCTGCCCGACGTGCATGCGCGGCTGATCCTGTACAAGCGCATCGCCTCGGCCGCCGACGAAGAAGGCCTGAAAGACCTGCAGGTGGAGATGATCGACCGCTTCGGCCTGCTGCCCGAGCCGACCAAGAACCTGATGCGCCTGACCCTGCTCAAGCTGCAGGCCGAGAAGCTCGGCATCAAGAAGGTCGACGCCGGCCCCAACGGCGGCAAGCTGGAGTTCGAAGCCGAAACGCCAGTCGACCCGTTGACCCTGATCAAGCTGATCCAGGGCCAACCGAAACGCTACAAGTTCGAAGGCGCGACGCAGTTCCGCTTCCTGGTGCCGATGGAACGCCCCGAAGAACGCTTCAATACCTTGGAGGCGCTGTTCGAGCGCCTCGCCCCACAGACCACTTAAGGAAGCTCCATGCGCGCCATCCGTTGCCTGACCCTGCTGCTGTCGCTGATTGCGCCGGCTGCCTTCGCCGCAGGCCCGTATCAGGTGGAAATGCTCCTGGTGCGGCAGAACGCCGTGCCGGCCTTCACCAGCCCGTTCGCCCCGGAAAACTGGAGCGCCGGCGCCCCGCGCCTGGACCAGGCCGCCGAGCGCCCGCCCATGCTGGCCGACGAAGCCACCCGCCTGCAGGCCACCGCCGACTACACCGTGCTGCTGCACAAGGCCTGGCAGCAACAGGGCGAGAGCGTCGCCATCCATGCCGGCGACGAGCAGTTCGGCCACTTCCCCATCGAAGGCAATCTGAGCATCAAGGAGAGCCGCTTCATTGCCGTTGACGCCAACCTCTGGGTCAACCAGCTCGACAGCAACGGCAGCGTGGTGCGCAGCGAGCAGTTCAAGCAGAGCAACAGCAACATGAAGGCCGGCCAGCTGACCTTCCTCGACGGCGGCCACCTGGCCGTGCTGATCAAGGTCAGCCCTGCCGGCATGCGCAAGATGCCGGTGATGGACCCGGAGATGATGGAGCAGTGATGTGAGCCAGGGCGAGCTGCGCAAGCTGCTGGGTGAGTACCCGGGCTGGACCCGCTCGTTCGCAGGCCCCGCACTGCAACGCGGCGAGCGCTATGCCAGCGAGGACCGCATCGAGCTCAACCGCTGCGACCTGAAGGGCATCGAAGCCCATTGCCGCGGCAGCCAGGGCCAGGTGTACCGCCAGCGCATCGAACTCACCGTGCAAGGCCGCCAGTGCCACGTCAATGGCCGCTGCAGCTGCCCGGTGGGCTACAACTGCAAGCACTGCGCAGCGGTGCTCTATCACCTGGCGGCCAGCGAAGCCGGCGGTGACGGCCTGGACGATGCCCTGCCAGCCAACCTGCAACGCTGGCTCAAGGGCCTGGAGCCGCCGCAGGCCACCGAGCAAAGCGACCAGGAAGAAAAACGCGGGCGCATGGTCTGCTACCAGTTGCGCCTGAGCGACGACGGCTGCGCCCTGCGCGTGCGCAAGGGCACCCGCGACGAAAACGGCATCCGCTACAGCCGGGTGCAGTCGCTGTACGAGTTTCTCTACGAGCCGCCGCGGTTCGTGCAGGAAGAGGACATCCGCATCCTGCGCCTGCTGGCAGCGCAAAACCTGCCCAGCGGCGCCGAGCGCGGCTACCCGCTCAAAGGCCAGGAAGGCGGCGAATTGCTGCAGCGCGCGCTGGATACCGGCCGCATGCTCTACGACGAAAGCCTGCCGCTGCTGCTGCAAGGCCCCACGCGCCAGGCCGAATTCCGCTGGGTGCGCCAGGACAATGGCAACTATGTTGGTATCTGGTACCACGGCGATGAACCGCTGCGCTGCGTGCTGCCGCTGCTGCCGCTGTATTACTTCGACTACCTCACCCGCGAAATCGGCAAGGTCGGGCATAGCCTCGACCCGCATATCGCCCAGCAACTGACCCTGGCGCCCGATGTTCCTGAACACCCGGTCGTGCCCCTCAGCCACAAGCTCAATGCCTTGAACCATCAGCTCCCCACCCCGACCACCCTGGATGAACAGTTGCTCGACGACATCCAGCCGGTTGCCCACCTGACCCTGGGCAGCCTCGAATTCAGTGCCTACATGCCCAAGACCGGGCGCATGCAGCGGCAGATGCAGCACCGCGCCGCGCTGGCCTTCGACTACGACGGCCTGCGCGCCAGCGGCAGCGACGACAAGCCGCTGACCCGCCTGGCCGGCAACACCAGCCAGCGCATCCGCCGCCAGCCCCAGGCCGAACAGGCCCTGCGCAAGGCCCTGCGCGATTTCGGCTTCAAGCCCGCCACCCGGCAGAGCAAGGCCCTGCCCGACAGCGCCGGCGAAATGCTCCAGTTGCCCGACGACGAAGCCTGGCTGCGCTTTGCCCGCGAAGGCTTGGGGAGGCTGCGCGAAGCCGGCTGGGTGATCGACGTGCACCGCGACTTTGCCTTCAACCTGCACGAGGTGGACGACTGGTACGCCAGCATCGACGAGGCGCCGGGCCACGAATGGTTCGACCTGGAGCTGGGCATCGTGGTCGACGGCCAACGCCACAGCCTGCTGCCGATCGTGCTGCAGCTGCTGCGCGCCAGCCCCGAGCTGCTGCGCCCCAGCGAACTGGCCCGGCGCAGCGACGACGAACACCTGCTGCTGGACCTCAACCGCGCCCGCCACGACGCCCCAGCGCTGCGCGTCGCCCTGCCCTACGGCCGCATCAAGGCGGTGATGGGCACCCTGGGCGAGCTGTACCTGCACGAGGACGCAGTCGGCCCCAGCCTGCGCATGGAGCGCGCCGACGCCGCGCGCCTGAACGACATCGAAGGCCTGCCGCTGCTGTGGGAAGGCGGCGCCCAGGTACGCGACCTGGGCCGGCGCCTGCGCGATGCCCGCGACCTGCAGGTGGAGCCGCCCAAGGGCCTGAATGCCACCCTGCGCCCCTACCAGCAGCAAGGCCTCAACTGGCTGCAGGCGCTGCGCGCGATGGGCACCGGCGGCATCCTCGGTGACGACATGGGCCTGGGCAAGACCCTGCAGACCCTCGCCCACCTGCTGCTGGAAAAAGAAGCCGGGCGCCTGAACAGCCCGGCCCTGGCGGTGATGCCCACCAGCCTTGTGCCCAACTGGCTCGACGAGGCCCAGCGCTTCGCCCCCGGTCTGCGCGTACTGGCCCTGCATGGCCCGGGCCGCAACAAGCACTTCGCCACGCTGGCCGACTACGACCTGGTACTGACCACCTACGCCCTGGTGCCGCGCGACCTCGAACACCTCAAGGCCCAGCCCTGGCACCTGCTGGTGCTGGACGAGGCGCAGAACATCAAGAGCGCCACCAGCAAGGCCGCCCACGCCGTGCGTGAGCTGCAGGCCAGCCAGCGCCTGTGCCTGACCGGCACGCCGATGGAAAACAACCTGGGCGAGCTGTGGTCGATCTTCCACTTCCTGATGCCCGGCTGGCTGGGCGACAGCAAGCGCTTCAGCCACGACTACCGCACCCCCATCGAGCGCCATGGCGACGCCGAGCGCATGGCCCACCTGGCCGGGCGCATCCGCCCGTTCCTGCTGCGCCGCACCAAGGAACAGGTGGCCACCGAGCTGCCGGCCAAGACCGAGATGGTCCACTGGGTCGAGCTGAGCGATGCCCAGCGCGACACCTACGAGGCCGTGCGGGTGGCGATGGACAAGAAGGTCCGCGACGAGATCGCCCGCAACGGCGCCTCGCGCAGCCAGATCGTCATCCTCGACGCGCTGCTCAAGCTGCGCCAGGTGTGCTGCGACCTGCGCCTGGTCAAGGGTGAAGAGGCCAAGGGCAGCTTCGCCGACAAGGGCAAGCTGGGCAGCCTGCTGGAGATGCTCGGCGAGTTGCTCAGCGAGGGGCGCAAGGTGCTGCTGTTCTCGCAGTTCACCTCGATGCTGGCGTTGATCGAGCAGGAGCTGGTCAAGCGCGGCATCCGCTACAGCCTGCTGACCGGCGACACCCGCGACCGCCGCGCGCCGGTGCAGCAGTTCCAGAACGGCGACAGCGAGGTGTTCCTGATCAGCCTCAAGGCCGGCGGCACCGGCCTGAACCTGACCGCCGCCGACACCGTGATCCACTACGACCCATGGTGGAACCCGGCCAGCGAGAACCAGGCCACCGACCGTGCCTACCGCATCGGGCAAGACAAGCCGGTGTTCGTGTTCAAGCTGATCACCCGGGGCACGGTGGAGGAGAAGATCCAGCTATTACAGCAGGAGAAGGCTGCATTGGCGGCCGGGCTGCTCGATGGCAAGCAGGCCGGGCAGTGGCGGCAGGGGGATGATGAGATCGAGGCGCTGTTTGCGCCGTTGCCGGGCAAGCGCGGGCGCTGATCGAGGCGTCCTGCTCCGGCCTCTTCGCGGGCAAGCCCGCTCCCACAGGGATCACTCAACCCTGTAGGAGCCGGCTTGCCGGCGATGAGGCCGGCACAGGCCTGCACCTACCGCCAAAACAGCACACCCCCTGTGGGAGCGGGCTTGCCCGCGAAGAGGCCAGCGGGGTCAATCGACCAACTGCGCGTCCTTCAACGCCCCCAGGGCCTCCAGCCAACGCGGCTGCTGGCGGTAATCGGTCCGCGCAAAGCCCTGCCCGCGCATCCGCGCGATGCGCGGCGACGGCGTGACCTTCATGCGCTGCGCCGCGCTCAGGGCCAGCTCCGCCGCCGCCCGGTCGTTGCACACCAGGCCCATGTCGCAGCCAGCGCTCAGCGCCGCCTCGATGCGACTGGCGGCATCGCCCACCACATGGGCGCCGGCCATGGACAGGTCGTCGCTGAAGATCACCCCGTCAAAGCCCAGCTCACCGCGCAGAATTTCCTGCAGCCAACGGCGCGAGAAGCCGGCCGGCTGGTTGTCCACCTGCGGGTAGATCACATGGGCCGGCATCACCGCCGCCAGTTGGCCGCTCAGACGAGTGAACGGCACAAGGTCCGCTGCACGCAGCTGCTCCAGGTTGCGCTCATCCACCGGGATGGCCACGTGCGAGTCGGCCTCGGCCCAGCCATGCCCGGGGAAGTGCTTGCCGCAGGCGGCCATGCCGGCAGCGTTCATGCCGCGAATGAACGCACCGGCCAGTTGCGTCGCGCGCTCGGGACTACCCTCGAAAGCACGGCTGCCCACCACCGCGCTGCGCTGGTGGTCCAGGTCCAGCACCGGGGCGAAGCTCAGGTCCAGGCCCACGGCCAGTACCTCGGTGGCCATCAGCCAACCGCACTGCTCGGCCAGGTATTCGGCGTTGGCGTTGTCGGCGATGGCGCGCATCGCCGGCAGGCGCACGAAGCCCTGGCGCAGGCGCTGCACGCGGCCACCTTCCTGGTCGACGGCGAGAATCAAGTCGGGGCGGATGGCGCGGATCGAGGCGCACAGCTCACGCACCTGGCGCGGGCTGTCGATGTTGCGGGCGAAGATGATCAGGCCGGCCACTTCAGGCTGGCGCAGCAGGTGGCGGTCTTCGGCGGTGAGCCAGTGGCCGGCGATATCCACCATCAGGGAGCCTTGCAGGCTGGCAGTCATAGAGAGTCCTTCATTGGATGTGCGGGCAGGCCCGGTGCGGCCGGATCGCTACGGCGCAGGCACAGCTCGCTGCGGGTGGAGCCCGGCGGGTGCTGGCCAGCGAAAGAAAGGTGCAGGGAATCGAGGTCGGGCATGGGGCGCTAGCTTAGCCGAAGCGCCCTGCCCCGCCCAGTGTCAGGCCTTGGCCGGCGCACCGGTTTTGCTGCGCGGGCGCAGTTGCGCTGCAGCCATGGCTTCATCGGTGACGCCGCTGTCGGCGCGCATGCCGGCAGCCAGGAACGGCACCATCAGGCGCATCACCTGCTCGATCGAGGTGTTGATGCCGAAGTCGGTCTCGGCAATGGCGCGCAGGGCCTTGATGCCGGACATGCTGAACGCCGCGGCGCCGAGCATGAAGTGCACGCGCCAGAACAGCTCCAGCGGCGGGATGCGCGGGGCGGCCTCGTTGACCAGCAGCATGTAGCGGCGGAACACCTTGCCGTACATGTCTTCGAGGTAGCGGCGCAGGTGGCCCTGGCTCTGGCTGAAGGCCAGGCCCAGCAGGCGCATGAAGATCGACAGGTCGTTGTTGCTGCGCGGCTGCACGGCCAGCGCCTGCTCCACCAGCATTTCCAGCAGCTCTTCAAGCGTTGCCTTTTGCTCGGGGCGGCCCTGGCGGCGCTCAAGCTCACGCTCCAGGCTTGCGCAGAACGGGCCGAGGAAGCGCGAGAACACTGCCTGGATCAGGGCCTTTTTCGAACCGAAGTGGTAGTTCACCGCCGCCAGGTTGACCCCGGCCTTGCTGGTGATCAGCCGCAACGAGGTTTCCGCGAACCCGCGCTCCGCGAACAGCTGCTCTGCCGCATCGAGGATGCGTTCTACGGTTTCCGATTGGGCCATGACTACTCCGCCTGACAAACAGTTGTTTGAAACATACGTTTCAGCCCTGCTTCTGTCAAGGCTCCATGACCGGGCGGTCGCCCATTTAACCACAGCCACAAGGCATTGAATGCGCAGGCTTTGCCGGGTTTGTGCGCGCGCGGTGCTTGCAGGCGGCCAGCTACTGTATATAATCCCAGTCACTGTATAAAAAGACAGAGCCCTCGCCCATGCTGAAACTGACGCCACGCCAAGCCGAGATTCTGGCTTTCATCAAACGCTGCCTCGAAGACAACGGCTTCCCGCCGACCCGCGCCGAAATCGCGCAGGAGCTCGGCTTCAAGTCGCCGAACGCCGCCGAGGAACACCTGAAGGCCCTCGCCCGCAAGGGCGCCATCGAGATGACCCCGGGCGCCTCCCGCGGTATCCGTATCCCGGGCCTTGAGGCCAAGGCCGAAGAGAACGGCCTGCCGATCATCGGCCGCGTGGCCGCCGGTGCACCGATCCTCGCCGAGCAGCACATCGAAGAGTCGTGCAACATCAACCCGGCGTTCTTCCACCCGCGTGCCGACTACCTGCTGCGGGTACACGGCATGAGCATGAAGGACATCGGCATTTTCGACGGCGACCTGCTCGCCGTGCACACCACCCGCGAGGCCCGCAACGGCCAGGTGGTGGTGGCCCGTATCGGCGACGAAGTGACCGTCAAGCGCTTCCAGCGCGAAGGCAACAAGGTCTGGCTGATCGCCGAAAACCCAGAATTCGCCCCCATCGAAGTCGACCTGAAGGAACAGGAGCTGGTGATCGAGGGCTTGAGCGTCGGCGTTCTGCGCCGCTGAACCAGGAGGCGTCATGCAGCCGTTCATCCAAGCTTCCCAGCCCACCCAGTTGCCGCTGTTCGAGGCCTTCCTCGCCCAGCCGGTACTGCCGGGGCTCAAAGCCAAAGAGGCACCCGGCAAGGCCACCCAGCCCGAGCTGTTCAGCGAACTGGCCCTGCGCGGCGCCCCAGGGCACTGCCATAGCTTGCTGGCGCCGATCCTGCGCGAACTCAGCGAAGAAGACGACAACCGCTGGCTGACGCTGATCGCCCCGCCCGGCAGCCTCACCCAAGCCTGGCTGCGTGACGCCGGCCTGAACCGTGAACGCATCCTGCTGCTGCAACCCGGCGGCAACCAGACTGCCCTGCAACTGGCTTGCGAAGCCCTGCGCCTGGGCCGCAGCCACACCGTGGTCAGCTGGCTGGGCAACGTCAACCACAGCACCCGCCAGCAACTGCTGCGGGCTGCCGCCACCGGAAACGCACAAAGCCTGAACATCCGCCTCGGCTGATGTTCAGGCTTTGCCTGTCAAAACTGCAATGTCTTGAGGGCTTGCCGCCCTCAGTGAAGGACTCGCGGCCCCTCGTCACGCTCGAAATCGCCTTCTACCAGGCGACCCGCCATCTGCACGCCCACGCTGAGCATCGCCTTGGCCACTTCGACATGCTGTCCTTGCAGAAACACCTTGGCGTCCTCGGAGAAATCCAGGGTCACCAGGGAACCTTCATCCTCGGCGCGGCGCAGCTCGATCCGGCCATCAGGCAACTCGACAATTTCTAGAAAGGACGTGGACATAAAGGGGCCTGCGTTTCACGAAAGGTCCGTAGTGTAACAGCCATCAGGGCTATCAGCACTCACTCAACGCGTCGCGGAATCGTCTCACCAAGCCTTTCAGGTTGTTGCGCCAGCTTTCCAGCTCCTCGCGCGACAGCGCCGGGTGCTCGGGCTCGTCAAGGTTGACCGCCTGGATCAATGGCTGGGTCACATCGGTTTTCGCGGTTTTTTTCGCGACCGGTGGTCGGAACAAATCGGCATAAGCGCCCAGCATCTGAGCCAGCCAGGTTTCCCGCTGGCGGACCAGCTCGAGCATCTCGGCCACTTCCGGGATGGCGATGCTGTTCAGCGCATCATCGGCGAGGGCCTGCTCGACCGTGGCCACCACCGGCAGGCGGTAGAAGCCACCGATCTCGTGACACAGGCCCAGCAGCGCACCGTACAGGTGAAACAGCGCCGACTCGCGCTCGGCCTGGACCAGGCCCTGGGCGTTCATCGCCTGGCTGTGCTCGGCCTTGGCCATGGACTCCAGCGCAAGGCCGGCGAAGAACAGTTTCTGGTTGGTGCGGGTGTAGAGTTCCTGGGCCATCTCGAGTGCCCTCCCTAAGGCTGCAAGGCGAATAGCTGCATCATAAATGATTGGGGCCGCTTTGCGCCCCTTCGCGGGTAAACCCGCTCCCACAGGAACAGCGCCAGCCTTGAGAGCTGCACCGTACCTGTGGGAGCGGGTTTACCCGCGAAGGGCCGCGCAGCGGCCCCAACCATGACGCTGAACGATCAGCGCTTGTCTTCAACCTTCCACTTGCCACCGTCGTAGAACGCCTTCCAGCCGGTCGGCTTGCCATCGACCTCGGACTGCACGTACTGCTCCTTGGTCTTGCGGCTATAGCGAATCACCGTCGGGCGGCCATCCGGGTCCTTCTGCGGGGCGTCGCAGAGGAAGTGGTACTTCGGGTCGATCTCATGCTTGTGCGGCACGATCTCGAGCACCAGAGGCGCGCGGGTTTCGCGGTTTTTCGGGAACTGGCTGGCAGCCAGGAACAGCCCCGAAGCGCCGTCACGCAGCACGTAGGTATCGTCGACCTTCTCGCACTTGAGCTCGGGCATGTCCACCTTGTCCATCTTCGGTGGCGCTGCCTCGCCGCTTTTGAGCAGCTTGCGGGTGTTCTTGCACGCAGGGTTGGTGCAACCGAAGAACTTGCCGAAGCGGCCGGTCTTGAGCTGCATCTCGCTGCCGCACTTGTCGCACTCAAGGCTCGGCCCTTCGTAGCCCTTGATGCGGTAGTTGCCCTCTTCGATCTCGTAACCGACGCAGTCCGGGTTGTTACCGCAGATGTGCAGCTTGCGCTTCTCGTCCAGCAGGTAGGCGTCCATGGCGGTGGCGCAGATCGGGCAGCGGTGCTTGCCGCGCAGTACCAGCGACTCGGACTCGCCCTCGTCATCGGCGGCGATTTCGTCGCCCGGCACCAGGTTCACAGTCGCCTTGCAACGCTCCTTCGGTGGCAGGCTGTAGCCCGAGCAACCGAGGAACACGCCGGTGGAGGCGGTGCGGATCATCATCGGCCGGCCACATTCCTTGCAGGCAATGTTGGTCGGGGTCGGCTGGTTGGCACGCATGCCGTTTTCGGCGGACTCGGCGGTCTGCAGCTTCTTGCTGAAGTCACCGTAGAACTCGTCGAGCACGTTCTTCCAGTCGCGTTCGCCCTGGGCCACGTCGTCGAGGTTTTCTTCCATGCCGGCGGTGAAGCCGTAGTCCATCAGGTTGGCGAAGCTCTCCGACAGGCGCTCGGTGACGATGTCGCCCATTTTTTCGGAGTAGAAGCGGCGGTTGTGCAAGGTCACATAACCGCGGTCCTGAATGGTGGAAATGATCGCCGCGTAGGTGGACGGGCGGCCGATGCCGCGCTTTTCCATCTCCTTGACCAGGCTCGCTTCGGTGAAGCGCGCCGGTGGCTTGGTGAAGTGCTGACTCGGGTCGAGCTGGATCAGCTTGAGCACCTCGCCCTGGGCCATTTCTGGCAGCACGTCGTCTTCGCCGGGCTTGCTCTGCTGTGGCAGCACACGGGTGTAACCGTCGAACTTGAGGATGCGGCCCTTGGCGCGCAGCTCGTAGTCGCCCGCCACTACGGTGACGCTGGTGGACAGGTATTGCGCCGGCGGCATCTGGCAGGCCAGGAACTGGCGCCAGATCAGCTCGTACAGGCGCTCGGCATCACGTTCCATGCCGCTGAGCTTGGTCGGGTGGGTGTTGACGTCGGACGGGCGAATCGCTTCGTGCGCCTCCTGGGCGCCTTCCTTGCTGCCGTACACGATCGGTGCGGCCGGCAGGTACTGCTTGCCGAACTCCTTCTCGATGTAGCTGCGCGCCATTTCCACGGCGTCCTGCGACAGGTTGGTCGAGTCGGTACGCATGTAGGTGATGTAGCCGGCTTCGTACAGACGCTGGGCCATCATCATGGTCTTCTTCACCCCGAAGCCCAGGCGGTTGCTTGCGGCCTGCTGCAGGGTGGAGGTGATGAAGGGTGCCGACGGCTTGCTGCTGGTCGGGCGGTCTTCACGCTTGCTGATGGTGTAGCTGGAGGACTTGAGCTTCTCCAGCGCAGCCATGGCCTGGGCCTGGTTCAGCGGCTTGAAGGCCTCGCCGTTTTCGCGCGCCACTTCAAAACGCACCTTGGCGTTCTTGGCGGTGCCCAGGTCGGCGTGGACTTCCCAGTATTCCTCGGGGTTGAAGGCGCGGATTTCACGCTCGCGCTCCACCACCAGCTTGACCGCCACCGACTGCACGCGGCCGGCAGACAGGCCACGGGCGATCTTGGCCCACAGCAGCGGCGAAACCATGTAACCCACCACGCGGTCAAGGAAGCGACGCGCCTGCTGGGCATTGACCCGGTCGATATCTAGCTCGCCAGGCTGCGAGAACGCTTCCTGGATGGCTTTTTTGGTGATTTCGTTGAACACCACGCGCTTGTAGCGGCTGTCGTCACCCCCGATGGCTTCGCGCAGGTGCCAGGCAATGGCTTCCCCCTCGCGATCCAAGTCGGTTGCGAGATAGATGGTGTCGGCATCCTTGGCCAGGCGGCGCAGCTCGTCGATCACCTTCTCCTTGCCGGGAAGGATCTCGTACTTGGCTTTCCAGCCGGCTTCGGGGTCGACGCCCATGCGTGCCACCAGCGTGCGGCGAGCCTTCTCCTTCGGCGACAGCGCCGGAGCCTCGGCCGCAGCCTTGCTGCGCTTGGCCGCCGGTTCCTTGCTCGCGCTGGCAGAACCGCTGGTGGGGAGGTCACGGATGTGGCCGATACTCGACTTCACCACGTACTGGCTGCCCAGGTACTTGTTGATGGTCTTGGCCTTGGCCGGGGATTCCACAATGACCAGCGATTTGCCCATGGATCGGAGTATTCCTGAATCTGAAGATGAAAAACGCGTCAGGTGCCAGACGCGGCACCGCTATATATAGTGGCAAAAGAGTGAGGTCAAGCGCGGTCGATCACTCGTGCGCCTTGCCAAGCAGTTCAGGCAAGCCCTCTTCGGCCTTGACCAAAGCAAAGCGTGGCACCTGCTCGCCGTCAACCTCGACGGACTCCTGGAACATCGAAAGCGGCCTCACCCAGAAGCTGTAATCACCATACAGGCACTGGTAGAAGACCATCCACTGTTCGTTCTCGGAATGCCGCGCAGCGCTGAAGACACGGTACTCAGGCCCTTTGTAATGCCGGTATACGCCTGGCTGTATCTGCATGTCGCCCACCCTCTTGAAACAAAACCTGTAAAAAAACAAAAACCGGGGCACAGGGCCCCGGCTGTTGCCTTGCCACGCGATCAGACGCGCTCGAAGACCGTGGTGATACCCTGACCGAGGCCAACGCACATGGTCGCCACCCCGAGGGTGCCGCCATTTTGCTTCATCACGTTGAGCAGGGTGCCGGAAATCCGCGCACCGGAGCAACCGAACGGGTGGCCCAAGGCAATGGCGCCGCCGTGCAGGTTAACCTTCTCATCCATCTTGTCGAGCACTTTCAAATCTTTCAGCACTGGCAGGGCCTGTGCTGCGAAGGCTTCGTTGAGCTCGAAGTAGTCGATGTCGGCGATGCTCAAACCCGCGCGCTTGAGGGCTTTTTGCGTGGATGGCACCGGGCCGTAGCCCATGATCGCCGGGTCCACACCGGCCACCGCCATGGAGCGGATCACCGCCAGCGGCTGAATGCCCAGGTCCATGGCGCGCTGCCCGGACATGACGATCATGCACGAAGCACCGTCGGTGATCTGCGACGACGTACCGGCAGTCACGGTGCCGCCCTTGGGGTTGAACGCAGGCTTGAGCGAGGCCAGGCCTTCGAGGGTGGTTTCAGGGCGAATGGTTTCGTCGTAGTCGAAAACCTTGAGGAAGCCGTTCTCGTCATAACCCTGCATCGGGATGATCTCGTCCTTGAACTTGCCTTCGACCGTCGCCTTGTGGGCGAGCTGGTGCGAACGCAAGCCGAACAGGTCCTGCTGCTCACGGGTGATGCCGTGCATCTTGCCGAGCATCTCGGCAGTCAGGCCCATCATGCCCGAGGCCTTGGCCGCGTGCAGCGACAGGTGCGGGTTGGGGTCGACGCCGTGCATCATGCTGACGTGGCCCATATGCTCCACGCCACCGACCACGAACACGTCGCCGTTGCCGGTCATGATTGCCTGGGCGGCGGTATGCAGCGCGCTCATCGACGAGCCGCACAGGCGGCTGACGGTCTGCGCCGCCGAGGTGTGCGGGATCTGGGTCATCAGCGAGGCCATGCGGGCGATGTTCCAGCCCTGCTCGAGGGTCTGGTTGACGCAGCCCCAGATCACGTCCTCGACTTCTTTCGGGTCGACCTTGCCGTTGCGTTCCAGCAGCTTGCTGATCAGGTGCGCCGACATGTCTTCGGCGCGGGTGTTGCGGTGCATGCCACCCTTGGAGCGGCCCATCGGCGTGCGACCGAAGTCGACAATCACCACGTCTCTTGGATTCAGGCTCATATCAATAATCTCGCTCTAGCTCGTTGGGCGCTCAGTTGAAGAAGCGCTGGCCGTTCTTGGCCATTTCGCGCAGCTTCGCAGTGGGGTGGTACAACGGCCCCAGGTCGGCGTATTGGTCGGCCAGTGCGACGAACTCGGCGACCCCGATCGAATCGATGTAGCGCAGCGCGCCGCCGCGGAACGGAGGGAAACCGATACCGTAGACCAGGCCCATGTCGGCTTCGGCTGCGGTTTCGACGATGCCGTCTTCCAGGCAGCGCACGGTCTCCAGGCACAGCGGCACCATCATCCAGTTGATGATGTCTTCGTCAGTGACTTCACGCTGCTCGAAGACCACCGGCTTGAGCACGTCCAGCACGGTGGCGTCGAAGACTTTCTTCGGCTTGCCGCGCTTGTCGGTCTCGTAGGCATAGAAGCCCTTGCCGTTCTTCTGGCCCAGGCGGTTGGCCTCGTACAGGGCGTCGACGGCCGAGCGGCGGTCGTCCTTCATGCGGTCCGGGAAGCCTTCGGCCATCACGTCGCGGCCGTGGTGGCCGGTGTCGATGCCGACCACGTCCATCAGGTAGGCCGGGCCCATGGGCCAGCCGAACTTCTCCATCACCTTGTCGATGCGCACGAAGTCGACACCGGCGCTGACCAGCTTGGCGAAGCCGCCGAAGTACGGGAACAGCACGCGGTTGACCAAGAAGCCCGGGCAGTCGTTGACCACGATCGGGTTCTTGCCCATTTTCTTGGCGTAGGCCACGGTGGTGGCAACCGCCACTTCACTGGATTTTTCGCCACGGATCACTTCCACCAGCGGCATCATGTGCACCGGGTTGAAGAAGTGCATGCCGACGAAGTTTTCCGGGCGCTTGAGCGCCTTGGCCAGCAGGTTGATCGAGATCGTCGAGGTGTTGGAGGCGAGGATCGCGTTCTCGTTCACCTGGCCTTCCACCTCAGCCAGCACGGCTTGCTTGACCTTCGGGTTCTCGACCACGGCCTCGACGACGATGTCGACGTTGGCGAAGTCGCCGTAGGACAGGGTCGGGCGAATGGCGTTGAGCGCCTCGGCCATCTTGGCCGGGGTCAGGCGGCCCTTCTCCACACGGTTGCCGAGCAGCTTGGAGGCCTCGTTCAGGCCCAGCTGGATGGCTTCCTCGCGGATATCCTTCATCAGGATCGGGGTGCCCTTGACCGCCGACTGGTAGGCGATGCCGCCACCCATGATGCCAGCGCCGAGCACGGCGGCCTGCTTCACGTCGTGGGCGATCTCGTCATGGGCCTTGGCCTTGCGCTTGAGCTCTTGATCGTTCAGGAACAGGCCGATCAGGCTTTGCGCAACCGAGGTCTTGGCCAGCTTGGCAAAGCCTGCGGCTTCGACTTCCAGGGCCTTGTCACGGCCAAAGTTGGCGGCCTTCTGGATGCTCTTGATGGCTTCGACCGGGGCCGGGTAGTTCGGGCCGGCCTGGCCGGCAACGAAGCCCTTGGCGGTCTCGAAGGCCATCATCTGCTCGATGGCGTTGAGCTTGAGCTTCTCAAGCTTGGGCTGACGCTTGGCCTTGTAGTCCAGCTCGCCGCTGATGGCGCGCTTGATCAGGTCCAGGGCACCGGCCTGCAGCAGCTCGGGGGCCACCACGGCGTCCACGGCGCCGACTTTAAGCGCGTCTTCGGCGCGGTTTTCCTTGCCCGAGGCGATCCACTCGATGGCGTTGTCCGAGCCGACCAGGCGCGGCAGACGCACGGTACCGCCGAAGCCTGGGTAGATGCCCAGCTTGACTTCCGGCAGGCCGATCTTGGCGCTGCTGGACATGACGCGGTAGTCCGCCGCCAGGCACATTTCCAGGCCGCCACCCAGGGCGATGCCGTTGATGGCCGCGACGGTCGGCACTTCGAGGTCCTCGAAGGCATTGAAGATGCGATTGGCTTCCAGGTTGCCGGCAACCAGTTCGGCCTCGGGCAGCTTGAAGTTGTCGACGAATTCGGTGATGTCGGCGCCGACGATGAACACGTCCTTGCCGCTGCTGACGATCACGCCCTTGACCGAAGCGTCGGCCTGGATGGCGGCGACGGCTTCACGCAGTTCGTTGAGCGTGAGGCGGTTGAACTTGTTGACGGACTCACCCTTGAGGTCGAACTTCAGTTCGACGATGCCGCTTTCAAGAGCCTTAACCGTGATGGCTTTACCTTCGTAAATCATCAACTGATCTCCACGATATGGAAGCTGAACTGTACACGCCGATCGCTGGCGCAAGTGCCGGATTGCCGGTCGCTTGCCGCAGGCACACCCGTCGGCGGGCTGGTCGGGATGCTGTAAGAGCGGTCTGACATACAAACGCTCAATTCATACGCCCGTTTGATTTGGGTGTGCACACATTCTCCGAAATGATCGGCGTTGTCAAATGCTCGCGAACACCCTGAAAACGCGACTTTCCAGTCATGTTGTACTCCTCGGGTATGAAACATGATGACAGTGATCGCCGATCATTCATGTCAGCCATAAGCCATGGGCCGGCGCTTGCGGGCAGATTTTTTTAAACGCGCCCGCCAGCACTGGCTACACTGGCACCCACTGCACCCATTTCCGGCCTGCCTGGCCTTTTCTGCGCAAGCAGAAACGCATAGCGGCGCGCAGGAGCCCTTAAGCTCCTGCGCGCCGCTATGTCGTTGTGGGGTGGGGATTTGGGTCAGTTGACCCGCCCCCACAGGGTTGGGCGGCACCTGTGGGAGCGGGTTTACCCGCGAAGGGCTGCAAGGCAGCCCCGGCACTCAGATTTCAGGCAAGGGTTTCCAGGGCATAGGCAATATCCTGCAACACAGCCTTTTCACCGCGCTCACTCCAGTACAGGGCGATCATGCGGGTATCGGCCTCGACCTTGTAGACGCTCTCGGGCAGGCGCGCGAAAACCTCTGCCAGACGCGGGTCGGCGCAGGGTTCGCGCCACTGGTTGCACCACACGCCGGGGCTGACCTGCCAGTAACACCAGCTGTCGTCACGGCCCTTGCTCCGGGCGCGATGGTACTGCGGGCACGGGCTTGGCGGTTCCTTTTCCAGCCAGTGCGGCCACTGCTGCGGGGCCAGTTGCATCGCCAGCCCCATGCGCCGCCCCTCAAGGCGCAGGCTCATCTGCTGGCTCTGCTTGCGCGACGGGCGCAGCCAGGCCAGCGGGCTCAAAACCACCGCAAGGATTGACACAACCAGCCATACCGTCATATCTGTAGACCTATAAAGCGTTGCAAATGAGCGGGTTACTCGGTTTCACGGAAGGCCCGAGCGAAAGCGACCATACTTCTACTATCGCGATTGTCAGGAGTACTGCACATGTCTTATGAACATCTTCTGGTCGCCGTCGACCTGACCGAAGAATGCGACCCGGTGATCAAGCGTGCCAAGGCCATTGCCTTGGCCAGCGGCGCCAAGGTTTCCCTGGTGCATATCGTCGAGCCCATGGCCATGGCCTTTGGTGGCGATGTGCCGATGGACCTGTCGCAGTTGCAGCAGCAACAGTTCGATCAGGCCAAGGAACGCATGGACCGGCTGTTTGCCAAGTACCCGGACATCAACCGCGGCGACTCGCACCTGGTCTATGGCCAGCCGCGCCAGGAAATCCACCAGCTGGCCAAGGATCAAAAGTGCGACCTGATCGTGGTCGGCAGCCATGGCCGCCACGGCCTGGCGCTGTTGCTGGGCTCCACCGCCAATGATGTGCTGCACGGCGCGCCATGCGATGTGCTGGCGGTGCGACTGCAGAAAAAAGAATGATTTGACCTGCAAGGCCCCTTCGCGGGCAAGCCCGCTCCCACAGGACCCCACCAATCTTCAGACCAGTGGGTTACCTGTGGGAGCGGGCTTGCCCGCGAAGGGGCCGGCAGTGCTGATCAGCCTTCCAGCTCGGCCCAGCGCTCTACCAGTACATCCAGCTCACCCTGCAGCTTCTCGATCTTGGCCAGCACTGCCGAAGTTTCGGCAATCGGCCGCTGATAGAAGCCCGCAGCGCTCACTTCTTCCTGTGCCTCGGCCATGCGCTGCTCCAGCGCATCGATCTGCCCTGGCAGCATTTCCAGCTCTCGCTGCAGCTTGTAGCTGAGCTTCTTCTTGTTGGCATCGGCCTGCGGCGCAGCAGTGGCAAGCGGCTGCGCCTCTTCCACCGGCTTTGCCACCACGGCGCTGTTGAGCTCGGACTTGCCGCCCTTGCTCTCGGTCACGCCCAGCAGCTTCGGCGAGCCGCCCTGGCGAATCCAGTCCTCGTAACCGCCGACGTACTCGCGCACGCGGCCCTCGCCTTCGAACACCAGGGTGCTGGTGACCACGTTGTCGAGGAAGGCCCGGTCGTGGCTGACCATCAGCACCGTGCCCTTGTAGTTGGACAACACCTCTTCGAGCAGCTCGAGGGTCTCGACGTCGAGGTCGTTGGTCGGTTCGTCCAGCACCAGCAGGTTGGCCGGCTTGCTGAACAGCTTGGCCAGCAGCAGGCGTGCACGCTCACCGCCAGACAGCGCCTTGACCGGCGTGCGGGCACGATGCGGGCTGAACAGGAAATCGCCCAGGTAGCTGAGCACGTGGCGGTTCTGTCCTTCGATCTCGATGAAGTCGCGGCCTTCGGCGAGGTTGTCGATCACCGTCTTCTCGAGGTCGAGCTGGTGACGCATCTGGTCGAAGTAGGCGACCTCCAGCTTGGTGCCGCGCTCGACCTTGCCGGAGGTCGGTTCCAGGTCGCCCAGCATCAGCTTGAGCAGCGTGGTCTTGCCGGTACCGTTGGCACCCAGCAGGCCGATACGGTCCTGGCGCTGCAGCACCATGGAGAAATCCTTGACCAGCTTCGGCCCGCCCTGGTGCGCGAAGCTGACGTCTTCGAGCACCATGACCTGCTTGCCGGATTTGTCGGCCACTTCGATCTGGATGTTGGCCTTGCCCTGGCGCTCGCGACGCTCGCCACGCTCCACGCGCAACGCCTTGAGCGCACGCACGCGGCCTTCGTTGCGGGTACGGCGGGCCTTGATGCCCTGGCGAATCCACACTTCCTCTTGCGCCAGGCGCTTGTCGAACAGCGCGTTGGCGGTGGCTTCGGCGGCCAGTTCGGCCTCCTTGTGCACCAGGAAGCTGGCGTAGTCGCCGTTCCAGTCGATCAACCCGCCGCGGTCCAGTTCAAGAATGCGGGTGGCGAGGTTTTGCAGGAACGAGCGGTCGTGGGTGATGAACAGCACCGCACCACCAAAGCCCTTGAGCGCCTCTTCCAGCCAGGCGATGGCACCGATGTCCAGGTGGTTGGTCGGCTCGTCGAGCAGCAGCAGGTCAGGCTCGGACACCAGCGCCTGGGCCAGCAGCACGCGGCGGCGCCAGCCACCGGACAGCTCGGCCAGGGTCTTGTCGGCCGGCAGTTGCAGGCGGCTCAGGGTGCTTTCGACCACCTGCTGCAGGCGCCAGCCGTCGCGGGCTTCCAGCTCGTGCTGCACATGCATGAGTTTTTCCAGGTCGTCATCGCCCTGGATGTTCTGGCTCAGGTGGTGGAACTGCGCCAAAAGCTCGCCGACGCCGTCCAGGCCCGCGGCCACCACGTCGAACACCGAGCGCGAGTCGGCCACCGGCAGCTCCTGCGGCAGCTCGCCGATCTTAAGGCCCGGAGCGCGCCAGATATCGCCGTCGTCGGCCTTCTGCTCGCCCTTGACCAGGCGCAGCATGCTCGACTTGCCAGTGCCGTTGCGGCCGATGATGCACACCCGCTCGCCACGGGCGATCTGCCAGGAAACCTTGTCCAGCAGCGGCATCGCGCCGAATGCAAGGGACACATCGCTGAATTTGAGCAGGGTCATGATCGTCTCCAAAAACCGGGCGCGCATTCTACCTGACTTGCGCCGCCTCGGCATCAGCCGAACACCGACCGCCTGCCGGGCGCGGCATTACAACTCGATACAAGCACAGTGCTTTCACCGCTCCCCGGCAAACGGCTAAGCTAGGCAGTAATAAATACCCCACAGTGCTGGCTTCGCCGTCACTCTCTATGGTTCAACTGCCCGGACGTATCATGCGCAGCCGCCTGTTACAACTTGCTTCCTGCCTGCTGCTCACCGCCACCGCCGCGAGTGCCGCACACGCCGTCGACCTCACCCAGCAACGCCAGTACTACGATGAAGCCAAGCGCGCCCTGGCCAAGGGCGACAAGGGCCCGTACCTGCGCTACGCCCAGGCGCTGCGCGACTACCCGCTGACGCCCTACCTCACCTACGACGAACTGACCGCCCGGCTAAAAAGCGCCAGCAACGAGGAAATCGAAGGTTTCCTCGCCCAGCATGGCGACCTGCCCCAGGCCAACTGGATGAAACTGCGCTGGTTGCGCTGGCTGGCCGAACGCGGCGAATGGAACACCTTCGTCAAGTACTACGACCCCAAGCTCAATTTCACCGAACTGGACTGCCTCAACGGCCAGTACCAGCTCACCCACGGCCTGCGCGCCGAAGGCTTCGCCACCGCGCAAAAACTGTGGAACGTCGGCAAGTCGCAACCGGCGGCCTGCGACACCCTGTTCGCCCTGTGGGCCGCTGAAGGCCAACTGACCGAAGCCAAGCGCTGGGAGCGCGCCAAGCTTGCCGCCCAGACGCGCAACTACAGCCTGGCCGGCAACCTGGTGAAAACCCTGACCACCCTCGCCCCCCAGGGCAAGCTGCTGCTGGATGTGGCGCAAAAGCCCGAGCTGCTCAACCAGCCGTCGCGTTTCATGCCGGTCAGCGAAGCGATGTCCGATGTGGTCAGCCTGGGCCTGCGCCGCCTCGCCCGACAAGACCCGGAGCAGGCCATGGCGCTGCTCGACGACTACGCCTCGCGCATGCACTTCAGCCGCGACGAGAAAGTCGCCATCGCCCGCGAGATCGGCCTCACCCTGGCCCGGCGCTACGACCCCCGCGCCCTCGACCTGATGACCCGTTACGACCCCGAGCTGCGCGACAACACGGTCAGCGAATGGCGCATGCGCCTGCTGCTGCGCCTGGGTCGCTGGCAGGACGCCTACGAGCTGAGCAAGCGCCTGCCCCAGGACCTGGCCGGCAGCAGCCGCTGGAAGTACTGGCAGGCGCGCAGCCTGGAGCTGGCGCAGCCGAGCAACCCGCAAGTGCCGCTGCTGTACAAGAACGTCGCCCGCGAGCGTGACTTCTATGGTTTCCTCGCCGCCGACCGGGCGCAAACGCCGTACCAACTGAACAACAAGCCGCTGCTGCTGAGCCAGCAGGTGATCAACAAGGTGCGCAACACCCCGGGCATCCGCCGCGCCCTGGAATTCCACGCCCGTGGCCAGGTGGTCGAGGGCCGGCGCGAGTGGTACCACGTCAGCCGCCACTTCAACCGCGACGAAATGGTCGCCCAGGCCCGCCTGGCCTACGACATGCGCTGGTACTTCCCGGCCATCCGCACCATCAGCCAGGCACAGTACTGGGATGACCTGGACATCCGCTTCCCCATGGCCTACCGCGACACCCTGGTGCGCGAAGCCAAGGTCCGTGGCCTGCACTCAAGCTGGGTGTTCGCCATCACCCGCCAGGAGAGCGCCTTCATGGAAGACGCCCGCTCCGGCGTCGGCGCCAGTGGCCTGATGCAGCTGATGCCGGCCACCGCCAAGGAAACCGCGCGCAAGTTCAGCATCCCGCTGGCCTCGCCGGCCCAGGTGCTCAACCCGGACAAGAACATCCAGCTCGGCGCCGCCTACCTGAGCCAGGTGCACAGCCAGTTCAACGGCAACCGCGTGCTGGCCTCGGCCGCCTACAACGCCGGCCCCGGCCGCGTGCGCCAATGGCTCAAGGGCGCCAAGCACCTGAGTTTCGATGTGTGGGTCGAATCGATCCCGTTCGACGAGACGCGCCAGTACGTGCAGAACGTGCTGTCGTATTCGGTCATCTACGGGCAGAAGCTCAATTCACCGCAGCCGCTGGTGGATTGGCATGAGCGCTATTTCGACGATATGTAACAGCACCGCCCCCAGCAGGAGCCGGCTTGCCGGCTCCTGCTGGGACCACCTCACTCCAGCACCTCGACCGCCATCCCCACCTGCAACTCCCCTTCCCCGTCCACCGCCAGGTTTTGCCCGAACAGCACATCGCCCTCCTTCTCGCGGAAGGTCTTGAGCGTGGTCAACGGCTCGCGGTCCGGGCTGCGTTCGCCGGTGGCCGGGTCAAGGGTGGTGAGGATGCAGCGCACGCTGGGCTTGAGCACACGCAAGGTCATGGCACCGATGCGGATGCGCTTCCACTGGTCCTCGGCAAAAGCCTCAGCCCCTTCCACCACCAGGTTGGGGCGAAACCGCAGCATCTGCATGGGGCGCCCGACCCGTCGGCTCAATTCATCCAGCGAAGCCTGGCCAATCAGCAGCAGCGGGAAGCCGTCGGGGAACGCTGCACGGTCGCTGGCCAGCCCATAGCCGCTGGGCAGGTAACGCGCCCGGGGCTCGGGGCAGTGCACCAGGCGCACCGATTTACCCAGCAACTCGCTGAGCCAGGCGGCCGCCGCATCGCCGGCATCCGGCACGCGCAAGGTGTCGCGCCAGATCGTCACCCCACGCAGCGCCTCGTCGGCAGGCGGCACCGCCACCTGCAATGACACCCGGCCGACCGCGGCCAACAGCAACGAGCCGTCGGCCAGGTAGTCGGCGTGGATCAAGCCAAGCATGGGCCAGGCACGCTGGGTAAGAAAGCGGCCGTTGTCAGCCTCCACCACCATCCAGCGCCGATCGCCTGCAAGCCCCATGCTGCCGACCGCAGAAGCCTGCAGGCTTTGCGCCTGCACTGACTTCACCGGGTAACGGTACAACGCGCTCAGAATCATTCCCTACCCACCCAGTGCCGGTAAAAAACCAAGCTTATACCGCGCACCGGCGTTCAGGTATCAGGCAGTGGTCTGCAGCATGTTCAAGCGCTGGCGCACCACTTCGACCAAACGGTCCGGCTGGAACTTGGAAAGGAAGTTGTCGCAACCGACCTTCTTCACCATCGAGTCGTTGAAACTGCCCGAAAGTGAAGTGTGCAATACCACGTAGAGGCTGCGCAGGCGCGGGTCGTTGCGAATCTCGGTGGTCAGCCGGTAGCCGTCCATCTCGGGCATTTCGGCATCGGTGAAGACCATCAGCAGCTTCTCGCACACATCTTCGCCGGCGTCGGCCCAGCTCTTGAGCAAACGCAGGGCCTTGAGGCCATCGCTGGCCACGTGCAGCTTCAGGCCCAGTTGCGAGAGGGTGTCGCGCAACTGCGCCAGGGCTACGGTGGAGTCGTCCACCAGCAGGACCTCGCGCCCGCGGGCACGCGCCAGCACCGGGTCTTCGAGCTTGTCGCGGGAGACCTTGGCGCTGTAGGGCACGATTTCGGCCAGCACCTTTTCCACGTCGATGATCTCGACCAGCTTCTCGTCCACCTTGGTGATGGCAGTGAGGTAGTGCTGCCGGCCGGCGCTGGTGGGCGGCGGCATGATCGCCTCCCAGTTCATGTTGACGATGCGGTCCACGCCGCCCACCAGGAAGGCCTGCACCGAGCGGTTGTACTCGGTGACGATGATGGTGCTGTCCGGGCCCGGTTGCAGCGGGCGCATGCCGATTGCCTGGGACAGGTCGATCACCGGCAAGGTCTGGCCGCGCAGGTTGACTACGCCGCACACAAAGGTGTGGCGCTGGGGCATCAGGGTCAGCTTGGGCAACTGCAGCACTTCCTGCACCTTGAACACGTTGATCGCGAACAATTGCCGGCCAGCCAGGCGGAACATGAGAATTTCCAGGCGGTTCTCACCCACCAGTTGCGTACGTTGGTCTACCGTATCGAGAATGCCGGCCACTAGGAAAACCCCCAGGCTTTAGTCGGAAAAAATGAGTTGCATCAACCCTGTATCGGCGGATACTGGCGCAGCTTGACCCCTTGTGGAAAAAGCTGTCGGGGGTGATTGATATCACTTTACCATCATGCTTTACTGCTGCCACTTCCCTCCCGTTCGCCGCCCTGGCTGAACCCCAAACCCCGAAGGCCCATCAGGGAAACCCCTAGAGGCAATCGGGTGCAACCTGATGTTCGCAATATCCATTAGCCATTAATGTGACGCCATTCTCAATGCATGAACGGAGTCAGGCTTTTGTCAGCGATCGCTTCGGTGTGGCCCACCCCTGCTCCAGCCCTGTGCGCTGGAGTGACATGATGGACAACACAGCCCTGCCGACCGGGACGTTGCAGGACTTTCTTCTGGATGCGCAGGTCTTGCTCAGCGGCGCCCAGGAGTGCCTGCAGCACCTGGAACTGATCGGCAACGACCCCGATGCCTGCCTGTGCCTGGACGAAACCCTCGACACCCTGGCCCAGCGCTGCGACAAGCTTGCGCTGGATGAAGTGGCGCAATTCACCCGCACCCTACAGCAACTGCTGGCCCCAGCCTGCACCCGCCAACACCTGGAAGGTGCAGCGCTGCCGGTGCTCGGCGCCTGCCTCACCCTGCTGGCCTGGCAACTGGAACTGCTCGACCCGCAGACCGGCCGCCTGGGCATGGACATCGACGAGCAGCAGGCGTTGCTCAACGAACTGGCCAGCCTGCTTGGTCAACCAAAGCCGCAAACGTGTGCGCCTTGCCAGACGCTTGGCAGCACCTGCGCCCATGCCCATGTTCAACCGGCGTCGCAGCACAGCCAGCCAACGGCGGGCAACAGCAACTAACGCTTCAAGCGCCGCACACACAAACTAAACCCAGCTAGAACTTGCAAAGTGGGACAAGTTTTTGTCCACATACTTTGCAGGGTTCTTAGTTAGTTGCCACGGCATGAATTGAATACCAATACAGTAATGGCACAGTGCCACTTCTACGCGTATGGCGGGGCTTGATGAAACCCCCGAAAATCCGAGGTTTCAAGCAGTTAACCTTCGCGACCAAAGCGGTACGAAGTGTTAAGATGCGTTCATTCGAACATGCGCACCGTTAATAATTGGTCGATTGGACACGAGCCCGGTGCGTGATAAAACCCCGGGGCGCCCGATCAACTGTTAGTCATGTGCCATGCCTTCAACAGCAATCATTCAGTGGCTTCCCTATCTATGCTTGAACGCTTGAAGACTCTCCGGCGTTGCCACTCCAGGGCTGCCCTGTTCCGTTGGGCAACCACGGCGCTGTGCCTGGCGTCATTGGCAGCCAACCTGATCCTCTACCTGCGCACCCAGCCGCTGTCGGCCAGCCTGTTGCTGCTGCAACTGGCGGCCATGATCAGCGTCGGCTGGCACCTGCGCCACTGGGCACGCTCCATCAGCCTGCGCCCGGCAGAGCTGGCCACGCGCATGCTCAAGGTGCAGGAAAGCGAACGCCAGCGCCTGAGCCGCGAACTGCATGACGACATCGGCCAACTGCTCACCGCCGCCAAGCTGCAGGTCGACTGGCTGCAACGGCGCGTGCCGACGGACCTGCAAGCGCATTGCACAACCTTGCGCGGCACCCTTGAGCAAACCCTGGGTAACGTGCGCGATGTATCCGCCCTGTTGAACCCACGCCAACTGGCCAGCCTGGGCCTGGAGGCCAGCCTGCGCGAGCACCTGCTGCGCACCCTGGCCAACAGCGGCATCCACTGGAGCCTGGACTGCAATCAACGCCTGGGCGGCATCAGCGACGACGTGACCATGGCCGCATTCCGTATAACCCAGGAAGCCGTCACCAACGTGCTGCGCCACGCCCAAGCCGGCAACCTGGTGGTGCGCCTGCAGCGCACGCCTGCCGGCCTTGCCCTGTCGATCCACGATGACGGCTGCGGCTTCTGCCCCGCCGGCGACCCTGCCGAGGCCGGCCAACGCGGCATGGCCGGCATGCATGAACGTGCCACCGCCTTGCAAGGCAGCCTGACCGTGGTCAGCCAGCCTGGGCAAGGCACCCAGATCGACGCCCTGTTCCCATGGCCGCCCCGTAGCCAGGAACGCGCCAGGACCCCTGCACCCGATGACTTGTAGACTACTGCTGGTGGACGACCACTCCCTGATTCGCGCAGGCGTCAGGGCACTGGTATCGGACATTCCCGGATACACCGTGGTTGGCGAGGCCGAAGACGGCGCGCAACTGCTCGAACAGGTGGCAAGCCTGGCCCCCGACATCATCCTGCTGGATATCTCCATGCGCTCCACCAGCGGCCTGGACGCCCTCACCCAACTGCGTGCCAGCGGTTGCACCAGCAAGGTGCTGATGCTGTCGATGCACACCGACCCGGAACTGATCATGCGCGCGCTGGAAAGCGGCGCCCATGGCTACCTGCTCAAGGACACCACCGCCACCGAGCTGGAACAGGCCTTGAGCGCCCTGCGCAGCAATGAGCGCTACCTCAGCCCGGCCATCGCCCACACCGTGATCAACCAGGCCCTGCAGCGCGCGCAGACCTCCAAGGTGCCCGGTGACGAGCGCCACAACCTCACCGCCCGCCAACTGGAGATCCTGCGCCTGATCGTGCGCGGCAAGTCCACCCGGGAGATCGCCAGCGGCCTGGGCCTGTCGATCAAAACCGTCGAGACCCACCGCTCGCAGATCATGAAACGCCTGCAGATCTACGATGTGGCCGGCCTGGTGCTGTTCGCGGTGCGCGAGAAGATCATCAGCCTGGACGACTGAGCAGCGGCGAATCGGCGGGCAGGTGTACCCGCAGCGCCTTGGGCAGCGCCTCGAAGCGCAGGCTGTCGGCCTGCAGGGGTTCGCCGTCGAGGTTGATGTCCAGCCCTTGCGAGCTCTTGATCTCGACCCAGGGCAGGCGCGCCCGCACGAACAGTTCCTCACCGGCCAGCAGGCCGCGCAGCGCGCCGACCATCTCTTGTGGTGCCGGCAAAATTCCGATATCCAGCAGGCCGTCGTCGGCCTTGGCCTCGGGGCACAGAATATGCCCGCCACCGGCCTGCCGGCCATTGCCGATACCCAGCGCCAGCAGGTCGCCCTGCCACTGAAAGCCCGGCCCCTGCAGCTCCACCGAGGCGCTTTGCAGCTCGCTGAAGCGTGACAGCCCGGTGAACAGGTAGGCCGCAGCGCCCAGCACCTTTTTCAGGTCTTCGGAAGTATTGGCCGTGACCTGGCTGCCAAAGCCGCCAGTGGCCATGTTCAGGAACAACTGGTCCCCCACCCGCCCCAGGTCAATGGGCCGCGCCGGCTGTTCCAGCAAAGCCAGCGCCGCCGCCGGTTCCAGCGGCACGGTTGCAGCCTTGGCGAAATCGTTGGCAGTGCCCAGCGGCAACAGCACCAGGCTTGCCTGCCCTTGCGCCTGGGCCAGGGCCTCGGCCACATCGCGCAGGGTGCCATCGCCCCCGCCGGCCACCACATGGGGGTAGCCCGCCGCCAGCGCCTCGCCCACCAGGCGCTGGGCATCACCCGCTTCCCAGGTCAGCCGTACATCGAGTTGCCAACCGCGCTCGCGCAACTCGCCCACGGCAGCCCGCACCTCATCGTTGGTGGCTTGCTTGCCGTGCAGGATCAGCAGTGCCTTGCGTTCGGCCATCGTCGTTCTCCGTGAAAATACCCTGTGGCTATCTCGACCATTTCGCAGGGCGAATTGCTCCCTGGCCCTGCACAAATTCACACAGCCCTGTAGGAGCGGCCTTGTGTCGCGAAAGGGCTGCGTAGCAGCCCCGGATTTGTGCCGCACATCGACATTACCGGGGCCGCTGCGCGGCCCTTTCGCGACACAAGGCCGCTCCTACAGGGGCATACCACAGCTGCCTGCCCGTTGCCTGCCAAACGGCCTGGGCGAGCCAACCATCGTGGGCTTTACTCATACCCAAGGACGCGCCCCGGCACCCACCCTCGCAGGTGAGCTGCCAGCGGGCGCGTCGTGCTTTGCGGCCGGCCGACAGCGAGGATCAAGGGCCATGCGCATACTCTGGACACTGCCCTACCTGCCCTGGCCCACCACCAGCGGCTGCAAGACCCGGCAATACCACCTGCTGCGCGAACTGGCCGGGCGCGGGCACCGCATCACCCTGCTGGTGCAGTCCAAGGTGCCACTCGGCGATGCCGCCCGCGAAGCTCTGGAGCCTCTGCTGGAACGCCTGATCGTACTGCCCCGGCGCGCCGTGCACAGCCCGCTGAACCTGCTGGCCTCGCCGATCATCGACTACCCCATGCGCGCCATCATCAACGGCCTGGCGCCCTGCCTGCGGCACCGTTTCGAGCAGTTGCTGGACGAGACCTGGGACGTGATCCAGATCGAGCACAGCTACAGTTTCCAGCCGTTCGAGAAGGCCCTGCAGGCGCGCGGCCTGCCCTACATGCTCAGCGAGCACACCCTGGAATCGGTGATGGGCGCCGCCAGCCACGACCGCCTGCCCCTGTGGCTGCGCCCGCTCAACGCCTTCGACCGCTGGCGCTACCGGCGCTGGGAGCAACGCGTGCTGCGCCAGCCGAGTGAATTGGTAGCGGTAAGCCCGCATGACGCCGAACTGATCGGGCAGATCAGCGGCCGCCCGGTCAACGTGGTAGTCAATGGCGTCGACTGCGAGCACTACCTGGCAGTGCACCCGGCGCTGCACAGCCAGCGCCTGCTGTTCGTCGGCAACTTCGAATACGGCGCCAACCTCGAAGCCATCGAGTGGGCGCTGGAGGACATCCTGCCGCAGGTGTGGCAAAGCAACCCGGCGGTGCGCCTGGCCATCGCCGGGCATGCGCTGCCGGCCAGCTGGAAACTGCACTGGAACGACCCGCGCATCGAATGGGTAGGCTACCGTCCCGACCTGCGCGAGCTGCAACGGCGCTCGGCGCTGTTCTTCGCCCCGCTGCGCTATGCCGGCGGCTCGAAGGTGAAAATACTTGAAGCCATGGCCGCCGGCCTGCCGGTGATCACCACCAGCAAGGGTGTGTCGGGGCTTGCGGCAAACCGCGGCGAGCATTACCTGGCCAGCGACGACAGCGGGCAGTTGGCGCTGCTGCTGACCCAACTGCTCAATCAACCGGCGCGCATGGCCCAGCTGGGCGAGGCCGGGCGCGCGTTCGCCCGCCAGCGCCATGACTGGAGCGTGGCGGCCCAGCAACTGGAGAACGTGCACATGCGCCTCGGCCAGCTGGCACCGGCCAGTACCCCGCCGTTGGGCGGGGTATTAGCCAAGTAGCTCGCTGAAAGGAATAAACGGCACCAGATCGCCCTGGCCTGGGGTGCTGCCTTCACGCACCTCCACCACACCTTCCGCCCAGGCCGCGCTGCGCAACACGCCAGAGCTCTGGTTCTTGTAGATGCGTACCCGGCCTTCTTCGATACGCGCCCGCAGGTACTCCCGGCGGTTGCCTGGCTTGGGCCAGTCGAAGCCTGCCGGCACGTTGAAGCGCAGCGGCGTGACATCGGCCACGCCCTGGCGGCGCAGCAAGTACGGGCGGGTAAGCAGGCCGAAAGTAACCAGTGTCGAGGCCGGGTTGCCCGGCAGGCCGATCACCGGCACGCCCTGGTAATGGCCAAAGGTCAGCGGCTTGCCTGGCTTGATCGCCAACTTCCACAGGGCCAGCTCACCGGCTTCGCGCAGGGCGAGGCCCAGGTAGTCGGCCTCGCCCACCGAGACGCCGCCGGTGGACAGGATAAGGTCGACATCGCCCAGCGCCGCCAGGCACTCGCGAGTACGCTGCAGGTCGTCGGCCAGGATGCCGGCATCCACCACCTCGCAGCCCAGGCGCTGCAACCAGCTGACCAGCAGGCGGCGGTTGCTGTTGTAGATCTGCCCTGGCCCCAGCGGCAGCCCGGGTTCGACCAGTTCATCACCGGTCGACAGCACCGCAACCTTAGGTTTGCGCACCACGTCCAGGCGGGCAAAACCCAGGGTCGCCGCCAGGCCCAGCTCGATCGGGCCCAGCCGGGTACCGGCGCTCAGCACCACTTCGCCGGCGCGAGTCTCCTGGCCCTTGGGGCGTATGTTGCTGTCAATCGTCAACGGCTCGAGAAAGCGTACCCGGCCGTCTTCCAGCACTTCGGTGTTTTCCTGCATCTCGACGCAGTCGGCGCCCTCGGGCAGCGGCGCGCCGGTGAAGATCCGTGCGCAGGTGCCCGGCTGCAGGGGCGCCGGAGCGTGGCCGGCAAAAATGCGCTGGCTGACCGGCAACGGCTCGCCCTGCCAGTCGCCCTGGCGCAGGGCGTAACCGTCCATGGCGCTGTTGGGCCAGGGCGGCAGGTCGAGCCCGGCCACCAGCTCACGGGCCAGCACCCGGCCTTCGGCATCGGCCAGGCCGACCTCTTCGGTTTGCCTGATGGGCGCCGCCTCGGCCAGTGCCAACAGGCGCTCGAGGGCTTCTTCCACCGGCATCAACGGCCGGGCCGGCGCTGCCTCAGCCACGGCTTTCACAGGCCGCTGCCTGCTTCAGGTGCGGGACGAAATTGCACGGGCGGTGGCGGTTGTCCAACTGCTCGGCGAGGATGCCGTCCCAGCCGGTGCGTACCGCGTTGGTCGAGCCCGGCAGGCAGCACACCAGGGTGCCGTTGGCCAGCCCGGCCAGGGCGCGGGACTGCACGGTGGAGGTGCCGATGTCGGCCACCGAGATCTGCCGGAACAGCTCGCCAAAACCGTCGACCTGCTTGTCCAGCAGGCAGGCCACGGCTTCGGGGGTGCTGTCGCGGCCGGTGAAACCGGTGCCGCCGGTGACCAGCACCACCTGCACCTGCTCGTCGGCAATCCAGGTGGCGACCTGGGCGCGAATCTTGTACAGGTCGTCCTTGAGCAGCGCCCGGGCGGCAAGCTGGTGGCCGGCCGCGGTCAGGCGGTCGACGAACAGCTGGCCGGAGGTGTCGGTGTCGAAGGTGCGGGTGTCGCTGACCGTGAGCACGGCGATGTTCAGCGCCACGAAGGGGGTATCTGCCTTGGCTTTCATGGGGTCCGTCGCAGGGAGTGTGTACTGGCGGCTGTTATATCACAGGCCACCTGCCGCAGCCCGGGCGTTGTTCCTGGTCAATGCCGCGGCGAGGTCGCTATGCTGCACTGTGCAAGGAACTTGCGTGGACGCCCCGCGTCTCAATGTCATCCAGCACCCTCGAATTGGAGAATCATGATGATCCCACGGACCCTTCCAGCCTTCCTGCTTGCCCTGGGCCTCGGCGCCCTCGCCGGCTGCGCCTCGCCAGCCGTCATCACCCTGAACGACGGCCGCGAGATCCAGGCAGTCGACACCCCGTCCTATGACGAAGACTCTGGCTTCTACGAATTCGAACAGCTCGATGGCAAGCGTACGCGCATCAACAAGGACCAGATCCGCACCGTCAAAGAGCTCTGATTCAGCCCCTCATTTCAACGCAACTCCTTTTTGCAACAAGGGGTTGCGTTGAAAAAAACCATGCAGTAGCATTTCGGCCATCGGAGTGTAGCGCAGCCAGGTAGCGCGTCTCGTTCGGGACGAGAAGGCCGCAGGTTCGAATCCTGTCTCTCCGACCAAATCCCCAAAAAGCCCGCCTTGCGCGGGCTTTTTTGTGCCTGCCGGAAAGCATCGCCGGCAAGCCGGCTCCTACAGGGAAACGTATGCGCCTTCCATTGCAGGAGCCTGCTCGCCGCGATCAGCCTTATTGCAGGCTCACGGCCGCCTCTGGCAACACCGGCACATACAGCAGCTGCAACCGCGCACTGCTCCACTCGCGGGTCTTGTTGGTCAGGGCCAGGTCGTTGTTCAGTTGCTGCCCGTAGGTGGGCACGATCTCTTTGAGCTTGGCCTGCCATTCAGGGGTCTTGATGCGGTCCTTGAAGGTCTTTTCCAGCACCGTCAGCATGATTGGCGCAGCGGTCGAAGCACCGGGCGAGGCGCCCAGCAACGCGGCGATGCTGCCGTCCTGGGCGGCCACCACTTCGGTGCCGAACTGCAGGATGCCGCCGTGTTCTGCGTCCTTCTTGATCACCTGCACACGCTGGCCGGCCTGCAGCAGTTGCCAGTCTTCGTTCTTCGCGTTGGGGAAGTACTCGCGCAATGCCGCCATGCGGTCGTCGAAGCTGAGCATCAGCTGGCCCATCAAGTAGGTGCTGAGGTCAAGGTTGTCGATGCCGGCATGCATCATCGGGCCCACATTGTGGCGGGTCAGCGAGGCGAACATGTCCAGCAGCGAGCCGTGTTTCAGGTACTTGGTGGAGAAGGTCGCGAACGGGCCAAACAGCAGCACCTGCTTGCCGTCGATCATCCGGGTGTCGAGGTGCGGCACCGACATCGGCGGCGCGCCGACCGAGGCTTTGCCATACAACTTGGCCTTGTGCCGGGCGACGGTATCGGCGTTGTCGGTCATCAGGAACTGGCCGCCTACCGGGAAGCCGGCGTAGCCGTCGGCTTCGGGGATGGCGGACTTTTGCAGCAGCTTCAACGCACCACCACCGGCGCCGATGAACACGAACTTGGCCTTGACCTCGTTTTGCTCGCCACTGGCAAGGTCGGCCACCACCACGTTCCAGCTGCCATCATCGTTACGCACGATGTCGCGTACTTCGTGGCCCAGGTGCAGTTTGACGTTGGGGTTGCGGGTCATTGAGGCGAACAACTGGCGGGTGATCTCGCCGAAGTTCACGTCGGTGCCGATGGCCATGCGGGTGGCGGCCACGCGCTGGTCGGGGTCACGCCCTTCCATCACCAGCGGCACCCACTTGCGGATCTGGTCGTGGTCTTCGGAGATTTCCATGCCGCGGAACAGCGGGCTGTGCTGCAGGGCGGCGACGCGCTTGTGCAGGAACGCGATGTTCTCTTCACCCCAGACGAAGCTCATGTGCGGCACGTTGTTGATGAACGAACGCGGGTTGCTCAGCACGCCCTGCTCGACTTGGTAGGCCCAGAACTGCTTGGACACCTCGAACTGCTCGTTGACGTTGACCGCCTTGCTGATGTCGATACTGCCGTCCTTGCCTTCGCTGGTGTAGTTCAGCTCGCAGAAGGCGGAATGGCCGGTGCCGGCGTTGTTCCAGGCGTTGGAGCTTTCCTCGGCGACCTGGTCCATGCGCTCGTAGATGTCCACCTTCCAGCCGGGCTCAAGCTCGGTGAGGTAGGTGCCCAGGCTGGCGCTCATGATGCCGCCGCCGATCAGCAGCACGTCGACGGTTTTCTGGGGCTCTTCGGGTTTGGAGCAACCGATGACGCTCAGGCAGAGGAACGTCAGCAGGATTTTCTTCATTGGAGCTTTCCGGTTGTTGGTGTTATCGCGGGCTGCGATAGCGAAGAGCGTGCCAACCGGGTTGGGGGCTTTGTTTGCGGGGCGGGGCGGTGGGGGTGATGGCGACAAACCGCCACAGGGGTGGGGATGGGGTTGGGTGGGTGGCGGGATTCCCCCCGCTGGGGTTCCGGTTCCGGGCTCATGGTGATTGCTTTTGGAGATGTATGCGCATTCATTGACGATAAGCGCTTTTCGTCACCTTTCCGCCCTTACGGCGGGTTACTTTGGTCGCGGCCAAAGTAACCAAAGCCGCCCTGCTCCCATCATCCGGCCCTCCGCTTCGCTCCGGGTTCCCTCGCTCCGGGCTTGCTCCGGAGGTACGCGCCGACGGGCCGTCCCTGGCCCGATCGGCGCTCGACCGGCATCCATGC
>NZ_JBJDNC010000008.1:0-185362 GCF_044900265.1 Pseudomonas sp. NPDC089406 | reverse complement strand
GCCCCCCCCCGCCCCCCCCAGCCGCTCGCCGCGCCCCAGCACGCCTTCGGCGCCGATGCCGTCTTCTTCACCGGCCATGCCGGTTTCCAGCGAACCCAGGCAGCCCAGCTCGCCTTCTACCGAAACGCCGCAGGCGTGGGCCATGGCCACGGTCTGCTGGGTCACGCGCACGTTGTACTCGTAGTCGGTCGGGGTCTTGCCGTCTTCGCCCAGCGAGCCGTCCATCATCACCGAGCTGAAGCCCAGCTGGATGGAGCGCTGGCACACGTCAGGGCTGGTGCCGTGGTCCTGGTGCATGCACACCGGGATGTGCGGGAATTCTTCGATGGCGGCCAGGATCAGGTGGCGCAGGAACGGGGCACCGGCGTATTTGCGGGCGCCGGCCGAAGCCTGGACGATCACCGGGGAGTCGGTCTTGTCAGCCGCTTCCATGATGGCGCGCATCTGCTCGAGGTTGTTGACGTTGAAAGCCGGAACGCCGTAACCGAACTCGGCGGCGTGGTCCAGCATCTGGCGCATGCTAATGAGTGCCATTGTGTATCTCTCTCCCGACAAGCGTCGTTTGTTTCATGCAAGCCTGCCGCAGGGGCGGTTGCTGTTCAAGTAGTGTGGGCCACCGTGGCGGCCCGGCCAGTCACGGTGCCTTGCAGCCCCGCCCAATCAGATCGTCGGTCGCCACCCAGTACACCAGGCCTTCCTCGCCCTTGGTGTGGAAGGCCAGCACGCCATCGCTGTACAGCGCGCCCGAGGCGCCCGGCTCGGCCTTGAGCCGGTAGACCTGGTCGCCGCCACCCAGGCGCACGTCGACCGTGTCCTGTTTGGCGTCGGCGAAGCGCCACAGCACCTCGGCCTGGCTGTCGCAGACCCAGCGGGTCCAGTTGTCCGCCGGGGCGGGCTTGGCGGGTTGCAGCAGCGAGCAGCCCGCCAGGGTTGCCAGGGCCATCAGGGCCAGTAGTGCTTTCATCCGTTAAACCTCATGCTGGGTCCGCTGCGCGGCCCTTCGCGGGTGAACCCGCTCCCACAGGGGTCACACATGCCTGTGGGAGCGGGTTTACCCGCGAAGGGCTGCGCAGCAACCCCTAATCCAAGACCACAAAACCCACGCTTGGTTGCTCCGAGCCCGATCAAGGGCAGCCGGGGGCCTTGCGCTGGTGTTCGTCGTCGTACTTTTCCAGGCCGTCCGGGCCCAGGCGCTTGTTGATCACCGGGGCCGTCTCGGCCTGCCATTGCGATTGGTAGCAACCGCCCTTGGGCGGCTGCGACGGTTCGCCATCGGCGCCCTTGTTGCTTGCGCAGGCGCCCAGCAACAAGGCCACGATCATCACAGGCAATTGCTTGACCATCAGGTCGCTCCCTTTGCCAGGCGCCGCCGTTGTCAGGCTTTTGCCCGCTCTTCCAGGATCGCCACGGCCGGCAGCACCTTGCCTTCAACGAACTCGAGGAAGGCACCGCCACCGGTAGAAATGTAGGAGATATCCTTGCTCACGCCATACTTGTCGATGGCCGCCAGGGTGTCGCCACCGCCGGCGATGGAGAACGCCGCGCTGTCGGCGATGGCCTTGGCCAGCACTTTGGTGCCGTTGCCGAACTGGTCGAACTCGAACACGCCGACCGGGCCGTTCCACAGGATGGTCTTCGACGACTTCAGCAGCTCGGCGAAGTTGGCGGCGGTTTGCGGGCCGATGTCCAGGATCATGTCGTCGGCCGCCACGTCGGCGATGGCCTTGACGGTGGCTTCGGCGCTTTCGGCGAACTCCTTGGCAACCACAACGTCCACCGGCAGCGGCACGCTGACTTTGGCGGCGATGGCCTTGGCGGTTTCGACCAGGTCAGGCTCGTACAGCGACTTGCCCACCGGGTGGCCGGCAGCGGCGAGGAAGGTGTTGGCGATGCCGCCACCGACGATCAGTTGGTCGCACACGGAGCTCAGGCTGTTCAGCACGTCCAGCTTGGTCGATACCTTGGAGCCGGCGACGATGGCGGCCATCGGCTTGGCCGGGGCCTTCAGGGCCTTGCCCAGGGCGTCCAGCTCGGCAGCCAGCAGCGGGCCTGCAGCGGCGATTTTGGCGAACTTGGCCACGCCGTGGGTGGAACCCTCGGCGCGGTGGGCGGTGCCGAAGGCGTCCATCACGAACACGTCGCACAGGGCCGCGTACTGCTGCGCCAGCTCGTCGCTGTTCTTCTTCTCGCCCTTGTTGAAGCGCACGTTCTCGAACAGCACCAGGTCACCGGCCTTGACCTCGACGCCGCCCAGGTAATCGGCCACCAGCGGCACGTCACGGCCCAGGGCCTTGCTCAGGTAGTCGGCGACCGGCTTGAGGCTGTTCTCGGCAGAGAATTCACCTTCGGTCGGGCGGCCCAGGTGCGAGCAGACCATTACCGCCGCGCCCTTTTCCAGGGCCAGCTTGATGGTCGGCAGCGCTGCCAGGATACGCGCATCGCTGGTTACCACAGCGTCCTTCACAGGTACGTTGAGGTCTTCGCGGATCAGTACGCGCTTACCTTGCAGGTCGAGGTCGGTCATCTTCAACACGGTCATGAATGCAGTCCTTCAGGGCTGTTTGCTGCGGGTAGGGTTTACGACGTGCAGGTAATGCTGGGCAACGTCGAGCATACGGTTGGCGAACCCCCATTCGTTGTCGAACCAGGCCAGCAGGTTCACCAGGCGAGGGCCGGAAACGCGGGTCTGGCTGGCATCGACGATGGCCGAATGCGGGTCATGGTTGAAATCACAGCTGGCGTGGGGCAACTCGGTGTAGGCCAGCAAGCCTTTGAGCGGGCCGTCCAGCGCGGCCTCGCGCAGTACCTGGTTGACCTCGGCGGCACTGGTGTCGCGGGCGGTCTGCAGGGTGATGTCCAGGCACGAGACGTTGACGGTCGGCACGCGTACGGCTTTGGCCTGGATTCGCCCGGCAAGTTCCGGGAGCAGGCGCTCGATGCCGCGGGCAAGGCCGGTGGACACCGGGATCACCGACTGGAACGCCGAACGGGTGCGGCGCAGGTCTTCGTGGTGATAGGCATCGATCACCGGCTGGTCGTTCATCGCCGAGTGGATGGTGGTGATCTGCACGTACTCGATGCCGAACGCCTGGTCCAGCACCCGCAGCAGCGGCACGCCGCAGTTGGTGGTGCAGGAGGCGTTGGACACCAGGCGCTCCTGGCCGCTCAGGCAAGCCTGGTTGATGCCGTACACCACGGTGGCATCGACGTCGGCTTCGCTGGCCATGGGCTGGGAGAACAGCACCCGCGGCGCGCCGGCATCCAGAAAGCGCTGGCCCTCGGCGCGGGTGTTGTAGGCACCGGAGCACTCCAGCACCAGGTCGATGTCCAGGGCTGCCCAGTCGACGCCCTCGGGGGTGGCGCTGCGCAACACTTTCACGCAGTCGCCATTGATATGCAGACAATCGCCGTCGACCTTCACCTCGCCGGGGAAACGCCCGTGGGTGGAGTCGAAGCGTGTCAGGTATTCGATGCTGGCCTGGTCGGCCAGGTCGTTCAGCGCGACGATCTCGAAACCGGCCTTCGCCCCCCGCTCGAACAGTGCGCGCAGGACACAGCGGCCGATGCGGCCGTAACCGTTGAGTGCAACTTTGTAGGGACGCGGGTGGGGCATCAGAGGTCTCACGAACGCATGATGGCTGTTGGGGCCGCGTTGCGGCCCATCGCGACACAAGGCCGCTCCTACAGGTATCGCGAAGGTCTCGGGCCTGCGCAATACCTGTAGGAGCGGCCTTGTGTCGCGATGGAGGGCGAAGCCCTCCCCTTGCACGACATGAAGGGCGTCACCGCCCTTCACTTTTACATCAGTCTTCCAGCAGCTCTTCAGCGGTACCCAGGATGTTGTCCAGGGTGAAGCCGAATTCCTCGAACAGCGCGGGGGCCGGGGCCGACTCGCCGTAGGTGGTCATGCCGATGACGCGGCCTTCGAGGCCGACGTACTTGTACCAGAAGTCGGCGTGGGCAGCTTCGATGGCGATACGCGCACCGACTTGCAGCGGCAGTACCGACTGCTTGTACGCAGCGTCCTGGGCGTCGAACACGCTGGTGCTCGGCATCGATACGACGCGGACCTTGCGGCCCTGCTCGCTCAACTTGTCGAACGCCTGCACCGCCAGGCCCACTTCGGAGCCGGTGGCGATCAGGATCAGCTCAGGCTCGCCGGCGCAGTCCTTGAGCACGTAACCGCCGCGGGCGATATCGGCGATCTGCTGGGCGTCGCGGCCCTGGTGCTGCAGGTTCTGGCGCGAGAAGATCAGCGCCGAAGGGCCGTCCTTGCGCTCCAGGGCGTGCTTCCAGGACACGGCAGATTCCACCGCGTCGGCCGGGCGCCAGGTGTCCAGGTTCGGGGTGCTGCGCAGGCTGGTCAGCTGCTCGATCGGCTGGTGGGTCGGGCCGTCTTCGCCCAGGCCGATGGAGTCGTGGGTGTAAACGTGGATCACGCGCTGCTTCATCAGTGCCGACATGCGCACCGCGTTGCGGGCGTATTCCATGAACATCAGGAAGGTGGCGCCGTAAGGCACCAGGCCGCCGTGCAGGGCGACGCCGTTCATGATGGCGGTCATGCCGAACTCGCGCACGCCGTAGAACACGTAGTTGCCGCTGGCGTCATTGGCTTCGACGCCCTTGCAACCTTTCCACAGGGTCAGGTTGGAACCGGCCAGGTCCGCGGAGCCGCCGAGGAACTCGGGCAGCAGCGGGCCGAAGGCGTTCAGGGTGTTCTGGCTGGCCTTGCGGCTGGCGATGGTTTCACCCTTGGCGGCCACTTCGTTGATGTACTGCTGGGCCTTCTCGCTGAAGTCGGCTGGCAGGTCACCGGCAGCACGGCGTTTGAATTCGGCAGCCAGTTCCGGGTAGGCCTTGGCGTAGGCGTCGAAACGCTGGTTCCACTCGGCTTCGGCTTTGGCACCGGCGGCCTTGGCATCCCACTCGGCGTAGATGTCGGCGGGGATTTCGAACGGGCCGTGGTTCCAGTTCAGCTCTTTGCGGGCCAGGGCGATTTCGTCGTTGCCCAGCGGAGCACCGTGGCAGTCTTCTTTACCCTGCTTGTTCGGCGAACCGAAGCCGATGATGGTCTTGCAGCAGATCAGGGTCGGGCGGTCGCTCTTGCGCGCGGTCTCGATGGCGGTCTTGATCTCGTCGGCATCGTGGCCGTTGACGTTGCGGATCACCAGCCAGTTGTAGGCTTCGAAGCGTGCCGGGGTGTTGTCGGTGAACCAGCCGTGCACTTCACCGTCGATGGAGATGCCGTTGTCGTCGTAGAAGGCGACCAGCTTGTTCAGCCCCAGGGTGCCGGCCAGCGAGGCGACCTCGTGGGAGATGCCTTCCATCATGCAGCCATCGCCCAGGAACACGTAGGTGTTGTGGTCGACGATGTTGTGGCCGTCACGGTTGAACTGGGCAGCCAGCACCTTTTCTGCCAGGGCGAAGCCCACGGCGTTGGCGATACCCTGGCCGAGCGGGCCGGTGGTGGTCTCGACGCCCGGGGTGTAGCCGTATTCCGGGTGGCCCGGGGTGCGGCTGTGCAGCTGGCGGAAGCCCTTGAGGTCATCGATGGTGACGTCGTAGCCGGTCAGGTGCAGCAGCGAGTAGATCAGCATCGAGCCGTGGCCGTTGGACAGCACGAAGCGGTCACGGTCGGCGAAGCTCGGGTTGCTCGGGTTGTGCTTCAGGTAGTCGCGCCAAAGCACTTCGGCGATATCCGCCATGCCCATGGGGGCACCTGGGTGGCCGCTGTTGGCCTTTTGCACGGCATCCATGCTGAGGGCACGAATGGCGTTGGCACGTTCACGACGGCTGGGCATCGCTGATCTCCTGGGGCTTGAATAGGTGGTGAAACGAAAAAAGGCGGCCATTTTCGCCCACTGCGGGGGCCGGGGGCAATGACGGATGGTCGCAGTCGGGCATTTTTCCTGTGTTTTACCGGCAAAAAAGGAGAAAACGTGGGAGCGGGCTTGCCCCGCGCTGACGCAATCGCGGGGCAAGCCCGCTCCCACGAAGTCCTCGTTGACCGCTAATCCCGCCCATTGATCAGCCAATATCAAAACTTTTTGATATTGGTCTTGCGGGGGCAACAGCACCTGACTAGACTGCCGCGTCATGAACCTGCGTGCGCAATCGATTCCCCAGCAAAGCGACGCACTGGCCGCCCTGTGCAAGGCCAGTGGCGACGAGCTGCGCCTGAACGTTTTGCGCGCCCTGGCCAACGACTCGTTCGGCGTACTGGAGCTGGCGCAGATCTTCGACATCGGCCAGTCCGGCATGAGCCACCACCTGAAAGTGCTGGCCCAGGCGGAGCTTGTGGCCACCCGTCGCGAAGGCAATGCAATCTTCTACCGCCGCGCCCTGCCCGACAGCCAACGCCTGGGCGGGCGCCTGCATTCGGCGCTGCTCGAAGAGGTCGACGAGCTGGCCCTGGCGCAAGACGTACTGGCGCGCATCGCCCAGGTACAACAGCGCCGCGCGGCCACCAGCCAGGACTTCTTCCTGCGCGTGGAAGAAAAATTTCGCGCCCAGCAAGACCTGATCGCCGGCCTGCCGCAGTACCGCGAAAGCCTGCTGGCGCTGCTCGACAAGCTCAGCTTCGGGCCCGAAGCCTGTGCGCTGGAAGTCGGCCCGGGCGACGGCGGTTTTCTACCGGACCTTGCCCGGCGCTTCGCCCAGGTCACCGCCATGGACAACAGCCCGACCATGCTCGAGCTGGCCCGCCAGGTGTGCGAGCGGGAAAATTTGCATAACGTAAATCTGCAGTTGGCCGATGCACTGGGTGCAACAGGTGCAAACGCCGACTGCGTGGTGCTGAACATGGTCCTGCACCATTTCAGCGACCCGGCCCTGGCCCTGCGCCAGCTGGCCACCCGGGTGAAGGCAGGCGGCAGCCTGCTGGTCACCGAACTGTGCAGCCATGACCAGGGGTGGGCCCGCGAAGCGTGCGGCGACCTGTGGCTTGGTTTCGAGCAGGAAGACCTGGCCCGTTGGGCCACAGCGGCGGGGCTGTCCCCGCAAGACAGCCTCTACGTGGGCTTGCGTAACGGTTTCCAGATTCAGGTTCGCCATTTCCTGCGGGCCACTGGCGACACACAACATCGGTAAATTCAGGAACCCCTCGAGATGAGCGAATACTCCCTTTTCACCTCCGAGTCCGTGTCCGAAGGGCATCCGGACAAGATCGCCGACCAGATTTCCGACGCGGTACTGGACGCCATCATCGCCCAGGACAAATACGCCCGCGTGGCCTGTGAAACCCTGGTCAAGACCGGTGTCGCCATCATCGCCGGCGAAGTCACCACCTCGGCCTGGGTCGACCTGGAAGACCTGGTGCGCAAGGTCATCATCGACATCGGCTACAACAGCTCCGACGTCGGCTTCGACGGCGCCACTTGCGCGGTGATGAACATCATCGGCAAGCAGTCGGTGGACATCGCCCAGGGCGTCGACCGCTCCAAGCCGGAAGACCAGGGCGCCGGCGACCAGGGCCTGATGTTCGGCTACGCCAGCAACGAAACCGAAGTGCTGATGCCAGCGCCGATCTGCTTCTCGCACCGTCTGGTCGAGCGCCAGGCCGAAGCGCGCAAGTCCGGCCTGCTGCCGTGGCTGCGCCCGGACGCCAAGTCGCAAGTCACCTGCCGCTACGAAAACGGCAAGGTGGTGGGCATCGACGCCGTGGTGCTGTCGACCCAGCACAACCCTGAGGTCTCGCAAAAAGACCTGCAGGAAGCGGTGATGGAGCTGATCGTCAAGCACACCCTGCCAGCCGAGCTGCTGCACAAGGGTACCCAGTACCACATCAACCCGACCGGCAACTTCATCATCGGTGGCCCGGTGGGTGACTGCGGCCTGACCGGCCGCAAGATCATCGTCGACTCCTACGGCGGCATGGCGCGCCACGGTGGCGGCGCGTTCTCCGGCAAGGACCCGTCCAAGGTCGACCGTTCGGCCGCCTACGCCGGCCGTTACGTGGCCAAGAACATCGTAGCCGCAGGCCTGGCCGAGCGCTGCGAGATCCAGGTGTCCTACGCCATCGGCGTGGCCCAGCCGACCTCCATCTCGATCAACACCTTCGGCACCGGCAAGGTTTCCGACGACAAGATCATCCAGCTGGTGCGCGAGTGCTTCGACCTGCGTCCGTACGCCATCACCACCATGCTCGACCTGCTGCACCCGATGTACCAGGAAACCGCAGCCTACGGCCACTTCGGCCGCGAGCCGCAGCAGAAGACCGTGGGTGACGACACCTTCACCACCTTCACCTGGGAACGCACCGACCGCGCCGCCGCCCTGCGCGACGCCGCCGGCCTGTAAGCTTCCTACAGCGCTACAGGAAAGCCCCTGCCGAGTAATCGGCAGGGGCTTTTTTCATGAAATATCGCCTGACAAAGCGCCTGCCACGCCATCGATCATCCCTGCCTAGGCTGAGCATTCCCCACCGCCCCGCAAGGATGCCCGGCCATGCCGTACTGGCTACTGCTACTGCTGTTCACCCCCCTGGCCCACGCCGAACCCTGCCCCGACTGGCCCGCCCAGCGTGCCGCCGACGAAGTCGCCCAATTGCGCCAGGCCCTCGCACGTTGGGATGACCACTATCACCGCCAGGGCATCGCGCTGGTTGCCGACGAACTCTATGACCAGAGCCGCCAGCGCCTGCAGCACTTGCAGGGCTGCTTCGAGCTGTCAGGCCAGGACAACCCGCTGGCCAGCGCAGCCGGCACCATTGCCCACCCGGTCCCGCATACCGGCGTTGGCAAGCTCGCCGATGAAAGCGCCGTGGGCCAGTGGCTCAAGGGCAAGCAGGGGGTGTGGATACAGCCCAAGGTGGATGGTGTGGCGGTATCGCTGGTGTACCGCAACGGCCGCTTGCAGCAACTGCTCAGCCGCGGCGATGGCACCCTGGGCCATGACTGGAGCCGCCACATCCCGCTGCTGCAACGTATACCGCAACAGTTGCCGCAGGCCCTGGATGCAGTGTTCCAGGGCGAGCTTTACTGGCGCCTGGAAGACCATGTGCAGGCCACCGACGGCAGCCGCAACGCCCGTGGCATCGTTGCCGGGTTGATGGCACGCAAGCAGTTGAGCCCGGCCGAAGCTGCCGGCATCGGCCTGCTGGTCTGGGACTGGCCTGCCGGCCCGGCAACGCAACACGAACGCCTGGCCGGGCTCGAGGCGCTGGGCTTCCCCGACAGCCGGCGCTTCAGCGAGGCCATCGACTCGCTCGAGCAAGCCGTGCAATGGCGCCAGCACTGGTACCGCACGCCCCTGCCCTTCGCCACCGACGGAGTGATTTTGCGCCAGAGCAGCCGCCCGCCGGCCGCACGCTGGCAGGCCCAGGCACCCTACTGGGTCGCCGCCTGGAAACACCCGTTCAGCCAGGCCCTGGCCGAGGTACGCGAGGTGCGCTTTCGCATCGGCCGCACCGGGCGTATCACACCACTGCTGCATCTGCAGCCAATTCAGCTCGATGACCGGCGCATCAGCCAGGTCAGCCTGGGGTCACTGGCCCGCTGGCAGGCGCTGGACGTGCGCCCCGGGGACCAGGTGGCGGTGAGCCTGGCCGGCCTGACCATCCCCCGACTGGAAAGCGTGGTGCACCGCAGCCCGCACCGCACGGCAGTGGCCGCGCCGCCAGCCGACGCTTACCACGCCCTCAGTTGCTGGCAGGCCAGCGAGGGTTGCCAGGAGCAATTTTTGTCCAGGTTGGCGTGGCTAGGGGGCAAACAAGGCCTGGGTATGCCAGGCCTCGGGCCCGGGACCTGGCGCAGCCTGGTGCAGAGCGGCCTGGTCAGCAGCCTGGATGACTGGCTGGAGCTGACCCACGAGCACCTGCACGAGGTCCCGGGCATCGGCCAGGCCCGCGCCGAAAAACTCCTGCAAAGCTTTGCCCAAAGCCGCCAGCAACCCTTCGCCCGCTGGCTGCGCGCATTGGGTGTACCAGCGCCCAGCGGCCTTGCCCTGGGCTCCGACTGGAGCAGCCTGGCTTCGCGAAACATCGAGCAATGGATTGCCGAACCCGACATTGGGCCCACCCGGGCCGGCCAATTGGTGGCCTTTTTCAACCACGATCAGGTGCAGGCCCTGGCCTTGCGCCTGCGCAACCAGCAAATCGAGGGTTTCTAATTTGCGCAGATCAGGGCAGCATTTCGTTTTCTGCTGACCTGCCCCGAAATGGAGCCACCGATGAAACTGCTTTCGTCCCTCGCCCTGTCCACCCTGCTGGGCTTTGCTGCAGGCCCGTTGCTGGCCGCCGAAGAACAGCCGGCGCTGACCGGTTGCGCAGCCAAGCGCCAGGCCATCAGCGAGCAGATCGAACAAGCCCGCGCCCATGGCAACGCTGACCAGCAGGCCGGGCTGGAAAAAGCCCTGGCCGAAGTGACCGAACACTGCACCGACAGCGGCCTGCGCAAGGAGCGCGAGCAGAAGGTGCTCGACGCCCGCCACGAAGTGAACCAGCGCACCAAGGACCTGGACAAAGCCATGAAAAAGGGCGACCCGGAGAAGATCAACAAGCGCAAGGACAAGCTGGCCGAGGCCAAGAAAGAGCTGCAGGACGCGGTCGATCAACTGGAGCGCTGAGGCTAGGCGCTCACGAGCCTGTAGGAGCGGCCTTGTGTCGCGATGGGCTGCGCAGCAGCCCCGGCAATCTTGCATGAGGCCGAGACCTCGGGCCGCTTCGCGCCCCATCTCGGCCGGACGGCGCCCCGGCAAGGCCGCTCCTACAGGGATGCATATCGAAGCTCAGTGGTTGCGAAACTCCGTATGACACGCCTTGCACGCCGCCTCGACCTTGTCCATCGGCCCCTTGAGCTGCGCCGCATCCAGCGGCTGGGTGCGGGTTGCCTCGACCAGTTCGCCGGTCACGCCTTCCAGCTGCCGGGCCAGGTCATGAAAGCGCGCCTGGCGCTCCCAGACATCGGCCCGGGCACTGCTGTCGCCCTCGTCGCGCACCTGCGGAAAATGCTGCCAGGGTTGGTGGGACAGCGCATCGAGCTTCACCGCGCCATCGGCGAACTTCGCCCCGTCGAACGGCACCCTGCCACGCAACATGCCGCCCATGTCTTCGCTGGTCTTGAGCATCGCTTTAAAGATTGCCTTGCGCTGGCCCAGCGGCGAGTTTGGGTCGACACCGTCGCAGGCGGTCAGGGCCAGGGCGGCCAGCAGTACTACGGTCAATCGCTTGAACATCACGGTCTCTTCGGCCAGCACAATCGGGCGGCCAGTATCGCCGCCCGTCGGCCAAAGACCAATAGCCATACAAAAAACAGGGCTGAATCTTCATGTTCGCCCGTTACAGGACTGCACCCATGACATCTGCATTGCGCCACCTCGCCTGGGCCCTGCCCGCCCTGGCCCTGCTGGCCGGCTGCAACGGCGGCGAAAGCGCCAAGCCCGAGCCCCACGCCATCGCCACCTACGCCGACGCCACCTGGCAGGACCTGCCGGCAGTGAGCGATGCCGACCTGTTGGCCGGCTTCCAGGCCTGGCGCAACGGCTGTGAAAAACTCAGCCGCGACCCGGTCTGGGCCGAGACCTGCAGCGCCGCTGCCGGCGTGCCGGCAGACCCTGCGCAAGTGCGCGCTTTCTTGCAGCAGAACCTGCAGGTGCACGGCCTGCGCTCGGCCGAGAACAGCGCCAACGGCCTGATCACCGGCTACTACGAGCCGGTCTACCCCGGCAGCCTCAAGCGCACCGACGCAACCCAGGTGCCGGTGTACGGCGTACCCGAGGACATGATCGTGGTGGACCTGGCCAGCGTGTACCCCGAGCTCAAGGGCAAGCGCCTGCGCGGGCGCCTCGAGGGCCGGGTGCTCAAACCCTACGACACCGCCGAGGTGATCAACCGTGACGGCGCCAAGGCACCGGTGCTGGCCTGGCTGACCGACCCGATGGATTTGCAGTTCCTGCAGATCCAGGGCTCGGGGCGCGTGCAACTGGACGGCGGGCGCCAGCTGCGCCTGGGTTATGCCGACCAGAACGGCCACCCCTACCGCCCCATCGGCCGCTGGCTGGTGGAGCAGGGCCAGTTGAAGAAAGAAGACGTGACCATGGGCAGCATCCACGCCTGGGCCATGGCCAACCCACAGCGGGTGCCGGAGCTGCTGGCCAGCAACCCCAGCTATGTGTTCTTCAGCACCCGCCCGGACAGCAATGAAGGCCCGCGCGGCTCGCTCAACGTACCGCTGACGGCCGGCTACAGCGTGGCCATCGACCGCAAGGTGATCCCCCTGGGCAGCCTACTGTGGCTGGCCACCACCCGCCCGGACGGCAGCCCGGTGGTACGCCCGGTAGGGGCCCAGGACACCGGCGGCGCGATTACTGGCGAGGTGCGTGCCGACCTGTTCTGGGGCACCGGCCCCGAGGCCGGCGAGCTGGCCGGCAACATGAAGCAGCAGGGGCAGATCTGGATGCTGTGGCCCAAGGGCAAGGCGTTGCCTGAAGTGCCCAAAGTGCCGTGACAGCACACGATCCTATGGAACAAATCACAACTCGTTGATTTAACGAAGATTCTGTGGGAGCGGCTTTAGCCGCGAACACCGGCGAAGCCGGTGCCATCTACCGCAGCGCCTGCTTCGCGGCTAAAGCCGCTCCCACAGGGACTGCATAAGCTTCACGCCAGCGCCGTACCTGTAGGAGCCGGCTTGCCGGCGATGAGGCCGGTTCAGGCAGCACAAGACAGTTGAAAGGGCTGGGTGATCTCCTACGCAGAATGCAGGGCGGCTCGTTCTCAGACCGAAACCACAAAGAACGACACGATCAACGCCAACCCGACGAACCACACCACCGAACGCAACGCCGCCCAGTCAGCCAGGTAGCAGATGATGAACAGCAACCGGCTGGTGATGTACATCACCCCCAGCACATCCTGGGTCACCTGCTCGGCATTGCCGACGATATCGGCCACCAACACCGCTGCGGCAAACGCCGGAAACGCCTCGTAGCCGTTCTGCTGGGCTGCATGGGCGCGCCGCGGCAGGCCCGACAGGGTGTCGAGGAAAGCCCGCGGGTCGTGGTTGTCGCGCATGCCAAAACGCCCGCTGGCCACCTTGGCGATCAAGGCACACAGCGGCGGCAGGCACAGGGCGATGAGGATGCACCAAAGGGCGACGGTCATGATCAGGACTCCTTGTTCACAGGGAAGGGGTTAGAGCTTCATCACCAGCATGCCGGCCAGTACCAGCCCGCAAGCTAGGAGTCTCGGGCCACCAAAAGGTTCTTTGAGGTAGCGCATGCCCAGCAGCACCACCAGAATAACGCTCAACTCGCGCAGGGCGGCCGCCTCGGCCACCGAGCCCAGGTGCATGGCCCACAGCACCAGGGCGTAGCTGAACAATACGCAAAAACCCACCGCCACCCCCAGCTTCCACTGGGTGCGCCAAAACAGCACGAACGGCGCGCGCCGGGCAACGCTGGCCAGCAACGGGAACGGCCAGGCACTGAGCAGGGTCAGCCATACCAGGTAATCCCACGGTTTGCCCCACAGGCGCACGGCCTGGCCGTCGAACCAGGTGTAGCAGCCGATGCACAGGCCGATCAGCGCCACCACTGGTAGCATCGACCAGGGCAGCCGGTCGCCGCCACCGCCCTGCCACAGCAGGCAGGCCATGCCGCAGGGGATCAGCAGGATGCCGATGATCTGCTGGCTGCTCAGCGTTTCGCCGGCAAAAGCCAGGGTCAGGCCCAGCACCACCAACGGCGACAGGCCACGCATCAGTGGGTAGACCAGGCCCAGGTCACCGACCCGGTAGGCCTGAATCAGCAAAAAGCGGTACAGCTGCTCGGCAAACGCCGAGGCCAGCAGCCAGGGCCATATTTCAGCCGGCGGGAACTCGGTGAAACTGACCGCAAGCACCGCGAATACCAGCGCTACCACGTCCATGCTGGCGATCACCAGCAGGCGCTCGGCGCTGAACTTGATCAGGGTGTTCCAGGTGGCGTGCAGCAGGGCTGCGACCAGTACGAGGGAGGTTGCCAGCACGCCTTGGGGTCCTTGGTCAGGGGTTCGGGAGCTTCACTATCCTGCACCGGCCTCATCGCCGGCAAGCCGGCGCCTACAGGTTTTGCACAGCCCTGATCCCTGTAGGAGCCGGCTTGCCGGCGATGAGGCCCGTGAACCAATTACAGAAATCCGGTCATAAGGTGTGTCCCGAACCGCCCGCCAGGTCATCAAAGAACTGCCCGAGCAATTCGGGTAACGACTTGGAAGCCACTGTCACAGGATTCGGGATGCTTGAATTAGTTGCTGCGTTTATCTGCCTCACCACCCTTCTCACCTACGTCAACTACCGCTTCATCGGCTTGCCGCCGGCCATCGGCGTGATGGTCACGGCGCTGCTGTTCTCGCTGATTCTGCAGGGGTTGAGCCTGATCGGCTTCCCCGGGCTGGAAGAGCGCGTCGAAGGGCTGATGAACCAGATCGACTTCAACGACCTGCTGATGCACTGGATGCTGTCGTTCCTGCTGTTCGCCGGCGCCCTGCACGTCAACCTCACAGATCTTCGCAGCTACCGCTGGCCGATCGGCCTGCTGGCCACCATTGGCGTACTGATCGCCACCGTGGTGATCGGCTACCTGGCGCACTGGGTGTTCGCGCTGTTCGGCTGGAACGTGCCGATGATCTACTGCCTGCTGTTCGGCGCGCTGATCTCGCCCACCGACCCGATCGCCGTGCTGGGTGCGCTGCGTACCGCCAACGCACCCAAGCCGCTGAAGACCACCATCGTTGGCGAGTCGCTGTTCAACGACGGCACTGCGGTGGTGGTGTTCACCGTGCTGCTGGGCATCATCCAGCTGGGCGAGACGCCCAGTGCCTACGACACCGCCGTGCTGTTCGCCCGCGAGGCCATTGGCGGCGTGGTGTTCGGCGGCCTGATCGGCTACGCCACCTACCGCATGATCAAGAGCGTCGAGCAGTACCAGGTGGAGGTGATGCTGACCCTGGCGCTGGTGATCGGCGGCTCGGCCATGTGCTACGAGCTGCACGTGTCGGCGCCGATCGCCATGGTGGTGGCCGGCCTGATCATCGGCAACCTGGGGCGTAACCTGGCGATGAACGACATGACCCGTCGCTACATGGACGGTTTCTGGGAGCTGATCGATGACATGCTCAACGCCCTGCTGTTCGCCCTGATCGGCCTGGAGCTGTTGCTGCTGCCGTTCAACTGGATGCACCTGGCGGCCGGCAGCGTGCTGGCGGTGGCGGTGCTGCTGTCGCGGCTGCTGACCGTGGCCCCGGCAATCGTGCTGCTGCGCCGCTGGCGCGCGGTGCCGCAGGGTACGGTGCGGGTGCTGACCTGGGGTGGCCTGCGTGGCGGTGTGTCGGTGGCCCTGGCGCTGTCGCTGCCGATGGGCGAGGAGCGTGACCTGCTGCTGTCGATCACCTACATCGTGGTGCTGTCGTCGATCCTGGTACAGGGCCTGACCATCGGCAAGGTGGTGCGCCGGGTCAGCCAGCAGGCCTGACTCCGAAAAAAACAATCGCCGGCAAGCCGGCTCCTACAGGGGATCGCGCTCCCTTGTAGGAGCCGGCTTGCCGGCGATGCTTTTCCAGGCCCTACTCGACCGCAGAATCCGGGAACTGGTCCTGCACGTACTTGATTTCGGTACGCCCGTGGGCCGCCGGCAAGCCATCTTCACCCAGGTTGACGAACACCATCTTGTCGACGGTGAGGATGCTCTTGCGGGTGATCTTGTTGCGCACTTCGCACTTGAGGGTGATGGAGGTGCGGCCGAACTCGGTGGCGGTGATGCCCAGCTCGATGATGTCGCCCTGGCGCGAGGCGCTGACGAAGTTGATCTCCGACATGTACTTGGTCACCACGCGCTGGTTGCCCAGTTGGACGATGGCGTAGATCGCCGCTTCTTCGTCGATCCAGCGCAGCAGGCTGCCGCCGAACAGCGTGCCGTTGGGGTTGAGGTCTTCGGGTTTTACCCACTTGCGGGTGTGAAAGTTCATCTGTACTCCTGACCTGCGTGTTAGACGTGCGCTAATGATGGCAGACCGGCGGGTCACTGTTCCATTGAGCATCGACTATCGTCTCGATTAATCGACAGAAAGCCTTTGGCCTGTCACACAGCCGCGGCTATAATCCCTGCCGTTTCCAAGGGTGGCCCACAGCGGCAACCCTCCCGCCACCCGGCCGAGGGGCGCTGCAGCAGGTTCGTCCTGTCAGGCTCGGTCGGGGCGTTGTCCGCCACGCGGACGCTCAACGCACAACGGCGCCCATTCGCACACTACGAATGGAGGCTCTTCATGAGCGCTGTAAACACGCCTGCCGGTTTTACCGATTTCAAAGTCGCTGACATCTCCCTGGCCGCCTGGGGTCGTCGCGAAACCATCATCGCCGAATCGGAAATGCCTGCACTGATGGGCCTGCGTCGCAAGTACCTGACCGAGCAGCCGCTCAAGGGTGCGAAGATTCTGGGCTGCATCCACATGACCATCCAGACTGCCGTGCTGATCGAAACCCTGGTTGCCCTGGGTGCCGAAGTGCGCTGGTCGTCCTGCAACATCTTCTCGACTCAAGACCAGGCCGCAGCTTCGATTGCCGCTGCCGGCATCCCGGTGTTCGCCTGGAAAGGCGAAACCGAAGAAGAGTACGAGTGGTGCCTGGAGCAGACCATCCTCAAAGATGGCCAGCCATGGGACGCCAACATGATCCTCGACGACGGCGGTGACCTGACCGAGCTGCTGCACAAGAAGTACCCGCAGGTACTGGACCGCGTGCACGGCGTAACCGAAGAAACCACCACCGGCGTGCACCGCCTGCTGGACATGCTGGCCAAGGGCGAGCTGAAAGTCCCGGCGATCAACGTCAACGACTCGGTCACCAAGAGCAAGAACGACAACAAGTACGGCTGCCGTCACAGCCTGAACGACGCCATCAAGCGCGGTACCGACCACCTGCTGTCGGGCAAGCAGGCCCTGGTGATCGGCTACGGTGACGTGGGCAAGGGCTCGGCCCAGTCGCTGCGCCAGGAAGGCATGATCGTCAAGGTCACCGAAGTCGACCCGATCTGCGCCATGCAAGCCTGCATGGACGGCTTCGAGCTGGTCTCGCCGTTCATCGACGGCCTCAACGACGGCACCGAAGCGAGCATCGACAAGGCCCTGCTGGGCAAGATCGACCTGATCGTCACCACCACCGGTAACGTCAACGTCTGCGATGCCAACATGCTCAAGGCCCTGAAAAAGCGCGCCGTGGTGTGCAACATCGGCCACTTCGACAACGAAATCGACACCGCTTTCATGCGCAAGAACTGGGCATGGGAAGAGGTCAAGCCGCAGGTACACAAGATCCACCGTACCGGCGCTGGCGAGTTCGACCCGCAGAACGACGACTACCTGATCCTGCTGGCCGAAGGCCGCCTGGTGAACCTGGGCAACGCCACTGGCCACCCAAGCCGCATCATGGACGGTTCGTTCGCCAACCAGGTGCTGGCGCAGATCTTCCTGTTCGAGCAGAAGTACGCTGACCTGTCGGCCGAGAAGAAAGCCGAGCGTCTGACCGTTGAAGTACTGCCGAAGAAGCTCGACGAAGAAGTGGCCCTGGAAATGGTCCGCGGCTTCGGTGGTGTGGTCACCAAGCTGACCAAGCAGCAGGCCGACTACATCGGCGTGACCGTCGAAGGCCCGTTCAAGCCGCACGCCTACCGCTACTAAGCGGCAGCCGATCGCCGGCAAGCCGGCCCTGCAGGTGTGCGCCTACCCTGTAGGAGCCGGCTTGCCGGCGATGGCTCCTTGACTTCGAACCGATGTCCGAGCCAGGCCGGCCCCCACCGCCCTGGCTTTTATTTGCAGGTAGCCGCCCCGGCGCGCTGCCGAAGGAACGAGACATGTCACAAGAACGCCGCTACAGTTTCGAGTTCTTCCCCACCAAGACCGACGCCGGCCACGAAAAACTGATGGGCGTCGCCCGCCAGCTGGCCAGCTACAACCCGGACTTCTTCTCCTGCACCTACGGTGCCGGTGGCTCGACCCGCGACCGCACCCTGAACACCGTGCTGCAGCTGGAAAACGAAGTGAAGGTGCCAGCCGCCCCGCACCTGTCCTGCGTCGGCGACAGCAAGGCCGACCTGCGCGCCCTGCTGGCCGAGTACAAGGCCGCCGGCATCAAGCGCATCGTCGCCTTGCGCGGCGACCTGCCGTCGGGCATGGGCATGGCCAGCGGCGAGCTGCGCTACGCCAGCGACCTGGTTGAGTTCATTCGCGAGGAAACCGCCGGGCACTTCCACCTGGAGGTCGCCGCCTACCCTGAGATGCACCCCCAGGCGCGCAACTTCGAAGCGGACCTGGCCAACTTCGCGCACAAGGTCAAGGCCGGTGCCGACAGCGCCATCACCCAGTACTTCTTCAACGCCGACAGCTACTTCTACTTCGTCGAGCGCGCGCAGAAGCTGGGCGTGGACATCCCGGTGGTACCGGGCATCATGCCGATCACCAACTACAGCAAGCTGGCGCGCTTCTCCGACGCCTGCGGCGCCGAGATCCCGCGCTGGATCCGCAAGCAGCTGGAAGCCTATGCCGACGATACCGCCAGCATTCAGGCCTTCGGTGAAGAAGTGATCACCCGCATGTGCGAACAACTGCTGCAAGGCGGCGCACCGGGCCTGCACTTCTATACCCTGAACCAGGCCGAGCCGAGCCTGGCGATCTGGAACAACCTGAAGCTGCCGCGCTAAGCGCTGCGCACCTTCGAGGGCCTTGGTTCAGCGACCAAGGCCCTTTTTGTTTCTGCAGCCCGACCTCGCAACGCTTGGCACCGGCTGTGCCGGTGTTCGCGGCTAAAGCCGCTCCTACAGGGTCATGCGATCCCTGTAGGAGCCGGCTTGCCGGCGATGAGGCTGGCACAGGCAACTGCGCCCGCGCCGGTGTTCATAGTTCAAGCCCGTCTTCACTGGCTGGCGCCCAGCCAAGCGGGTACTCTCGCCCCATGCCCATAATCCGCCTGCTCCTGATCCTGTTGCTGACCTGCCTGAGCCCGTTGGCCCAGGCCGAACGCCTGCGCCTGGTCAGTGACGAATGGGCGCCCTACCTGTACCTGGAAAACGGCCAGCCCAAGGGCGTCGACTACGAGGTGGCCAACGAGGTGTTCAACCGCCTGGGCGTCGAGGTGCAGTGGGAGTTCATGCCATGGAAGCGCTGCCTGGCAATGGTCCAGCAGGGTTTGGCCGATGGCGTGCTGGATATCTTCAAGGTCGAGGCCCGCGAGGGTTTTCTGGTCTACCCGGACGAGCCCATGTCCGAGGTGGAGTTCGTCCTGTATCAGGCCAGTGCCCGCCGCCACCGGGTCGAACGCCTGGAGGACCTGGCCGGCCTGACCATCGGCACCTCGCCGGGCTACAACTATGGCGGGGCATTCAACGAGTCGGCGCTGTTTCGCCGCGAGCCTGCCCCCAGCCATGAAGCCAATTTCGGCAAGCTGGCACTGGGGCGTATTGACCTGCTGCTGACCGACCGCCGGGTCGGCCGCTTCTTGCGCAGGCAACTGGGGCTGGGGCAGAGCATCGAGGAGCTGCCGCTGGTGCTCAGCCGCCAGCAGCAGTACCTGGGGCTGGCCCGCAAACCTGGGCGCGAAGCCTTGGCCCGCGCGTTTTCCGAGGAGTTGCAGCGCTTTCGCCAGGAGCCGGCCTATGCCGCCATCCAGGCCCGCTACGACGGCGCGGATGATTTTCCTTTCGCCGTTGAGCAGCAGGAACGCAGCACACGCTGATTGCTCTGTTATACTCGGGCCTTCCCGCCCGGCTCACGCCCGGACGCTCGGCCTCGCCACAGCCTTCCAGACCCGCGGCAGCACAGCTTCAGTGCCTGCCCGCCGCCTTCCGGATGCGCCGTGACCGCCCAGCTGGACCGGACGCGATCGCATCCCTCCGATGCCCGTCGCGCCAGGCAGAACACCCCCATAGGGCCCAGCCCTCACGAGAACAGGATCGCCCATGTCCTTTGCTTCCCTCGGTCTCTCCGAGGCTCTTGTCCGCGCTATCGAGGCTGCGGGCTATACCCAGCCCACTCCGGTGCAACAGCGGGCTATTCCCGCCGTGTTGCAAGGCCGCGACCTGATGGTCGCCGCCCAGACAGGTACTGGTAAGACCGGCGGTTTCGCACTGCCGATTCTCGAGCGCCTGTTCCCCGGCGGCCACCCTGACAAATCGCAGCGCCACGGCCCGCGCCAACCGCGCGTGCTGGTGCTCACCCCCACCCGCGAGCTGGCCGCCCAGGTGCACGACAGCTTCAAGGTGTACGCCCGCGACCTGAACTTCATCAGCGCCTGCATTTTCGGCGGCGTCGGCATGAACCCGCAGGTGCAGGCCATGGCCAAGGGTGTCGACGTGCTGGTCGCCTGCCCGGGCCGCCTGCTCGACCTCGCCGGCCAAGGCAGCGTCGACCTGTCCAAGGTCGAGATCCTGGTGCTGGACGAAGCCGACCGCATGCTCGACATGGGCTTCATCCATGACGTGAAGAAGGTCCTCGCCCGCCTGCCGGCCAAGCGCCAGAACCTGCTGTTCTCGGCCACCTTCTCCAAGGACATCACCGACCTCGCCGACAAGCTGCTGCACAACCCCGAGCGCATCGAGGTCACGCCGCCGAACACCACCGTCGAGCGTATCGAGCAGCGCGTGTTCCGCCTGCCGGCCAGCCACAAGCGCGCACTGCTGGCGCACCTGATCACCATGGGTGCCTGGGAACAGGTGCTGGTGTTCACCCGCACCAAGCACGGCGCCAACCGCCTGGCCGAGTACCTCGAAAAACACGGCCTGACCGCTGCCGCGATCCACGGCAACAAGAGCCAGAACGCCCGCACCAAGGCGCTGGCCGACTTCAAGGCCAACAGCGTGCGCGTGCTGGTGGCCACCGACATCGCCGCCCGCGGCCTGGACATCGACCAGTTGCCCCACGTGGTCAACTTCGAGTTGCCCAACGTCGAGGAAGACTACGTGCACCGCATCGGCCGTACCGGCCGTGCCGGGCGCTCGGGCGAGGCTATCTCGCTGGTTGCGCCGGACGAAGAAAAGCTGCTCAAGAGCATCGAACGGGTCACCAAGCAGCGCATCCCTGATGGTGACCTGATGGGCTTTGACGCATCGCAAGTCGAGGCAGAAAAGCCAGAAGTGCGCGAACGCCCGCAGAACAACGGCCGTGGCGGTCGCAACCAGCAGGCCCGCGGCGAAGGCAGCAAAGACAGCAGCGGCGGTCGCAAGGACAAGGGCAAGGACAAAGGCAAGAGCAAGCCTGCGGCCGAAAAGCCTGCCGACAAGGAGAAGTCCGGCGACAACAAGCAGCAGCAAGGCCAGCAGCGCAAGCCGCGTGACAATAAGCCGCGCCAGCAGCAGGCCGCACAGGGCCAGAGTGCCGCGCCAAAGCCTGCAGCCAACCGTGACCCGGAAGAGTTCCTCGACGACGACGTGGATAACTTCGGTAACCGCGCCGACTACGTCAGCCCCTACCAGAACGCCAAGAACGGCCGTAATCGCCGCCCGGGCGGTAATACCGGCAATGGCGGCCAGGGCCAGGGGCAAGGCCAACGCAGCGGTGGTGGCCAGGGTCAAGGCCAGGGCCGTAGCAACGGCGGCCAGCAGCGTCAGGGCCAAGGTTCCAGCGAGAAACGCGCCCGCAATGGCGGTGGCAGCAACGGTGGCGGCGCCCGCCGCGACAACAACGCTGGCCGCAACCGCCGTGACGACACCGCCCGCCAGGAGCCTGCCGTGCGCAACCCGCGCGACTCGCAGCCGGCACCGGTGATCATCCGCAAGGAATCCAAGCTCGACCGTTACCCGACACCCGAGCAACTGGACGACCTGCCAAGCCGCCCACGCGGTGAACGCCCGGCCCTGCTGACCCGCAAGGGCTAAGCAGCGCTTTATGTAGGAGCCGGCTTGCCGGCGATGAGGCCAGCACAGGCAACCCCGCATTTGAGGTTGTCGCTGATGGCCCTATCGCCGGCAAGCCGGCTCCTACAGAGGCCAAAAAAAACGCCGCCCATTGGGCGGCGTTTTTGCTTTCAGCGGCAGAATTACTTCTGCTTCACGCCTTCGACGCTGATGTCCAGGTCGAGGGTCTGCGAAGTCGGGCCTGGGCCCTTGATGCCGAAGTCGTTCAGGTTCAGCGTGGTCTTGGCATTGAAGCCTGCGCGCTCGCCGCCCCATGGGTCCTTGCCTTCGCCGTTGAACACAGCCTTGAAGGTGACCGGCTTGGTCACGCCGTGCAGAGTCAGGTCGCCGGTCACGTCGGCAGTCTTCTCGCCAGTCGACTTGACGGCGGTGGAGACGAACTTGGCGTCCGGGTACTTCTTCACGTCGAGGAAGTCGGCGCTGGCGATGTGCTTGTCACGCTCGGCGTGGTTGGACCACAGGCTGGCGGTTTTCAGGTCGACGCTGATCTTGCTGGCTTCAGGCTTGGCGCTGTCCCAGCTGAAGTTGCCGTCGAAATCCTTGAAAGTGCCGTGGATGAAGCTGTAGCCCAGGTGGCTGATCTTCCAGTCGACGAACGCGTGCTGGCCTTCCTTGTCGATCTTGTACTCGGCGGCCATGGCCTGGCCGGCGGTGAACAGAGCGGTACCGAGCGCCAGGGCGGCAAAAGTCTTTTTCAACATCCTTACTTCCTTCCTTTGCAATTGAGGTTGAGAGTCAAGCTTTGCGGCCCAACATGCGGGTGAGGGTCGCGTCACGGTCGATGAAATGGTGCTTGAGAGCGGCCAGGCCGTGCAACACGGCAAAGATCACCAGGCCCCAGGCCAGCCACAGGTGGATCACCCCGGCGGTGTCAGCCTGGTCAGGCAGGTCGCTGACCAGTGCCGGCACCTCGAACAGGCCGAATACCGGAATGCCCACGCCGTCGGCGGTGGAAATCAGGTAGCCCGCGGCCATGACCGCGAACAACCCTGCATACAGTGCCAGGTGCCCAAGCTTGGCGGCCACCCGGGTAAGCGGGCCGTGGTTGGCCGGCGCCGGTGGCGGCGGGCTGACAAAGCGCCAGAGCACCCGCAGCACCATTACCGCCAGCAGCACCAGGCCGATGCTCTTGTGCAGGTCGGGGCCAGACTTGCGCCATGGGCTGTAGTAATCCAGCCCAACCATCCACAGGCCCAGGCCGAACAAGCCGAAAACCGCCAGCGCCACGCCCCAGTGCAGGACGATGCTGACAACGCCATAGCGTGAAGATGAATTGCGCAGTTGCATGTTGGCGTATTTCCCCGTGAAAGCTGTGCACAGACTAACGCGTAACGTATCGAAGAAAAGCGGAAAAAATTGCTTCGGATTATCAAAAAATCCGATGTTTAGTGTGTGCGCATCCTATTAAGGAAACATTAACGATAGACGTATTGAGAAAGGATGTCAGGGCTAGAAAAGCATCGCCGGCAAGCTGGCTCCTACAGGAGCCGGCTTGCCGACGACAGGGCCGTGTCAGTTGGCCTTGGCCTGGCTGTTGGCCGCTGGCTTCTTCGCAGGCTCACCCTTGGCGGTGGCCTTCTTCGCTGGCGCCGCCTTGGCGGCAGGCTTGTGCGCAGGCTTTGCAGCCGGCTTGTGTGCGGCCGGTTTGGCCGGGGCAGCCTTGGCTGGCGCTGGCTTGGCTGGCGCTTCCTGGGCCACGGCAGCTGGTGCAGCCGGGGCTGGGGCTGGAGCTGCGGCCGGCGCTACCGGCTCAGCCTTGGGCACTGGAGCAGCCTTGACCTCTGCCTTGTCACCGCCCCCGAACAGGCGCGAGAAGAAGCCGGGCTTGTCCTGCTTCGGCGCTTCGGCCTTGGCTGCTTCTGCCTTGGCCGGCGCCTTGTCGGACGAGCCGCCGAACAGGTTGGAGAAGAACCCGCCCTTGTCCTTGGCGGCTGCGGCACCGGCCGCACCCGCAGCAGCACCCGCCACTGCGGTGGCCTTGACCGGGTCGAACGACTTGCCGGCAGCCAGATCCTGCACTTGGCTGGCGGCGCGCTGGCCGCTGCGCAGGGCGCCTTCCAGGGTGCCCGGGTACAGCGCGTCGGTGTGTTCGCCGGCAAAGGCGATACGCTGCACCGGGCGCTCCCACAGGCGCCAGAACTTGCTGATCTGGCCTGGGCCGTAAGCAAGATAAGCACCGCCGGTACCGGCGTCGGTGCTGTAGCGGCGCACCTCGTAACCGGTGAAGGCACCTCGGGCCTGCGGGTAGAAGGCGTGCAGGCGGATCAGCACCTGGTCGACCATCTGCTTGTCACCGAACGCCTGCAACAGCCGGGCGTTGTCGCCGGACAGGTTGATCACCACGTTGGCGCCACCCTTGAGGGCCGGCTCGATCCACAGCATGCCCAGCCCGGTGTTGCTGAAGATCTCGCCCGACATGCGCGCGCGGCTTTCCCACACCGGGTTCTTGAACTTCAGCATCAGCTGGTCGCGCCAGCCGTAGTTGGTGCCCTTGAGCGCCGCCAGGTGCTGGTTGTCCAGGCCCGGGGTGATCTGGATCTTCGCCAGCGCCCGCAGCGGCACCGCCATTACCAGGTAGTCCGCCTGGTAGCCGACCGCGCCGACCTTGACCGTCACGCCGTCCTTGTCCTGCACGATGGCCGTCACCGGCGAGCTGGTCTTGATGGTCTTGAGCTGCTTGACGAAGGCCTGGGCCAGCACCGGGCTGCCTCCCGGCAAGCGTGCGGCGCGCAGGTCCCGGTCGCTGACGTTGCGGTACACCCGGCTTTGCTGGGCGAAGTACAACAGCGACAGGCGCGACGGCTCGTCGTAGCGGCTGCGGATCTGCTGGTTCACCAACTGGCGGGCGGTGGCCGGCAGTTGCAGCTTGTCCAGCCAGGTGGACACGTTCATCTGGTCAAGGGCGAACAAGGTGCTGTTGGCCGCAGGGTTGAGCGGGTCTTCGATGGAGCGGGCCAGGTCGTCGAGGGTCTTCTCGTAACGCTTGAGCGCCTCGGCCGTGGCCGGCTGCTTGGTGGTCAGGTCGGCGGCGCTGAAGTATTCGCCATCGATCAGGTAGCCCGGGGTGCGCACGAACTCAGGCGCCGGCAGGGTGCCGAGCTTGAAGCGCTCCAGGTACTGGTTGAGCACAGGCTGGGTCTTGCCGTTGCCGATCCACTCGCTGGTGGCCAGGCCCGAACGCCCGCCGATACCCGGCTTGGCTTCCAGCAGGGTCACCTGCCAGCCCTTGCCCTGCAGCTCGTAGGCCGCGGTCAGGCCCGCCAGGCCGCCACCGACGACGATCGCCGTCGGCGTCTTGTCCACGGCCTGCGCCGCAGCGCTGGACACACCAATCAATACCAACGCGCACAGGCGCACCCAAGCAGCAGCCATGTCGGCAAACTCCGGTTCAGAAAAGGCAGATAAAAAGGGGAGGAACGCCCCGGAAAAAGTGCGCTAAGAATACGTCAGCCCCACCTGGCCCGCCAGCTCAGCGACAACAAGTGCGCTTGGCAACTGGCATTTTTGTCAGTAGCCGGATGTACGGCCACAGGCCATGCTCGCGCCTGAACCCAGAGCGCCCGCAAAGAGGCCCTGCCATGACCTATCAGGAATGCTTCGAACACATCACCCCGCAGTTTCTCGCCGCCAGCTCGGCGTACCACACCGACAGCGGCCTGAGCATCCGCGCCAAAGGCACGGCGTGGGCGGGCTTTCACACAGCCTTCAAGGGCGATGAAGGCACCGAGCTGGTCATTGGCGAGCACTGCGAGGTGGAAATCGTCTTCCTGCAGGAGGTGGAACAGCTGCTGGTGGAGTTCTATGTGGTCAGTGACCAGTACCCCGACGACGTGCAGATGCTGATCGACACCGAAGGGCTGGACTACGCACTGCCCCTGGAGCCCCAGCGCAATTTCTACTGGATCACCCTCTCCGGCAGCGGCTTCACCGAGCACCTGCCGGGCCCGGTAGCCAGCCAGCCGCACAGCCAGTTGTTGTTCGGCCCGTTCCGGCGCCTGACCATCTCCACCTCCCAGGCCGGCACCGTGCATATTCGCAAGCTGGCCTGGACGCGCACCTGCCGCCACTGACAGCAGCGGTTGTCCTGCCCCCCGGCATTGCTTAGGCTTACGCGGTCAAACCAAGCCGTAGTGCCAGGAGAAGTGCCCATGGGCCTCAACGATCAGTGGATGCAACGCGACCTCAAGGTCCTGTGGCACCCCTGCACCCAGATGAAAGACCACGAGCAGCTGCCGCTGATCCCGATCAAACGCGGCGAAGGCGTGTGGCTCGAGGACTTCGAAGGCAAGCGTTATCTCGACGCAGTCAGCTCCTGGTGGGTCAACGTGTTCGGCCACGCCAACCCGCGCATCAACCAGCGCATCAAGGACCAGGTCGACCAGCTGGAACACGTGATCCTCGCGGGTTTCAGCCACCAGCCGGTGATCGAGCTGTCCGAGCGCCTGGTGGCCATGACCCCGGCGGGCCTTGACCGGGTGTTCTACGCCGACAACGGCTCGTCGTGCATCGAGGTGGCGCTGAAAATGAGCTTCCACTACTGGCACAACACCGGCAAACCAGAGAAAAAGCGCTTCGTCACCCTGACCAACAGCTACCACGGCGAGACCATCGCCGCGATGTCGGTGGGCGATGTGCCGCTGTTCACCGAAACCTACAAAGCCCTGCTGCTCGACACCATCAAGGTGCCCAGCCCCGACTGCTACCACCGCCCCGAAGGCATGGGCTGGGAAGAGCACTCGATCAACATGTTCGCCGCCATGGAGCAAACCCTGGCCGAGCACCACGAGACGATCTCGGCGGTGATCATCGAGCCGCTGATCCAGGGCGCCGGCGGCATGCGCATGTACCACCCGGTGTACCTCAAGCTGCTGCGCGAGGCCTGCGACCGCTACGACGTGCACCTGATCCACGACGAAATCGCCGTGGGCTTCGGCCGCACCGGCACGATGTTCGCCTGCGAACAGGCCGGCATCCGCCCGGACTTCCTGTGCCTGTCCAAGGCGCTGACCGGTGGCTACCTGCCGCTGGCCGCCTGCCTGACCACCGACAAGGTGTACCAGGCGTTCTACGACGACTACCCGACCCTGCGCGCCTTCCTGCACTCGCACAGCTACACCGGCAACCCGCTGGCCTGCGCCGCAGCCCTGGCGACCCTGGATATCTTCGAGCAGGACAACGTGATCGAGCAGAACAAAGCCCTGGCCACGCGCATGGCCAGCGCCACCGCGCACCTGGCCGACCACGCCCATGTTGCCGAAATCCGCCAGACCGGCATGGCCCTGGCCATCGAGATGGTCAAGGACAAAACCAGCAAAGCCGCCTACCCGTGGCAGGAGCGCCGCGGCCTGAAAGTATTCGAGCACGCCCTGACCCGCGGCGCCCTGCTGCGCCCGCTGGGCAGCGTGGTGTATTTCTTGCCGCCGTACGTGATCACCCCCGAGCAGATCGACTTCCTCGCCGAAGTGGCCAGCGAAGGCATCGACATCGCCACCCGTGAAAGCGTCAGCGTGGCTGTGCCGGCCAACTTCCACCCCGACTTCCGCGACCCGGGCTAACCCCGAAACCTCGCCAGTCCCCTGTAGGAGCGGCCTTGTGTCGCGAAAGGGCTGCGAAGCGGCCCCAGGCTTTCAGCTTCGCAGCAAAGACAGCTGGGGCCGCGTTGCGGCCCTTTCGCGACACAAGGCCGCTACTACAGGGTCGATGTCTACCCATATTCCGAGCAAAACCATGAGACTGTCCCGCTTCTTCATCGACGCCCCCCTTTCTGTCGGCGAGCACGAGCTCCCCGAAGCCCAGGCCCACTACATCGGCCGCGTGCTGCGCATGGCCGCAGGCGACGCCGTGCAGCTGTTCGACGGCAGCGGCCAGGAATACCTCGGCCAGTTGCTCGAGGTGGGCAAGAAAAGCGTGCGTGTGCAACTCGACCAGGCCCTGCCCGGCCAGGCCGACTCGCCGCTGCACGTGCACCTGGGCCAGGGCCTGTCCCGCGGCGAGCGCATGGACTGGGCCATCCAGAAGGCCACTGAACTGGGCGCCAACGAAATCACCCCGATCGTCAGCGAACGCTGCGAAGTACGCCTGAAAGACGAGCGCGCCGACAAGCGCCTGGCCCATTGGCGCCAGGTGGCGATCAGCGCCTGCGAGCAGTGCGGCCGCTCGACCCTGCCGGTCATCCACCCGCCAGTCACCCTGGCCGAATGGCTGAAAAGCACCGAGGCCGACCTCAAGCTGGTACTGCACCCGGTGGCCGAGCCGCTGACCAGCCACGACAAGCCTGCCCGCCTGGCCTTCCTGATCGGCCCCGAAGGCGGCCTGAGCGACGCCGAAGTGGAGCAGGCCAAGGGCGCCGGCTACCACGCCGCACGCCTGGGCCCACGGGTGCTGCGCACCGAAACCGCACCCGTGGTGGCGTTGTCGGTGGCGCAACAGTTGTGGGGCGATTTCTAACGCACGTAGAAGTACACCGCGACGAAGTGCATCAGGCTGCCGACGATCACGAACAGGTGCCAGATGCCGTGGGCGTGGCGCAGGCGGCTGTCGAGCGCGAAGAAGATGATGCCGATGGTGTAGAACGCACCACCGGCCGCCAGCCAGGCAAAACCTGCAGCGCCCAGGCTGTGCAGCAGCGGCTTGACCGCCACCAGCACGATCCAGCCCATCACCGCATAGATGATGATCGACAGGATGCGCGCCTCCGAACGCGGCTTGATCTCCTGCAGCATGCCGATCAGCGCCAGCCCCCAGACCACCCCGAACAGGCTCCAGCCCCAGGGCCCGCGCAGGCTGACCAGGCAGAACGGCGTATAGCTGCCGGCGATCAGCAGGTAGATCGACAGGTGGTCAAGCTTGCGCATGACCCGTTTCGCCCGGCCGCGGGTGCTGTGGTAAAGGGTGGAGATGCTGTAGAGCAACAGCAGGGTGAAGCCGTAGATGGAGAAGCTGACGATCTTCCAGGGGTCGCCCTGCAAGCCCGCCACGACGATCAGCCAGACCGCGCCGATACAGGCCAGTACCGCGCCCACCAGGTGGGTCCAGGCGTTGAAGCGTTCACCGTAGTACATGCAAGCACAGACCTCCCGACAGTAATCAGGTTCCCCGGCCCCTGTAGGAGCGGCCTTGTGCCGCGAATGGGCTGCGAAGCAGCCCCTCGTTTCAGCCTCGCGGCAGAGGCAGCCGGGGCCGCTTTGCGGCCCTTTCGCGGCACAAGGCCGCTCCTACAGGGACCGCGCGTCCTTGAGCCTAACCCGGCCCAGGTTGCAATTGCGCGTCACGCACCAGCCGCTCCAGCCCGGCCAGGTCCGGCACCCGCGCCACCTGCTCGCCCACCTGCACCGCGGCCATTTCCAGGGTGGCCAGCGGCACATCGACATAGTTGAGCTGGCTGTCCAGCTTGCACGAGCGCGGAATGCCCTGCAGCAGCAACGCCAGGTAGCGCAGCCCGGTATCGCCCAACGCGTTGAGCACCACCACCCGCGCCCGCTCGCCACAGGGCGTGTGCCCGCCGCAGGCGGCCTCGAAACCGATCAGCGGCAGGCGCTGCTGGCGCCAGTCCACCCAGCCCATGTGCCAGTCCACCTCACCCTCCTCGCAGGCCCCGCTGCGCTGGCCGATCAGCTCGGCCACCGCCACGTTGGGCAGTACCAGGGTGCGGTCGCCCAAGGGCAGCAGCAAGCCAGTCAGGCTGCTGCGCTGGCCGGCGATATGTTCAAGCATGCTGCTGGCTCCAGTGGGCGATGCTCTGCAGCAGGACCGATTCCTGATACGGCTTGCCGAGGTATTCGTTGACGCCGATGGCCATGGCCCGCTCGCGGTGCTTCTGCCCGGTACGCGAGGTGATCATGATGATCGGCAGCGCTTGCAGGCGTTCGTCACGGCGGATGCGCGTGGCCACCTCGAAGCCGTCCATGCGCGGCATCTCGATGTCCAGCAACAGCACGTCGGGGCGGTGTTCTTCGAGCAGGGCCATGGCATCGACCCCGTCCTTGGCAGTCAGCACGCTCATGCCGTGGCGCTCGAGCAAACGGCTGGTGACCTTGCGCACGGTCACCGAGTCGTCCACCACCATCACCAGCAACGGCCGGCGCGGCACCGGGCCGATCAGCGCGCGCTGGCCATCGCCACCACCCGGCAGGCGTGCCAGGCGCCGCTGCTGGCCGCGCAACTGGCCGAGCAGGTCGAGAATCAGCACCACCCGGCCATCACCGAGCAAGGTTGCCCCGGACAGCCCCGGCACGGCGGCAAACTGCGGCCCCAGGCTCTTCACCACGATCTCGCGGCTGGGCGACAGGCTGTCGACCTGGATGGCGAACGACTGCTCGTGGGAGTGGGTCAGCAGCACCGGCAGCGGCACGCTCTGCCCCAGCAAGGCCGGCTGGCCGCTGCCCTGCACCAGTTCACCCAGGTAGCGCAGCGCATAGTCGTGCCCGGCGTAGGTGTAGCGTGGCGGGTCGAGGCGGTAGCAGGCCTCCAGCTCCGCTGGCGGCACCCGCACGATGCCTTCGATGGTGTTCAGCGGAATCGCGTATTGCTCATCGCCCAGGTGCACCATCAGCGCCCGGTTCACCGACACGGTGAACGGCAGGCGAATCAAGAAGCGCGCGCCGCGCCCGGGGCTGGACTCGATGCTCATCGAGCCGCCGAGCTGCTTGACCTCTTCATGCACCACGTCCATGCCCAGGCCGCGCCCGGAAATCTGGGTGATCTTCTCGGCCGTGGAGAACCCCGGGCGCAAGATGAACTGCAGGATCTCGTGGTCGCTCAACTGCGCCTGCGGGTCGAGCAGGCCGCGCTTGATGGCTTTTTTGCGCACCGCCTCCAGCGGCACGCCGGCACCGTCGTCGCTCATTTCGATGACGATGTCGGCGCCTTCGTGCAGCAGGTTCAGGTGAATGGTACCCAGCTCCGGCTTGCCGGCGGCCAGGCGCGCCTCGCGCGACTCCAGGCCGTGGTCGACGGCGTTGCGCAGCATGTGCTCAAGGGGCGCCACCATGCGCTCGAGCACGCTGCGGTCGAGCTCGCCCTCGGCGTTGCCGACCACCAGTTCGACCTGCTTGCCCAGCTCGCTGGCCACCTGACGTACCACACGTTGCAGGCGCGGTACCAGGCGCTCAAACGGCACCATCAGGGTAGCAGTCAGGCCTTCTTGCAACTGGCTGTTGACCCGCGCCTGCTGCTGCAGCAGGCCGTGGGTTTCCTGGGAGCGCTGCAGCAGCGTTTCGCGCAGATCGAGCAGGTCGGAGGCCGATTCGAACAGCGCCCGCGACAGCTGCTGCAGCTGTGAATGGCGGTCCATCTCCAGCGGGTCGAAGTCGTCGTATGCGTCGCCTTCGAACTGCTGGCGGCTGGAGATACGCCCCTGGGTTTCGATATCCAGGCGCAGCAACTGGTCGCGCATGCGCTCCAGGGTGGTTTCCATCTCGTTCAGGGCAAACTGCGCATCGTTGACCTGCTGCTCGATCCGCCCGCGAATCACCGCGTGTTCGCCGGCCAGGTTGCCCAGGTCGTCGAGCAGTTCGGCATCCACCTTGACCATGTCCCCCGCCCGCTCGGGCGCGGCGGCAGGCACTTCCAGCGGTACTGGCTCGACCGCTGCCTGGCCGGCAGCGCTGTCGGTGAGGGCGGCGCTGGAGAAATTGCGTATGTAGTCGATCAGCGCGGTGGCGGCGTGCAACTGCTGGCCCATACGCACCGCATCGAGCATGTGCGCCAGGCGGTCGTGGCAGTTCTGCAGCAGGCTGAACAAGGCCGGCGTCGGCGGCAGGCGCCCGGCGGCCAGCAGCTCGTAGAGAAACTCCAGCTCGTGGGCCAGGTCGCCAATAGCGGTGATCTCGACCATGCGCGCACCGCCCTTGAGGGTGTGCAGGTCGCGCAGCAGGTTCTCTACCTCCACCGTGCTGCGCGGGTCGGCCTGCCAGCGGGCCAGGGACTCGGCGGCGCTCTCGACGATGTCCGAGCTTTCTTCGAGGAAGACTTCCAGCAGCTCCTTGTCGCCTGCCGCCTCTTCCACGTCTTCCGGCGCAACGGCTGCAGCCGGCGGCGGTGCGCTGTGGCGAAACTCGCGCAGCTCGCCCAGCAGCGCCACCGCCGACACCGGTGCCTGGCCGTCGCGCAGGCTTTGCAGCATGTCGGCCAAGGTTGCATGGCTGTGCCACAGCAGCGCGAACAGCGCCTCGCTGGCCCCCAGGCGGCGGTCCACCAAGCCCTCATAGAGCAGCGCCAACTCCTGGGCCAGCACCTCCACCGCGCCGATGGCGGCCATCTGCGCGCCGCCTTTGAGCGTCTGCACATCGTGCTGCAGCGCTGACAGCGCCGAGACGCTGTCGGGCTCCTGCTGCCACTGGCGCAAGGCGTCGGCGGCGCTTTCAAGGATGTCGGCGGCCTCGTCGAGGAACAGCTCGACCACCGCCTGAGCCGGTAACGGGTCGGGGCTGGCCAAGGCTTGAACGCCCTGCGCGCCGACCACCCCGAGCGCATCCGGGGCCAGCGCGTCGTCGAGCACCCCGCGCAGCGCCGCCAGGCACTCGGGGCGGGCGCTCAGGTCCTGGCCTGCGGCAATTTCGTCGAGCAGGTCGAACAGGGTTTCATGGGCGTCGCGGGCAACGGCGAAGAAGCGCTCGTTCGCCGGCAGGCTGCCTTCCTCCACCGCACCGTACAGGTCCAGCAGGCCCTCGCAGATTTCATCCACCTGCCACAGCTCGGCCTGGTGCGCGGCATGGCCGAGGCTGGTCATGTCGTCGAGCAGGGTTTCCAGCCCCTGCCGGCCAGCCGGCTGCTGCTGCCAGTGGGCGAGCAGGTTATCGGCGTCGAGCAGGGTATCCATGGCCTGGCCCAGGAAGCTGGCAATCAGCTGCGGGTCGCGCCGGCTGCGCCGTGGTTGCGGCGAATCGGCCTGCTGCTGCGCCAGGCGTACATCGACGGTCTGGCCGACCTGCTCGATCAGTTCGGCGGCGCCCGGGATCGGCGCCAGCGGCGTGCTGTTCAGTTGCGCCAGGCCTAAGTGGAACAAGGCCCGGGCCGCTTCCAGCAGTTCGATTTCCACCAGCAGCAGCGGCTGCTCATGGCCTTTGTACTCACGCACCAGGCGGTCGAGGGCGGTGGCCAGCTCAGCCACCGGCATCACCCCGGCCATCGCCGCGCTGCCCTTGAGGGTATGCAGCGCCCGCTGCAGGCCGTCACTGACCGGCGCGCCCCGTGGGTCGGCGGCCTGCAGCCAGGCTTCGAGCGCAGCCAGGTGGCCCTGGGCTTCGTTGCGGAAGATCTCCAGCAGGTTCGGGTCGAGCCCGTCGATGCTGGCGGCAGGCGCGGCATCGTTGAGCGCCAACGCATGCAGGTGGCCCGCCAGTTGCTCGATTTCGGCCGTGGCCGGCACCAGGCCGGCGGCGAAGTCGGCCAGCAGGTCGGGCAGGCGCACGAGCACCTGCTGCAAGGCCACCAGCCCTTCGGCGCTGAGCACGATGCGCCCTTCGAGCACACGGTTGAGCAGGTGCTCGGCGCCCCAGGCCAGTTCCGCCACTGCCTGGGCATGCACCATGCGGCCGCTGCCCTTGAGCGTATGCAACGCCCGGCGCACCTCCACCAGGGCATCACGCAGGCTGTTGTCGGCGCGCCAGCGCAGCCAGTGGCGCTCGATTTCCGGCAGCAGCTCGCCGGCCTCTTCGAGGAAGACCTCGCGCAGCTCGTCGTCGATGCCATCCACGGCCAAACCGGCAATGGCTGCGGTTTGCGGGTGCCGGCAGTGCACACCAAGGGCCGACAAGCCGGCATGGGCCATGTCGATGAACGCTTGCGCGTCGGCCAAGGGGTCGGCCACCCGCCATTGCAGGTAGGCTTCGATGGCGCACAGGGCGTCGGCCAGGTGCGCCAGCTCATCGGGCAGCGGCTCCTCTTCAAGGTGCCCCAGCCAGCCCTGCACATAGCCGGCGGCGCCGGCGAACACCTCGGCGGCGGCCGGCAGCATCAGCATCGCCAAGGCCCCGCGCACCTGTTGCAGCAGCCCGGGCAGGGCCTGCAAGCGCTGGCGCGACCAGTCCGACTCCAGGCAGTCGGCGATCAGGTCCTTGGCCTGCTGCAGCACGTTCAGCGATTCGTTGAGCACCAACTGGCGGGTATCGGCCAGATCGGCGCCGGGCAGGCCGCCGGGCTCGGTTTCTTCCAGCGGGCCGACCATGCCGTTGAGGGTCGCCTCGACGTACAGCAGCGCCCCGGCCACATCCATCAGCACCGCTTCATCCACGGCATCGCCCTGCTCCACCAGTGCCTGCAACGCCAGCACCTGGTCGATGATCACCCGCCGCGGCTGCTGAAAACCCAGCACCGCCAGGGTGTCGGCCACATGCCGCAACGGCGCCAGCAGGGCCTCCAATGGCTCGCGCGGGGTTTGCTCGCCAGCGACGAATGGGGCCAGGCGTTCCTTGATGCGCATCAGGTCGTCGCACAGCGCCATCACCACCGAGCGCAGCGCATCGCGCCCGGGGCCGGCCTGCATGTGCTCGCGCCAGTTGCCCAGCGACAGGTCGAGGTCGGCAAGGTCGGCCGCGCCCGCCAGGCGCTGGCCCAGTTCGCCGAGCAGGCTGCCTTGCGCCAGTGGCTCGGCGCCGCGGCAGGCGCGCAGCTGGTTGAGCAGCGGCAGCACCACCAGCGGCAGGTCGTGGCGCGCACCGCGCAGCCGGTCGAGGTACGGCGGCAGTTGCTCCAGGCCGCGGAACAGCGCGCCCAGGCAGTCGCCGCGGGGCGCTACCTGGCCATCGGCCATGGCTTGGCCCAGCAACTCAAGCTCTTCGGCCAGGCGCATGGCGCCGGGCAGTTCGAGCATGCGCAGGCAACCGTGCACCTGGTGCAGGTTGTCCACCACGAAGGCCAGCATCGACAGGTCGCCGGTTTCTCCGGCAAAGCGTTCCAGGGCCTGGCGCGCCTGGCCCAGGCAGTCGAGCATGGGCGCCTTGGCCCAGGCCAGGGCCACGGTGTCGTGGCGCATGCCGGTGATGCTGGGCTGGCTCACGGGCGCTCGACCTTGGGCAGGGTGAAACCCGACACCGAGCGGCGCATCTCGCTGGCCATGCGCGCCAGGTGGCGAATGCTGTCGGCGGTGGCGCTGGAACCGGTGGACGTTTGCGCGGTGATCTGCTGGATCACCGCCATGGTGTGGGAGATCTGCCCGGCCGAGGAGGTCTGCAACTGGGCGGCGTCGGAGATGCTGTGGATCAGTTCGGCCAGGGTCTGCGACACGCCCTCGATTTCGGCCAGCGCCACCCCGGCGTCCTGGGCCAGGCGCGCGCCGCGCACCACTTCGGCGGTGGTCTGCTCCATGGAGATCACTGCTTCATTAGTGTCGGCCTGGATGGTGCGCACCAGGGCTTCGATCTGCCGCGTTGCCGAAGACGAGCGCTCGGCCAGGCGCTGCACCTCGTCGGCGACCACGGCAAAGCCGCGCCCGGCCTCGCCGGCCAGCGAGGCCTGGATCGCCGCGTTGAGGGCAAGGATGTTGGTCTGGTCGGCAATGTCGTCGATCAGGCTGACGATGTCGCCGATCTCTTGGGAGGACTCACCCAGGCGCTTGATGCGCTTGGCGGTGTCCTGGATCTGCTCACGGATGTTGTTCATGCCGTTGATGGTGTTGTGCACCACCTCGTTGCCCTTGTTGGCGATGGCCACCGAGCGCTCGGCCACCTTGGCCGACTCGTAGGCGTGGGCCGACACCCGGTCGATGGACTCGACCATGTCGCCCACCGCCTCGGAGGCCTCGCTGATCTGCTCGGCCTGGTGCTCGGAGGCCTTGGCCAGCTGGCGCGAGGTGTTCTGGGTGTCCTGCACCGCGGCGGCCACCTGCTCGGCGCTGTGGTTGATGGTGGCCACCAGGTCGCGCAACTGGTCGACCGAGTAGTTGATCGAATCGGCGATGGCGCCGGTGAAGTCTTCGGTGACCGACACGGTGACGGTCAGGTCGCCGTCGGCCAGCTCTTCGATTTCATCCAGCAAGCGCATGATCGCCTGCTGGTTGCGCTCGTTCTTTTCGGCGGTTTCGCGCAGCTGGCGGTGGGTGGCGCGCACCATCACCAGGCCGATGAGGATGATCGAGGCCAGCGCCAGCAAGCCCAGGGCGTAGCCACCGACGGTGTCGAGGGTACGCCCGCCGGCCAGGTTCTCGAAGCCGTTGGCCAGGTGCGAAGCCTCATCGAGCAGGGTTTGCGACAGGCTGAAGATGTTGCCGGCGGCCTCGCGCACGCGCAAAAGCTCCGGCGAGGTTTCGAGAATCTCGTCCACGGAGCCGGCAACGAACTGGAACAGTTCGGCGATTTCAGCCAGCCGAGCGCGGGCATCGGCGTCCTCGACCCGGGTCACCTGGATGGCCGGGTTGCCGGCCAGCATGCCTTCGAGTACCTGGCCGAAGCGGCTGGCGTCGCGGCCGAAGGTGTCGGCGGCCTGCACCGAGGTGTCTTCGCCGGACAGCACGGTGTTGACCGACCCCAGAATACGCTCGGCCAGCAGCAGCTGGCGCTGGGCCACGGCTACCTGGCTGGCCGGGGCGCCGCTCTGCAGCAGGATTTCCACCACCTTTTCGTATTCGACCTGCAACTGCGGCACGGTTTCGGCAAGGGTCGCCGCCACCTGGTGCAGCGACAGCACGGTCTGCTCACTGCCAAGGATGGTGTCGGTGTTCTTGCGCAGGTTTTCCCAGTCCTGGCGCACCGCGTCCATTTCGTCGCGCACCGCTGCCGGCGCCGAGGGCAGGCCGGTGCTCTTGTCGCCATGGCGCAGGTAGTCCCAGCGCCGCTCGAAATCGTTGCGCGCATCGCTCAGCTGGCGGAACGCCAGGGCCTTGCCGGCGGCGGCCTCGGTGGCGTTCTTGGCGATGCGCTGCGACAGCACGCGCAGCTCGCCGGCGTGGCCGATGTACTGCTTGTCGTGGTTGGCCTGGGTGTTGAGGTAGGCGAAGTTGGCGAACAGCAGCACGATCGACAGAATCAGCACCACGAACAGCACGGTGATCTGCGCAGTACTGCGCGGGCGCTGGGCCACGGCGGCGGGGGATACGGTAGGGCCCGGCTTGGTCACGGCGATATTCCTCTACAACGCCACATCGAGAAACCCCGGCGCCTGGGCCAGGGCGAACGGGCTGAAAATCGCCCAGTTGCGCTCACGCGGGAAATGCCCCTGCACGAACGGCGCTGCGGCGCGAATCAAGGGTTGCGGCGGCGACAGCTCAAGGCTGCTCAGGGCAAAGTGCTGCAAGCCCACCACCTCGTCCACCAGCAACCCGGCAAACAGTTCTTCATGGTCCAGCACCAGCACCCGGCGCTGCTTGCCCGGTGTGGCCGGGCCCAGCCCGAAAAAGGCACACAGGTCCATCACCGGCAGCAGCCGCCCGCGCAGGTTGGCCACCCCGCGCACCCAGGGCTGAACCCCCGGTACCCGGCTGCTGCGCGGCTCACGCAGCACCTCGGCGACCTCGCCCATGGGCGCGACGAACCATTGCCCGGCAATGCGAAAGCCGATGCCGCTCCACTGCTGCAGGCGGGTGTCCTGCAGCGGCTGGTCGGCCACCAGCAGGCGGCAACGCCGGTCGATGTCCAGCAGCAGCTCGAAGGCGGTCAGCGACGCGCCCTGGGGGCGGGTGGTCAAGCGCCGAGCACCTCGATGAGCTTGGCGATCAGGGCGTCTTCTTCCACCGGTTTGGTGAGAAAGTCGCGGGCGCCCTGGCGGGTGGCCCAGATACGGTCGGTTTCCTGGTCCTTGGTGGTCACCACCACCACCGGGATGGCGCTGGTTTCCGGGTCCTTGCTGAGCTGGCGGGTGGCCTGGAAGCCGTTCATGCCGGGCATGACGATGTCCATCAGCACCGCGTCGGGCTTTTCTAGGCGGGCCAGGGCAACGCCATCGGCGCCATTGTCGGCCTTGAGCACCTGGTGGCCGTGCTTCTCCAGCCATTCGGTCAAGCGGTACATCTCTGTCGGCGAGTCGTCGACAATCAGAACTCGGGCCATGCTGTTTCCCCATGAGGAACGTTGGGCGCCGCCGTTGCCGGCAGCGTCAGGTTACGTGTGGGTCCTGCGCGGCGAAGCCGGGCACGTGGGCGCGGATCGCGTCGAGCAGTTCGTCCTTGCTGAACGGTTTGGTCAGAAACTGATCAGAGCCCACCACCCGGCCGCGGGCCTTGTCGAACAGGCCGTCGCGGGACGAGAGCAGGATGACCGGGGTGTCCTTGAATTCGCTGTTGTGCTTGATCACCGCGCAGGTCTGGTAACCGTCCAGGCGCGGCATCAGTACATCGACGAAGATGATGCGTGGCTTGTGGTCGACGATTTTTGCCAGGGCGTCGAAACCGTCGCTGGCGGTAATCACCTCGCAGCCGGCCTCGCCGAGCAACATCTGCGCGGTGCGGCGGATCGTGCGGGAATCGTCGATCACCATCACCTTCAGGGGTTGTTCCATATAATTCGCCACCTCTGGGAGCTGCAAGCTGCGAGCCGCAAGCTGCAAGAAAAAGCGGACCGGTGCACGGCCTGCCGGCTTGCAGCTCAAAGCTTGTCGCTAGCGGCTTGATGGGGCCTTTTTAGCACACTCAAGGTAGCCATTCCATCTGCCCGCCCCTTGACCCGGCGCGCGCCCGGCGCCACCCTGAGCCACTTTCATTTTCGTGCCATCGCGGCCACCTGCCGCCAAGAGGAATTACCCCATGAGCGTTCGCCTCGGGATTGTCATGGACCCCATCGCGTCCATCTCCTACAAAAAGGACAGCTCGCTGGCCATGCTGCTGGCCGCCCAGGCCCGTGGCTGGGAGCTGTTCTACATGGAGCAGCGCGACCTGTATCAAGGCGAAGGCAAGGCCCGCGCACGCCGCCGCCCGCTGAAGGTGTTCGCCGACCCGGCGCGCTGGTTCGAGCTGGGTGACGAGCAGGACGCCCCGCTGGCCGAGCTGGACGTAATCCTGATGCGCAAGGACCCGCCCTTCGACATGGAGTTCGTCTACAGCACCTACCTGCTGGAGCAGGCCGAGGCCGAAGGCGTGCTGGTGGTGAACCGCCCGCAAAGCCTGCGCGACTGCAACGAGAAGCTCTTCGCCACACTGTTCCCGCAGTGCACCCCACCCACCCTGGTAAGCCGCCGCCCGGACATCATCCGCGAGTTCGCCGCCAAGCACGGTGATGTGATCCTCAAGCCGCTGGACGGCATGGGCGGCACCTCGATCTTCCGCCACCGCGCCGGCGACCCGAACCTCTCGGTGATCCTCGAAACCCTGACTGCACTGGGCGCCCAGCAAATCATGGCGCAGGCCTACCTGCCGGCGATCAAGGACGGCGACAAGCGCATCCTGATGATCGACGGCGAGCCGGTGGACTACTGCCTGGCGCGCATCCCCGCCAGCGGCGAGACCCGCGGCAACCTGGCCGCCGGTGGCCGTGGCGAAGCCCGCCCGCTGAGCGAGCGCGACCGCTGGATCGCCGCCCAGGTGGGCCCGACCTTGCGTGAAAAGGGCCTGCTGTTCGTCGGCCTGGACGTGATCGGCGACTATCTGACCGAAATCAACGTCACCAGCCCGACCTGCATCCGCGAGATCGACGCCGCCTACAACACCAACATCGGCGCCAAGCTGATGGATGCCATTGATCGCCAGCTGAAGGCGCGCTGACCGAGGACAGGTGGCAACACCGCGCAGTGGGGTATGATGCCGGTCCATTTCGACTGAGCCGCTGCCCCACCCAGCGGTTGCTGGATATTCGATGACGCTCCCCGCAGACATCCCCGCCGACCTGCTGCCACCCCGCGTTCGCCCGGTGGACCGGCTCGGCTTTACCCTGTTTCTGGCTGCCCTGGTGCACCTGGCGCTGATCCTGGGTGTGGGTTTCTCTGTGGTCAAACCGGCGGATATCCGCCACACCATGGATATCACCCTGGCCACCTTCAAGAGCGAGAAGCCGCCTGAAAAGGCCGACTTCCAGGCCCAGGACAACCAGCAGGGCAGCGGCACCCTGGACAAGAAAGCAGTGCCCAAGACCACCGAAGTGGCGCCGTTCCAGGACAGCAAGATCAACAAGGTCACCCCGCCGCCTGCCGCCCGCCAGGAGGTGCCGCCACCGCCGGTGCAGCAAAAGTCCGCGGTGACCACCCAGGCGCCCAAGGCGCAGAAGGTCGAACCCAAGCCGAAAGAGACCAAGCCCCAGCCGCAGGCCGAAGCCAAGGTGCCGGACTTCGACAGCTCGCAGCTGTCCAGCCAGATCGCCAGCCTTGAGGCGGAGCTGTCCAACGAACAGCAGCGCTACGCCAAGCGCCCGCGCATCCACCGCCTGAACGCGGCCTCGACCATGCGCGACAAGGGCGCCTGGTACAAGGAAGAGTGGCGCAAAAAGGTCGAGCGCATCGGCAACCTCAACTACCCCGAAGAAGCCCGGCGCCAGCAGATGTACGGCAGCCTGCGGATGATGGTGTCGATCAACCGCGACGGTTCGCTGTATGAGGTGCTGGTGCTCGAATCGTCCGGCCAGCCGGTGCTGGACCAGGCCGCCCAGCGCATCGTGCGCCTGGCGGCGCCGTTCGCGCCGTTCACCGGCGACCTGGCCGAGTTCGACCGGCTGGAGATCATCCGCACCTGGCGCTTTGCGCGGGGTGACAAGCTGTCGAGCAACTAGTCTCCTGGCATCCCCGCCCCTGTAGGAGCAGGCTTGCCTGCGATAGCGTCAGTGGCTTTACCCAGGCGAAGGCTCCAGCAGCGCATTATCAACCTGCCACCTGATATTTTTGCCAGTTGTGGCAAAGCCTCAAACATCCAATGCTGGCCATCCCGGAACCTGTTCCAAGGAGCGCAGCATGAGCAAATCATCGGCAAGTATCCCCAACAGACAGCAAACAGTGTTTGCAGGCACCAGGAGGTTCAGGGTGCTTAGCGAAGGATTGGACTACGAAAGCACGGCGGTTCTTGGCTTGTTCGAAGAGTCAGTCACGGCATTCCAGTGTCATTTCATCAAACAGCCGGAAGATGCCGATGGCGAGGTGCCAGCTATTCTCATCAGGAGCGAGGGCAAGCTTGAAACAGGCAGCTTCCCACTCGTGGTCGGCCCGAACGCTCCAGCAGGCTCATATTTCGTACTCTGGGGAAAAGGGGTGTATCCGAACTCAGTGAAGGGCGAGTACGGCGAAGGCATGATCGAGATTAGCGAGGTGCACCTGGGCGAATACGAACGCACAGTCAAAGGTTCGGCAACCTTTACTTACCCTGGGCCAGATGGACGCAGTATCACCGTTCAAATTCCCCATTTCGCGATTTCCGCCACCTGACGAGGTGTCGCGACGAGGCCCTCAAGCGCCCACAAACAGACAACCACCACTGCTTATACAAATTATACAAACGTGTTTTTCCCGGCATTCGCACAACCTATGCGTCCCTTCAGATGCAGGCTTGCCTGCAATAGCATCAGTGGCCCCACCACCGCCATCGCAGGCAAGCCTGCTCCTACAGGGTTGCCGGACAGCCGCACAGCACCTTGTCAGCCTCCTCACCTGGCGCCACACTAGCGCTCATGAAAACCTTCAGCCCCAGCTACCTCAAGCACCAGTTCCTGATTGCCATGCCGCACATGGCTGATCCGAACTTCGCGCAAACGCTGACGTACATCGTCGAACACAACGAGAACGGCGCCATGGGGCTGGTGATCAACCGCCCGCAAGAGCTGAACCTTGCCGATATTCTCGAGCAACTGCGCCCCGACGAAACACCGCCGCCCAGCACACTGCAGGTGCCCATCTACCAGGGCGGCCCGGTGCAGACCGACCGCGGTTTCGTGCTGCACAGCAACGAGTGCAGCTTCCAGGCCACCGTCGCGCTCGAAGGTTTGTCGCTGACCACCTCGCAGGACGTGCTGCTGGCCATCGCCGCCGGCGTCGGCCCCAAGCAGAGCCTGATCACCCTGGGTTACGCCGGCTGGGAAGCCGGGCAACTGGAAGCGGAGCTGGCCGACAACGCCTGGCTCAACTGCCCGTTCGACGCCGACATCCTGTTCGGCATGGCCAGTGACATGCGCCTGGCCCAGGCCGCCAAGAGCCTGGGCATCAACCTGAGCCTGCTGACCAGCCAGGCGGGGCACGCCTGATGGCTGAGCTGCGCCTGCTGCTGGGCTTCGACTACGGCACCAAACAGATCGGCGTTGCCGTCGGCCAGGTGATCACCGGCCAGGCCCGCGAGCTGTGCACGCTCAAGGCCCAAAACGGCGTGCCGGACTGGAACCAGGTAGAAAAGCTCATCAAGGAATGGAAGCCCGACGCCATCGTCGTCGGCCTGCCGCTGAACATGGACGGCACACCCAGCGAAATGAGCGAGCGCGCCGAAAAATTCGCCCGCCGCCTGAACGGCCGTTACAACCTGCCGGTACACACCCACGACGAGCGCCTGACCACCTTTGAAGCCAAAGGCGAGCAGATGGCCCGTGGCAACCGCCATGGCAGCTACCGCGACAACCCGGTCGACGCCATCGCCGCCGCCCTGCTGCTGCAAGGCTGGCTGGAGGCCAATACCTGACTTTTCCGCGTTCACGCCGGGGCCACCCCCACGCCCCGGCGCCCCCAGGAGACCCGCAATGAGCCTACCCGATCCCGCCGAACTGATCCGGCAGATGGCCGTCGACCTTCGCGCCCATCTGGCCCGCCGCGCCATCACCGAGCCACGCTATATCGGCATCCGCACCGGCGGCGTCTGGGTTGCCCAGGCCCTGCAAGCGGAGCTTGGCGATGACAGCCCGCTGGGCACCCTGGACGTGTCGTTCTACCGCGACGATTTCAGCCAGAACGGCCTGCACCCGCAGGTGCGCCCGTCGGAGCTGCCGTTCGAGATCGAAGGTCAGCACCTGGTGCTGATCGACGACGTGCTGATGAGCGGGCGCACCATCCGCGCCGCCCTCAACGAACTGTTCGACTACGGCCGCCCGGCCAGCGTGACGCTGGTGTGCCTGCTGGACCTGGATGCCGGCGAACTGCCGATCCGCCCGAATGTGCTCGGCGCCACGCTGTCGCTGGCCGCCCATGAACGGGTAAAATTGACCGGACCCGCCCCGCTCGCCCTCGAGCGCCAGGACCTCGCCCCCGCATCCGCCCTTTAAGAGTCCCCCGCGATGACGCCATTCGACGCCAAGCGCCCGCTGCAGCTCAATGATCAGGGCCAGCTACGCCACTTCCTCTCGCTCGACGGTTTGCCCCGCGAACTGCTGACCGAAATCCTCGACACCGCCGACTCGTTCCTCGAAGTCGGCGCCCGGGCCGTGAAGAAGGTCCCGCTGCTGCGCGGCAAGACCGTGTGCAACGTGTTCTTCGAGAACTCCACCCGCACCCGCACCACCTTCGAGCTGGCCGCCCAGCGCCTGTCGGCCGACGTGATCAGCCTGAACGTGTCGACCTCCTCGACCAGCAAGGGCGAGACCCTGTTCGACACCCTGCGCAACCTGGAGGCCATGGCCGCCGACATGTTCGTGGTGCGCCACTCCGACTCCGGCGCCGCCCACTTCATCGCCGAGCACGTGTGCCCGGACGTAGCGGTGATCAACGGCGGTGACGGCCGCCATGCGCACCCCACGCAAGGCATGCTCGACATGCTGACCATCCGCCGCCACAAGGGCAGCTTCGAGAACCTTTCGGTGGCCATCGTCGGCGATATCCTGCATTCGCGCGTGGCCCGCTCGGACATGCTCGCGCTCAAGGCGCTAGGCTGCCCGGACATCCGCGTGATCGGCCCGAAAACCCTGATCCCGATCGGCATCGAGCAGTACGGGGTGAAGGTCTACACCGACATGGCCGAAGGCCTGAAAGACGTCGACGTGGTGATCATGCTGCGCCTGCAGCGCGAGCGCATGGCCGGCGGCCTGCTGCCCAGCGAAGGCGAGTTCTACCGCCTGTTCGGCCTGACCACCGCGCGCCTGGCCGGGGCCAAGCCCGATGCCATCGTCATGCACCCGGGCCCGATCAACCGTGGCGTGGAGATCGAATCGGCAGTGGCCGACGGCAAACACTCGGTGATTCTCAACCAGGTTACCTACGGCATCGCCGTGCGCATGGCGGTGCTGTCCATGGCCATGAGCGGGCAGAACGCGCAACGTCAACTCGACCAGGAGAACGCCCAGTGACCCTCAGCATTATCGGCGCCCGGGTGATCGACCCTGCCAGCGGCCTGGACCGTGTCACCGACCTGCACCTGGACGGCGGGCGCATTGCCGCCATCGGCGCTGCACCGGCCGGCTTCAGCGCCAGCCGCACGATCCAGGCCGACGGCCTGGTGGCAGCCCCCGGCCTGGTGGACCTCGGCGTGTCGCTGCGCGAGCCGGGCTACAGCCGCAAGGGCAACATTGCCAGCGAAACCCGCGCCGCGGTGGCCGGTGGCGTCACCAGCCTGTGCTGCCCGCCGCAGACCAAACCGGTGCTGGACACCCCGGCAGTGGCCGAGCTGATCCTCGACCGCGCCCGTGAGGCGGCCAACAGCAAGGTCTACCCGATCGGCGCCCTGACCAAGGGCCTGGAAGGCGAGCAACTGGCCGAGCTGGTGGCCCTGCGCGATACCGGCTGCGTGGCCTTCGGCAACGGCCTGAAACAAATCCCCAACAACCGCACCCTGGCCCGGGCGCTGGAATACGCCGCCACCTTCGACCTGACCGTGGTGTTCCACTCCCAGGACAGCGACCTGTCGCAGGGTGGCCTGGCCCACGAAGGCCCGATGGCCAGCTTCCTCGGCCTGCCCGGCATCCCCGAGAGCGCCGAGACCGTGGCCCTGGCGCGCAACCTGCTGCTGGTCGAGCAGAGCGGCGTGCGTGCGCACTTCAGCCAGATCACCAGCGCCCGTGGCGCACGGCTGATCGCCCAGGCCCAGCAGTTGGGGCTGCCGGTGACCGCTGACGTGGCGCTGTACCAGCTGATCCTCACCGACGAGGCGCTGCGTGATTTCTCAAGCCTCTACCACGTGCAGCCGCCACTGCGCACCGCCGCCGACCGTGACGGCCTGCGCGAAGCGGTGAAGGCCGGGGTGATCCAGGCCATCTCCAGCCACCACCAGCCCCACGAGCGCGACGCCAAGCTGGCCCCGTTCGGCGCCACCGAGCCGGGTATCAGCAGCGTCGAGCTGCTGCTACCGCTGGCCATGACCCTGGTCGAGGACGGCCTGCTCGACCTGCCGACCCTGCTGGCGCGCCTGTCCAGCGGCCCTGCCGGCGCCCTGCGCCTGCCGGCCGGCGAGCTGAAGGTGGGCGGCGCCGCCGACCTGGTGCTGTTCGACCCGCAAGCCTCCACCGTGGCGGGCGAGCAGTGGTTCTCGCGCGGCGAAAACTGCCCGTTCATCGGCCACTGCCTGCCGGGCGCGGTGCGTTATACCTTGGTCGATGGGCACATCTGCTTTGAGTCCTGACAAACCGCACCGCCCGTTTCGCGGGTAAACCCGCTCCGACAGGGATTGCACAAGCTTCAGGCCAGTGCCGTACCTGTAGGAGCCGGCTTGCCGGCGATGAGGCCGGTTCAGGCAGCACAAGACAGTTCCCACAGGATATGCAGCCCCCTGTGGGAGCGGGTTTACCCGCGAATGCAGCAACACCGATGAGCCTGTTCGACGCCGACCGCTCATCCCCCCCGGTTGAAATCCTTCCCCCCACCCCCATATGTCTCTGCAACAGGCATTTTCGCCCCGCTGCGTGGAGACACTCCCTTGACTACCATCGTTTCTGTCCGCCGTAACGGCAAAGTCGTCATGGGCGGCGATGGCCAGGTATCCCTGGGCAACACCGTGATGAAAGGCAACGCAAAAAAAGTGCGCCGCCTGTACAACGGCCAGGTCATCGCCGGCTTCGCCGGTGCCACGGCCGATGCCTTCACCCTGTTCGAACGCTTCGAAGCCCAGTTGCAGAAACACTCCGGCCACCTGGTGCGTGCCGCCGTGGAGCTGGCCAAAGAGTGGCGTACCGACCGCTCCCTGAGCCGCCTGGAGGCAATGCTGGCGGTGGCCAACAAGGACGCCTCGCTGATCATCACCGGCAACGGTGATGTGGTCGAACCCGAAGACGGCCTGATCGCCATGGGTTCCGGCGGTGGCTACGCCCAGGCCGCAGCCCGCGCCCTGCTGAACAAGACCGACCTGTCGGCCCGGGAAATCACCGAGGCCGCGCTGAACATCGCCGGCGACATCTGCGTGTTCACCAACCACAACCTGACCATCGAGGAGCAGGACCTGGCCGAGTAATCAGCTGTTCTGGCGTCCCGCCCGGTGCGGGACTTTTCCACGCTGACCCACTTCGACCCAGGACCGTATTCACCATGTCCATGACCCCCCGCGAAATCGTCCACGAACTCAACCGCCACATCATCGGCCAGGACGACGCCAAGCGCGCCGTGGCCATTGCCCTGCGCAACCGCTGGCGGCGCATGCAACTGCCGGCCGAGCTGCGCCAGGAAGTGACCCCGAAGAACATCCTGATGATCGGCCCCACTGGCGTGGGCAAGACCGAAATCGCCCGTCGCCTGGCCAAGCTGGCCAACGCGCCGTTCATCAAGGTCGAAGCGACCAAGTTCACCGAAGTCGGCTACGTCGGCCGTGACGTCGAGTCGATCATCCGCGACCTGGCCGATGCCGCGCTGAAGATGCTGCGCGAGCAAGAGATCGTCCGCGTGCGCCACCGCGCCGAAGACGCCGCCGAAGACCGCATCCTCGACGCCCTGCTGCCGCAGGCGCGGGTCAGCAGCTTCAGCGAGGAAGCCGCGCAGACCAGCAGCGATTCCAACACCCGCCAGCTGTTCCGCAAGCGCCTGCGCGAAGGCCAGCTGGACGACAAGGAAATCGAGATCGAAGTGGCCGAGAACACCGGCGTGGAAATCGCCGCACCTCCCGGCATGGAAGAAATGACCAACCAGCTGCAAAGCCTGTTCGCCAACATGGGCAAGGGCAAGCGCAAGGCGCGCAAGCTGAAGGTCAAGGACGCGCTGAAGATGGTCCGCGAAGAAGAAGCCAGCCGCCTGGTCAACGAGGAAGAACTCAAGGCCAAGGCCCTGGAGGCGGTCGAGCAGCACGGTATCGTGTTCATCGACGAGATCGACAAGGTGGCCAAGCGCGGCAACGTCGGCGGTGCCGATGTGTCCCGTGAAGGCGTGCAGCGCGACCTGCTGCCGCTGATCGAAGGCTGCACCGTCAACACCAAGCTGGGCATGGTCAAGACCGACCACATCCTGTTCATCGCCTCGGGCGCCTTCCACCTGAGCAAGCCGAGCGACCTGGTGCCTGAACTGCAGGGCCGCCTGCCGATCCGTGTCGAGCTCAAGGCGCTGACCCCGGAAGACTTCGAGCGCATCCTCAAAGAACCGCACGCCTCGCTGACCGAGCAGTACAGCGCCCTGCTCAAGACCGAAGGCCTGAACATCGCGTTTGCCGACGAGGGCATCAAGCGCCTGGCCGAGATCGCCTTCCAGGTCAACGAAAAGACCGAGAACATCGGTGCCCGCCGCCTGCACACCCTGCTCGAGCGCCTGCTCGAAGAGGTGTCGTTCAGCGCCGGCGACCTGGCCAGCGCCCACGACGAGACGCCGATCAACATCGACGCCGCGTACGTGAACAGCCACCTGGGTGAGCTGGCACAGAACGAAGACCTGTCGCGTTACATCCTGTAAGACCGCAGGGGCCGCTGCGCGGCCCTTTCGCGGCACAAGGCCGCTCCTACAGGAAATCACCGCCCCCTGTAGGAGCGGCCTTGTGCCGCGAAAGGGCTGCGCAGCAGCCCCAATGGCCCTTGAATCCCTCCCCCATAAGCTGGAAGCTGTGCCCCATCAGCTGCCGAGAGATTCCTGAAATGGCCCGCCTGCCCACCGCCATCAACCTGCACAAAGCCTCGAAAACCCTCACCCTCACCTACGCCCCCGGCGAGGTCTACCACCTGCCCGCCGAATTTCTGCGGGTGCACTCTCCCTCTGCCGAGGTCCAGGGCCACGGCAATCCCATCCTGCAATTTGGCAAGATCAACGTAGGCCTCTCGGGCCTTGAGCCTGCCGGCCAATATGCACTGAAACTGACCTTCGACGACGGCCATGACTCAGGCCTGTTCACCTGGGAATACCTCGAGCAGCTGTGCCTGCGCCAGGAGCAACTGTGGGCCGAGTACCTGGACGACCTGCACAAGGCCGGCAAGTCCCGCGACCCGGCCGAATCGGTCGTGAAGCTGATGCTCTAGCGCAAGGTTCCTACGAGTTAGAGCGCATTTTCTAATCTCATCTGCTTGAATGCCTTACAGACAGCCCAGTGACGGGCTGTCTTGCGCATTACATGAAAGTCGGGTAACCAATGGAGCTGGCAAGTTCCCTGCATCGTTTCATGGGCAAGCAGGGCCAGGCCGGTACGTAGTGGTCGCGAGAATGCGCAGGCTGTCTTCACACGCAGAACACCCCGCAGCTCTACCACCCCCGCGCAACCGGTCGCAGCACCGCTGTTCCTTATCACTGGTCACCCGAGTAGCAGTACCGGGCTGTCACAGCACGCCGGTACTCGTCTCAGGACAACGGAGCGTCGTAGATGAGTAACAAGAACAACGATGAGTTGCAGCGGCAGGCCTCGGAAAACACCCTGGGGCTGAACCCGGTCATCGGTATTCGCCGCAAGGACCTGCTGACCTCGGCGCGCACGGTATTGCGCCAGGCGGTACGCCAGCCCTTGCACAGCGCCAAGCACGTGGCGCATTTCGGCCTGGAACTGAAGAACGTGCTGCTGGGCAAGTCGAGCCTGCAGCCCGAAGGCGACGACCGCCGCTTCGCCGACCCGGCCTGGAGCCAGAACCCGCTGTACCGCCGCTACCTGCAAACCTACCTGGCCTGGCGCAAGGAGCTCAACGACTGGGTCAGCAGCAGCGACCTGTCGCCCCAGGACATCAGCCGCGGGCAGTTCGTCATCAACCTGATGACCGAGGCCATGGCGCCCACCAACACCCTCTCCAACCCGGCGGCGATCAAGCGCTTCTTCGAGACCGGCGGCAAGAGCCTGCTCGATGGCCTGTCCAACCTGGCCAAGGACATGGTCAACAACGGCGGCATGCCCAGCCAGGTGAACATGGAGGCGTTCGAGGTGGGCAAGAACCTCGGCACCAGCGAAGGTTCGGTGGTGTACCGCAACGACGTGCTCGAGCTGATCCAGTACAAGCCGATCACCGAGCAGGTGCACAGCCGCCCGCTGCTGGTGGTGCCGCCGCAGATCAACAAGTTCTACGTATTCGACCTGAGCCCGGAAAAGAGCCTGGCACGCTTCTGCCTGCGCTCGCAGCAGCAGACCTTCATCATCAGTTGGCGCAACCCCACCAAGGCCCAGCGCGAGTGGGGCCTGTCGACCTACATCGACGCGCTCAAGGAAGCCGTCGATGCGGTACTGGCGATCACCGGCAGTAAGGACTTGAACATGCTCGGCGCCTGCTCCGGCGGCATCACCTGCACCGCGCTGGTGGGCCACTATGCAGCGCTGGGCGAAAAGAAGGTCAACGCCCTCACGCTGCTGGTGAGCGTGCTCGACACCACCATGGAAACCCAGGTGGCGCTGTTCGTCGACGAGCAGACCCTGGAAGCCGCCAAGCGCCACTCGTATCAGTCAGGCGTGCTCGAAGGTAGCGACATGGCCAAGGTGTTCGCCTGGATGCGCCCCAACGACCTGATCTGGAACTACTGGGTCAACAACTACCTGCTGGGCAACGCCCCGCCTGTATTCGACATCCTGTTCTGGAACAACGACACCACGCGCCTGCCGGCCGCCTTCCACGGCGACTTGATCGAGATGTTCAAGAACAACCCGCTGACCCGCTCCAAGGCCCTGGAGGTGTGCGGCACTGCCATCGACCTGAAGACCGTCGACTGCGACATCTACAGCGTTGCCGGCACCGCCGACCACATCACCCCGTGGCAGTCGTGCTACCGCTCGGCGCACCTGTTCGGCGGCAAGATCGAGTTCGTACTGTCCAACAGCGGGCATATCCAGAGCATCCTCAACCCGCCGGGCAACCCCAAGGCGCGCTTCATGACCGGCGAGGACCGCCCGGACGACCCGGTGGCCTGGCAGGAAAACGCCATCAAGCACGCCGACTCCTGGTGGCTGCACTGGCAGGCCTGGCTGGGCGAGCGCGGCGGCGAGCTGAAAAAGGCCCCCACGCGCCTGGGCAACCGCGCCTACGCCGCCGGCGAAGCCTCACCCGGTACCTACGTCCACGAACGCTGAGTGCCCGTGCCGCGTTGCGCCGCTGGGCGCAGCGCGTGCCCACTCACCTAAAGAGCCACGCGCATGTCGCAACCGTACCTGTTCAGGACCGTCGAGCTGGACGACCAGTCGATCCGCACCGCGGTCCGCCCGGGCAAGCCGCACCTGACGCCGCTGCTGATTTTCAACGGCATCGGCGCCAACCTGGAGCTGGTGTTCCCGTTCATCGAGGCGCTGGACCCGGACCTTGAAGTGATCGCCTTCGACGTACCCGGGGTCGGCGGCTCGTCGACGCCGCGCCACCCCTACCGCTTTCCCGGCCTGGCCAAGCTCACCGCGCGCATGCTCGACTACCTGGACTACGGCCAGGTCAACGTGATCGGCGTGTCCTGGGGCGGCGCGCTGGCCCAGCAGTTCGCCCACGACTACCCCGAGCGCTGCAAGAAGCTGGTGCTGGCCGCCACCGCCGCCGGCGCAGTGATGGTGCCGGGCAAGCCCAAGGTGCTGTGGATGATGGCAAGCCCAAGGCGCTACATCCAGCCATCGCATGTCATCCGCATTGCCCCGACCATCTATGGCGGCGGCTTTCGCCGCGACCCGGACCTGGCCCTGCACCACGCCTCGAAGGTGCGCTCCGGCGGCAAGCTGGGCTACTACTGGCAGCTGTTCGCAGGCCTTGGCTGGACCAGCATCCACTGGCTGCACAAGATCCACCAGCCAACCCTGGTGCTGGCCGGTGACGACGACCCGCTGATCCCGCTGGTGAACATGCGCCTGCTGGCCTGGCGGATTCCCAATGCACAGCTACACATAATCGACGACGGCCACCTGTTCCTGATCACCCGGGCCGAAGCCGTCGCGCCGATCATCATGAAATTCCTCCAGCAGGAACGCCAACGCGCGGTCATGCACCCGCGCCCGGCTTCGGGCGCCTGATATTGACGCTCAAACGCACCTCGACCCTTGTGGGAGCGGCTTTAGCCGCGAAGCAGGCAGCGCGGTGGATGGCACCGGCTACGCCGGTGTTCGCGGCTAAAGCCGCTCCCACAGGGGACTGCATAAGCTTCAGGCCAGTGCCGTACCTGTAGGAGCCGGCTTGCCGGCGATGAGGCCGGTTCAGGCAGCACAAGACAGTTGCTCCCACAGGTCCTTGCTGGATCGACCAGTGATGGGCAGAACCACCAGAGCAGGCAAGCCCTGATACTGGCCCGATTGCTCAACGATGGAGTGTTGGCATGAAAGACAAACCGGCACCCGGGACGGCCCCGGCACCCGCCACCAGCATGAACGTGCAGAACGCCATCACCGGCCTGCGCGGTCGCGACCTGCTCTCGACCTTGCGCCATGTCGGCCGCCACGGCCTGCGCCACCCGCTGCACACCGCCCGCCACCTGCTGGAGCTGGGCGGGACGCTCGGCCGGGTGATGCTGGGTGACACCCCCTACCAGCCGCACCCGCGCGACAACCGCTTCAGCGACCCGACCTGGAGCCAGAACCCGCTCTACCGCCGCGGCCTGCAGGCGTACCTGGCCTGGCAGAAGCAGACCCGCCTGTGGATCGAAGAAAGCTCGCTGAGCCATGACGACCGCGCCCGCGCGCAGTTTTTGTTCAACCTGATCAACGACGCCCTGTCACCCAGCAACTCGCTGCTCAACCCGCTGGCAGTGAAGGAGCTGCTCAACACCGGCGGCCAGAGCCTGCTGCGCGGCGCCAGCCACCTGCTCGACGACCTGCGCCACAACGACGGCCTACCGCGCCAGGTGGACGAGCGTGCCTTCGAAGTGGGCGGCAACCTGGCCACCACCCCGGGCGCGGTGGTGTTTCGCAACGACCTGCTGGAGCTGATCCAGTACAAACCCTTGAGCGAAAAACAGTACGCCCGCCCGCTGCTGGTGGTGCCGCCGCAGATCAACAAGTTCTATATCTTCGACCTCGGCCCGACCAACAGCTTCGTGCAGTACATGCTCAAGCACGGCCTGCAGGTGTTCATGGTCAGCTGGCGCAACCCCGACCCGCGCCACCGCGAGTGGGGCCTGTCGAGCTACGTACAGGCGCTGGAAGAAGCGCTGAACGCCTGTCGCAGCATCAGCGGCAGCCGTGACCCCAACCTCATGGGTGCCTGCGCCGGCGGCCTGACCATGGCCGCGCTGCAGGGCCACCTGAATGCCAAACAGCAACTGCGCAAGGTACGCAGCGCCACCTACCTGGTGAGCCTGCTGGACAGCCAGTTCGACAGCCCCGCCAGCCTGTTCGCCGACGAGCAGACCATCGAGGCCGCCAAGCGCCGCTCGTACCAGCGCGGCGTGCTCGACGGCGGCGAGGTGGCGCGGATCTTCGCCTGGATGCGGCCCAACGACCTGATCTGGAACTACTGGGTCAACAACTACCTGCTGGGCAAGGCGCCGCCGGCCTTCGACATCCTCTACTGGAACGCCGACAATACCCGCCTGCCGGCAGCGCTGCACGGCGACCTGCTGGACTTCTTCAAGCTCAACCCGCTGACCTTCGCCGACGGCCTGGAGGTGTGCGGCACACCCATCGACCTCAAGCAGGTAGGTGTGGACAGTTTCACCGTGGCCGGCAGCAACGACCACATCACGCCGTGGGACGCGGTGTACCGCTCGGCCTTGCTGCTGGGCGGCGAACGGCGCTTCGTGCTGGCCAACAGCGGGCATATCCAGAGCATCATCAACCCGCCCGGCAACCCCAAGGCCTACTACCTGGAAAATCCGCGGCTTTCCAGCGACCCGCGCGCCTGGTTCCACGACGCCCAGCGCCGCGACGGCAGCTGGTGGCCGCTGTGGCTGGACTGGATCGGCCCGCGCTCCGGCACCTTGAAAGCGCCGCGCACCGAGCTTGGCAACGCCACCTATCCACCGCTGGGCCCTGCGCCAGGCACCTACGTACTGGCACGCTGAACTGATGAAAACCCGCGACCGCATCCTTGAATGCGCCCTGGCGCTGTTCAACCAGCAGGGCGAGCCGAACGTCTCGACCCTGGAAATCGCCAACGAGATGGGCATCAGCCCAGGCAACCTGTACTACCACTTCCACGGCAAGGAGCCGTTGGTGATCGGCCTGTTCGAGCGTTTCGAAGAACAGCTGATGCCGCTGCTCGACCCGCCACTGGACGTGCGCCTGGACGCCGAGGACTACTGGCTGTTCCTGCACCTGATCGTCGAGCGCATGGCCCAGTACCGCTTCCTGTTCCAGGACCTTTCCAACCTTACCGGCCGCCTGCCCAAGCTGGCGCGGGGCATGCGCAGCCTGATCAACGCGCTCAAGCGCACGCTGGCCGCACTGCTGGCCAGCCTCAAGCGCCAGGGGCTGGTGACCAGCGAAACCCAGGCGCTGGGGCAACTGGTGGAGCAGATAACGCTCACCCTGATGTGCTCGCTGGACTACCAGCGGGTGCTGGGCCGCGAGGGGGATGTAGGGGTGGTGGTGTACCAGATCATGATGCTGGTGGCACCGCACCTGCAGGCGCCGGCGCGTGCAGCGGCGGAGCAGCTGGCGATGAGGTACCTGGAGGGCTGAGCCTGGAAGATTTGTGTGGCGGCATTCGCGGGTAAACCCGCTCCCACAGGTTTTGCACATCCTGTGGGAGCGGGTTCACCCGCGAAGGGGCCGACGCGGTATCAGGCCTGGGTGGCCGCGTTTACCGGTGCCGACGGTGTGCTGCTGGCCGGGGCCGCGCTTGGCGCCGGGGCGGCAGTGGCTGCCGGGGTGGCGGCAGGCTTGGCTGCTGGCTTGGCCGGCGCCTTTTTCACGGCAGGCTTCTTGGCCGCTGCTGGCTTGGCTGCAACAGGCTTGGCTGCCGGTTTTGCCGCAGGTTTGGCAGCAGGTTTTGCCGCCGCAGTTTTAGCAGCAGGCTTGGCCGCAGGTTTTGCCGCTGCGGTTTTCGCCGCAGGCTTGGCCGGCGCCTTGGCCAATGGCTTGGCTGCGGTCTTGCTGGCAGCGGCCTTGGAGACCGGGGTCACCGACGCGCCGGTGAGTTTTTCGATCTGCTTGGTCAAGGTGTCGACCTGCTGGTGCAGGGCCTTGATCTCGTTGCGGCTGGGCACGCCCAGGCGCGAGATGGCGCTGTTCAGGCGCTTGTCGAAGGCTTCTTCGAGCTCGCTCCACTTGCCCAGGGCACGGTCCTTGACGCCGGACACTCGCGAAGTCGTCGACGACTTGGCAGTTTCGGCCACGTCTTCGGCGGTTTTCTTCGCGGTTTTTTCGGCCTTCTCGCCATCTTTTACCAGCGAGTCGAACAGCTTCGGGCCGTCCTGGTCGATCTTGGAGTAGATACCCAGCCCTGCCAGCCAGATCTTGCGGGAGTACTTCTCGATCCCGCCGACCCAGGAGCTGCCTTCTTTGTCGGAATTCTTCTTGCCAGCCATCCTGCTCTCCTTATGGTTTGTGCGCGACGCGCTCGAGCAGCTCGTGCAGCTGTTCAAGCTTGATGGACAACGCCTCAACGTCATGTTTAGACGGAATGCCGAGGCGATTCAAGGCGCGCCCTACGCGCTCGTCGAAGGCTTTCTCGATTTTGTCCAGCTGGGCCTCGACCCGGCCAGGTACCCGGGTGACTTCCTGGGTGGCCTCGTCGATTTGCGTGTTGGCCGCATCAACAGCCTTGTCCAGGCGCTTCTTGCCGCGCTTCTCGACGCCTTCGCCGGCTTTTACCAGCTCCTTGAAGTAGTCGGAGCCTTCCTGGCCGACACGGGCGTAAGCGCCAATGCCCGCCAGCCAGATCTTGCGCGCGTAGCCGCGCACTTCGCCCAGGGTGCCCTGGGTGTGGTCCTGCTTAAGGTTCACTTTGGCCATGCTCTGTACCTCATGCTCGTTCGGGGGAGGGAGGAACTGCCCATGGATTCGGGCCTGGAGCATAAGGTAGGGAAGGAAATTAGAATTCTCACCCTAAGGTGGGTGCTGGGCGTGGGAGGCTTGAATGGCATGCAGCCCCTGTAGGAGCGGCCTTGTGTCGCGATCAGGCTGCGCAGCAGCCCCGGCGATTTTGCATGATGCCGAGATCCAGGGGCTGCTGCGCAGCCCAATCGCGACACAAGGCCGCTCCTACAGAGACAGCGCTTGGCCGTCAGGCCAGGGCCTTGTCCAGCGCCCGCTCGATTTCGCCCTTGATGGTGCCGCTCATCATCGACAGCATCATGCCCAGCTTGAGCTCCACGCGAATGCTGTCATCACCGATGTGCACGCTGCCGTTGGCGCCGCTGCGGGCCACGTCGACGCGGTCGCCGTTCCAGCTGGCCTTGAGGTCGTACTCGCGGCTGAGTTTGTCCACCAGTGCTTCGGCCTTGGCCCGGGCGGCCTCGCGCCCGAGGCTGTGTTTGCGTTCGACGCTGATCTGGGTCATGCGGGTGTTCCTGGATATGAAGACAATGGCCGCATTATGCCCCCGCCCGCGCGGCGACACACCCCGCCAAGACAAAACCGCCCGCAGCCCATAGAATGGCGGTAATTTTTTACCGGTGAAGCGATATGACCGACCAGCGCAAAGGCGACCACGCCGAACCCACCACCCATTTCGGCTACCAGGACGTGCCTGAAAGCCAGAAGGCGAAAAAAGTCGCCGAGGTGTTCCACTCCGTCGCCGCCAAGTACGACCTGATGAACGACGTGCTGTCCGGTGGCATGCACCGCCTGTGGAAGCGCTTCACCATCGAACTGTCCGGCGTGCGCACCGGCAACCGCGTGCTGGACATCGCCGGTGGCACCGGTGATCTGGCTGCCAAGTTCTCGCGCCTGGTCGGCCCGACCGGCCAGGTGGTGCTGGCCGACATCAACGAATCGATGCTCAAGGTCGGCCGTGACCGCCTGCTCGACCGGGGCGTTGCCGGCAACATCGAGTTCGTCCAGGCCGACGCCGAAAAACTGCCCTTCCCCGACAACCACTTCGACTGCGTGACCATCGCCTTCGGCCTGCGCAACGTGACGCACAAGGACGAGGCCATCCGCTCGATGCTGCGGGTGCTCAAGCCCGGTGGCCGCCTGCTGGTGCTGGAGTTCTCCAAGCCCACCAGCAAGCTGATGTCCAAGGCCTACGACGCTTACTCGTTCGCCTTCATGCCGCTGGCCGGCAAGCTGATCACCAACGACTCCGAGAGCTACCGTTACCTCGCCGAGTCGATCCGCATGCACCCCGACCAGGAGACGCTGAAAAGCATGATGGTCGAGGCCGGTTTCGACCGCGTCACCTACCACAACATGACCAGCGGTATCGTCGCCGTGCACCGGGGAATCAAGCCCTGATGCTGCTGGCCGGCCTTCTTGCCAGCGCCGAACACGGCCTCAACCGTGTGCTGCGCATGGACAGCACGGCGCTGCCGCGCCTGGCCGCGCTGGAAGGCAAGGTGGTCGAGATCGACTGCCTGCAGCCGGCCCTGAAGCTGTTCGTGCTGCCCGACGAAGAGGGCCTGATGCTCGCCGCCCACTGGGAGGGCGAGGTCGACTGCACCCTGCGCGCCCCCGCCGGGCGCCTGGCGCAACTGGCCCTGGCCAAGGACAAGAACGCCGTGCTGCACAGCCCGCAGGTGCAACTGCACGGCGACAGCGCCGTGCTGCTGGACCTGGTCGGCGTGCTGCAGGACCTGGAGCTGGACTGGGAGTACGAACTGCAACGCATGCTCGGCCCGGTGCCCACTGCACTGCTGGCCGGCCACGTGCGCCTGCGCGCCCGCTGGACCCAGCAAGGCCTGGCGCGGTTCAGCCAGAACCTCTCCGAATACCTGGCCGAAGAGTCGCGCACCCTGGTCGGCAAACGTGAAGCCGAGGCGGCGTTCAGCGAGCTCGATGCGCTGAAAGTCGACCTCGACCGCCTCGAGGCGCGCCTGCGCCGCCTCGCCCACACTCTTGATACCAGCGATAACGCATGAAGCTGCTCGCCGTCCGCCGTCTGTTGCGCATCCAGCGCGTCGTGATCCGCTACCGCCTCGATGATCTGCTGTTCGAACAACCCCTGCTGCCCTGGTGGCTGGCCAGCCTGCGCCTGCTGATGCCCTGGCGCTGGTTCCCGCGCAAGCCGCTGGAGCTGAGCCGCGGCGCACGCATGCGCCTGGCGCTGCAGGATTTGGGGCCGATCTTCATCAAGTTCGGCCAGTTGCTGTCGACCCGCCGCGACCTGCTGCCCACCGACATCGCCGACGAGCTGATGCTGCTGCAGGACCGCGTGCCGCCGTTCGACCCCAAGCAGGCCGTGGCGCTGATCGAGGCGCAGCTCGGGGCGAAGGTCAACGAGGTGTTCAGCCGTTTCGACGTCGAGCCGCTGGCCTCGGCCTCGGTGGCCCAGGTGCATGCAGCACGGCTCAAGAGCGGCGAAGAGGTGGTGGTCAAGGTGGTGCGCCCGGGCCTGAAGCCAGTCATCGCCCAGGACCTGGCCTGGCTGTTCCTGATCGCCAAGGCCGCCGAGCGCGCCTCGGCCGATGCCCGACGCCTGCACCCGGTGGAGATCGTCGGCGACTACGAAAAAACCATCTACGACGAACTCGACCTGCTGCGCGAGGCGGCCAACGCCAGCCAGCTGCGGCGCAACTTCGAAGGCTCGGAGCTGATGTACGTGCCGCAGGTGTACTGGGATTTCTGCCGGCCCAAGGTGCTGGTGATGGAGCGCATCTACGGCGTGCCGGTCACCGACATGGCGACCCTGGCCGACCAGCGCACCGACATGAAGATGCTTGCCGAGCGCGGCGTCGAGGTGTTCTTCACCCAGGTGTTCCGCGACAGCTTCTTCCACGCCGACATGCACCCGGGCAACATCTTCGTCAGCACGGTCAAGCCGTGGAGCCCGCAGTACATCGCCATCGACTGCGGCATCGTCGGCAGCCTCACGTCCGAGGACCAGGACTACCTGGCGCGCAACCTGATCGCCTTCTTCAAGCGCGACTACCGCCGCGTGGCCCAGCTGCACATCGATTCGGGCTGGGTGCCGGCACAAACCAAGGTCAACGAGTTCGAGGCGGCGATCCGCACCGTGTGCGAACCGATCTTCGAAAAACCGCTGAAGGACATCTCCTTCGGCCAGGTGCTGATGCGCCTGTTCCAGACCGCGCGGCGCTTCAACATGGAAGTGCAGCCGCAACTGGTGCTGTTGCAGAAGACCCTGCTCAACATCGAAGGCCTGGGCCGCCAGCTGTACCCCGACCTGGACCTGTGGAGCACCGCCAAGCCGTTCCTCGAACGCTGGATGCGCGAGCGCATGAGCCCGAAGGCTGTGTTCGGCAACCTGTACAGCCAGGCCGAGCAACTGCCGCACCTGGCCGACATGACCCGCGACCTGCTCGAGCGCCTGTCGCAGCCGCACCTGCACGACCCGCAACTGCCCGAGCGGCGCCGTGGCGGCGACAACTGGGCGCTGCGCCTGCTGGGCGCCGGCCTGCTCGCCGGTGGCGCCACCCTGGCCGCCGGTGCGGTCAGCCTCAGCGCCCCGGCCGCCTGGCCGGCCTGGCTGATGCTGGCCGCCGGGTTGTACCTGATCGTGCGCCGATAGCCAGCCGCGCCGCTGGCTGGCACACTAGGGCACAGGGGCCCGGTACGGGAGCGGGCCTGGTTTGGAGTCGACGATGAAAGACTGGCTGGACGAGATCAAGTGGAACGACGATGGCCTGGTACCGGCAATCGCCCAGGACCACAAGACCGGGCGCGTGCTGATGATGGCCTGGATGAACCGTGAATCCCTCGCCCTGACCGCCACCGAGCAACGCGCCATCTACTGGTCGCGCTCGCGGGGCAAGCTGTGGCGCAAGGGCGAAGAGTCGGGCCATGTGCAAAAACTGCACGAAATGCGCCTGGACTGCGACGCCGACGTGATCATCCTGATGGTCGAGCAACTGGGCCATATCGCCTGCCATACCGGCCGTGAAAGCTGCTTCTACCGCGTCTTCGACAACGGCCAGTGGAAAACCGTCGACCCGGTCCTCAAGGACCCCCACGCCATCTACAGCGCAGGGCACTGAACATGAGCGACACCCTCGACCGCCTGGCCGAAGTGCTGGAGCAACGTAAAAATGCCGCACCCGACAGCAGCTACGTGGCCAGCCTCTATCATAAAGGCCTGAACAAGATTCTCGAGAAGCTCGGCGAAGAGTCCGTCGAGACCATCATCGCCGCCAAGGATGCGGCCATCAGCAAAGATTGCAGCGATGTCATCTACGAAACCGCCGACCTGTGGTTCCATAGCCTGGTGATGCTCAGCGCACTGGGCCAGCACCCGCAGGCGGTGCTGGACGAACTGGACCGCCGCTTCGGGTTGTCCGGGCATGACGAAAAGGCCGCACGGCAGCCGTCGGCCTGACTTACAACACTCCCTGTGGGAGCGGGTTCACCCGCGAACCAGGCGCCGCGGTAAATGGCAAGGGCTTCGCCCTTGTTCGCGGGTAAACCCGCTCCCACAGGATCGTGCCAGACCTGCGGGAGCCTGAGTTTTTTCAGGAGCTTGAAATGGGTATTTTTGACTGGAAACACTGGATCGTCCTGCTGGTCGTCGTGGTGCTGGTGTTCGGCACCAAAAAACTGAAGAACTTCGGCAGCGACCTGGGCGAGTCGATCAAGGGCTTTCGCAAGGCCATGAACGAAGAAGAGACCAAACCCGCCGAACAGACCCCGCCGCCCGCACAACCCGTGCCGCCGGTACAGCAGAACACCGCCCAGCCAACCCAGGGCCACACCATCGAAGGCCAGGCCCAGCCGGTCCAAGAGCCACAACGGAAAGACTGACCCATGTTCGGCATCAGCTTCAGCGAACTGCTGCTCGTCGGCCTGGTGGCGTTGCTGGTGCTCGGCCCCGAGCGCCTGCCCGGTGCCGCGCGCACGGCCGGCCTGTGGATCGGCCGCCTCAAGCGCAGCTTCAACGCCATCAAGATGGAAGTGGAGCGCGAAATCGGCGCCGACGACATCCGCCGCCAGTTGCACAACGAGCACATCCTGCAAATGGAGGAGGAAGCCAAGCGCATCCTCAATCCGCAGGCACCGGCAACACCGCCCGCCGCCGCCCCGGCCAGCGCTGAAACACCCGCAGTACCTGCCGCCACTGCCGAGCAGCCGGCCGCAACGCCACCCTCCGAGCCGCCACAACCACCGCGAGCGCCATGAGCGAGAACCCGGAACATGACCAGCCGATGCCGCTGGTCTCGCACCTGACCGAGCTGCGCACGCGCCTGCTGCGCTGCGTTGCCGCCATCTTTTTGATCTTTGCCGGGCTGTTCAGCTTCGCCCAGCAGATCTACACCCTGGTGTCGGCGCCGCTGCGCGACCACTTGCCGGCCAACGCGACGATGATTGCCACCGATGTGGCTTCGCCGTTCCTCACGCCGTTCAAGCTGACCATGATCGTCTCGCTGTTCTTGGCGATCCCGTTCATCCTGCAGCAGATCTGGGGCTTCATCGCGCCCGGCCTGTACCGCCACGAAAAGCGCATCGCCATCCCGCTGCTGGTGTCGAGCATCCTGTTGTTCTACGCCGGCATGGCGTTTGCGTACTTCCTGGTGTTCCCGCTGATGTTCGGCTTCTTCGCCAAGGCCACCCCCGAAGGCGTGTCGATGATGACCGACATCGCCAGCTACCTCGACTTCGTCATGACCCTGTTCTTCGCCTTCGGGGTGGCCTTCGAGATCCCGGTGGCGGTGGTGCTGCTGGTGTGGATCGGCGTGGTCGACGTGCAGTACCTGAAAAAGGTCCGCCCGTACGTGATCATCGGCTGCTTCGTGGTCGGCATGATCCTCACCCCGCCGGACATCTTCTCGCAGACCCTGCTGGCCGTGCCCATGTGGATGCTGTTCGAAATCGGGCTGCTGTTCGGCAGCCTGATCCGCAAGCGCAGCCACGGGCGAGACGAGGCTGCGGACGACCACAACGACCAACCGCCAGCTACCCAGCCGTGAACCTGCTGTTGCTCGAGGAGGCCGACTTCGTCGCGGCCGACCGTGTGGTGCTGGCCGACCGGCGCTTCACCCACATGCAGGAGATCCACCGCGTGGCGGTGGGTGACAGCTTGCGCGTGGGGCGCATCGGCGGGTTGATGGGCAAGGCCGAGGTGGTCCGCCTGGAAGGCCACGAAGCCGAGCTGCAAGTGGCCTTCGAGCAGGCGCCCCCGGCCAAACTGCCGCTGACCCTGGTGCTGGCCGTGCCGCGCCCGAAGATGCTGCGCCGGCTGTTCCAGACCATCGCCACCCTGGGCGTGCCGCGGCTGATTCTGGTCAACAGCTACAAGGTCGAAAAGAGCTTCTGGCAAACGCCGTTCCTGGCCCCCGAGGCGATCCGCGAGAACCTCATCCTCGGCCTTGAGCAAGCCCGCGACACCGTGCTGCCCGAGGTGATCATCGAAAAGCGCTTCAAGCCGTTCGTCGAAGACCGCCTGCCTGCAATTGCAGCCGACACCCTCGGCCTGGTCGGCCACCCCGGCCCCTACCCTGCCTGCCCACGCGCCGTCGAAGGCCCGGTAACCCTGGCAATCGGCCCTGAAGGCGGCTGGATCCCGTACGAAGTCGACCTGCTGGCCAAGGCCGGTCTGCAACCGGTGCAACTGGGCGATCGCATTCTGCGTGTCGAGACTGCCGTCACCGCATTGCTGTCGCGAATTTTCTGACAGACGGGTCAGGTTTTCACCATCAAGTTTCCCCGCCCCGCGCCGATGGCCTGTGCAACAGAACAACAATCTGCACTGCCGAAGCCGGGGAGTCGTCTATGTACCGTTGGGTTGCCCAGTCACTGGGGAATGTAAGCGTCAATCGCAAGTTGGGGATCGGTTTCGGCCTGGTGCTGCTGCTCACCCTGGGCATCACCTTCACCGGCTGGATGGGTATCGACAAGGTGACCGAGCGCGGCGACAAGCTGGGCAACATCTCGGTGATCCACCAGTACACCCAGGAGCTGCGCATCGCCCGCCAGCATTACCAGCGCAGCCCTGACGAGGCCTCCGTGGCCGAGCTGGAAAAGGCCCTGGGCAACCTCGAGCGCCAGGTGCAATTGATGCTCGGGCAGATCGAAGCCCCCGCCGACCGCCAGCGCCTGGCCCAGCAACAAGATGCCGTGCGCCAGTACCAGCAAAGCTTCACCGAACTGCGCCAGGCCGGCCAGCGCCGCGAGGCCAGCCGTGGCGTGCTGGGTGACAGCGCCGACAAGGCCGCCGAGCTGCTCGGCAAGATCCAGCAGCGCCTGCTGCAGGGCGGGGACATCCAGCAATACCAGGAGGCCGTGCAGGCCAGCGCCCTGTTGCAGCAGGCGCGCTTCCAGGTGCGCGGCTACACCTATAGCGGCAAGGCCGAGTTCCAGCAAACCGCACTCAACGCCATCGACCAGGCGGTGGCCTTGCTCAAGGCCCTGCCGGCCCGCCTGCCCGCCGAATACGCCGCCAGCCTGGACGACTCGGCCAGCGCCATGGCCGCCTACCGCGATGCGGTGAACCAGTTCGGCAACGCCCAGAGCGCCAGTGAGCAGGCCCTGCAACGCATGTCGGTGCAAGGCCAGGTGCTGCTCGACACCAGCGTGGCGATGACCGTATCGCAAACCGAAGTGCGCGACCAGGGCACCCAACAGGCCAAGACCATGCTCGGCGGTGCCACCTTGCTGGCCATGCTGCTGGGCGTGCTCGCCGCCTTCGCCATCACCCGGCAGATCATCGTGCCGCTGCGCCAGACCCTGGCCGCCGCCGAGCGCGTGGCCAACGGCGACCTGCGCCAGGACCTGGTGGTGGAGCGTCGCGATGAGCTCGGCCAGTTGCAGGCCAGCATGCAGCGCATGACCCAGGGCCTGCGCCAGCTGATCGGCGGTATTGGCGACGGTGTCACACAGATCGCCAGCGCCGCTGAAGAGCTGTCGGCGGTAACCGAGCAGACCAGCGCCGGGGTGAACAACCAGAAGGTCGAGACCGACCAGGTGGCCACCGCCATGAACGAGATGGCTGCCACCGTGCAGGAAGTCGCACGCAACGCCGAGCAAGCCTCGGAAGCCGCGCTGATGGCCGACCAGCAGGCCCGCGAGGGTGACAAGGTGGTGGGCGAAGCCATCGCCCAGATCGAGCGCCTGGCCGGCGAGGTGGTCAACTCCAGCGAGGCGATGAACCAGCTCAAAGCCGAAAGCGACAAGATCGGTAGCGTGCTCGATGTGATCAAGTCGGTGGCCCAGCAAACCAACCTGCTGGCGTTGAACGCCGCCATCGAAGCCGCCCGTGCCGGTGAAGCCGGCCGTGGCTTTGCGGTGGTGGCCGACGAGGTGCGCAGCCTGGCCCAGCGCACCCAGCAGTCCACCGAAGAGATCGAAGAGCTGATCGCCGCCCTGCAAAGCGGCACCCAACGGGTGGCCAGCGTGATGGACAACAGCCGCGCGCTGACCGACAGCAGCGTCGAGCTGACCCGCCGCGCCGGCGGCTCGCTGGACACCATCACCCGTACTGTGTCGTCGATCCAGGCGATGAACCAGCAGATCGCCACCGCCGCCGAGCAGCAAAGCGCGGTAGCCGAGGAGATCAACCGCAGCGTGATGAACGTGCGCGACATCTCCGACCAGACCTCCGCCGCCAGTGAAGAGACCGCAAGCTCCAGCGTGGAGCTGGCGCGCCTGGGCACCCACCTGCAGGGGTTGGTGGGCAAGTTCCGGTTGTAAGGCCTACCGCGACCTGTAGGGGCAACTGCCTTGCTCGATTGCTCCGCAGATACAGCGCCTGATTCAGGCTCTGCTCAATCGTGTGGGAGCGGCTTTAGCCGCGAAGCAGACGACGCGGTGGCTGGCACCGGCTACGCCGGTGTTCGCGGGCAAGCCCGCTCCCACAGGGATTGCGCCAGCTTTTAGCAATTGCGCAAGACAGTTGCTCCTACAGTGATCGCGCCAATTTGCGGGGCGCTTTCCAGCTGAAATTTCCTAGCCCTTGCTGGGAAATTTCCCACACGATTTACAGGTCCAGTCCGACCCCACTCCGGCCGATGAGCACTCTGTCATCACTCACCGGAGTTCCACCATGCTCGGACCGCTCAATCGCCTGCTCGGCCACCTCAGCGTGCGCCTTAAACTCGCCCTCGGCTTTGCCGTGGTACTGCTGCTCACCCTGCTCACCACCCTGGCCGGCTGGCTGGCCCTGGGTGACGCCATCGAACGCTCGGAAAAGCTCACGCAAATCGCCCGCCTGAACGACCTGGCCAAGGACCTGCGCGCCGAACGCATCACCTTCCGCGTGCTGGACGACGAGCACAGCCGCAATCAGCTCGAGCTCACCCTCAAGCAGCTGGAAACCCTGATCGACGCCATGGCGCCCCACTACCAGAGCCCGGAGAACGTGCGCCTGCTGGCCGGCAAGCGCGAGCTCATCAACCGCTACCGTGCCGACTTCGACAAGCTGCGCAAAGCCGCCCTCACCCGCCAGCAGCAGCGCCAGGTGCTGCTGGCCCGGGAGGCCACGCTGGATACCACACTTAGCCAATTGCAGGGCCAACTGCTGGCCCATCTGGATACGCTCGACCAGCCTGCCACCCAGCGCCAGGCCCTCGACCTGCTGGACAGGCTCGCCCGCCATGTCGAAATGGCCAACCAGCGTGCCGCCATCCCGGCTTACTACAGCGAGCCGCTGCAGAGCTACGAACAGGTTGGCCAGCCGGCCATCTCATCAGCGCAAACCAGCCTCGATGAGCTGCGCGCGTTAATCGAACGGGTCAAGCCTGCCCGGGCGTTGACCGCGCCTGTGGGCGAGCAACTGGCAGGTTACCGCCAACAACTGCTCGGCTATGCCCGCGCCGCCATCGCCGTCGAGCTGCTGCAAAACGACATGGAAAACCTGGGCGACCAGATCACCGCCAGCAGCCGCGAGCTCAGCGACAACCAGGTGGCCCTGCGCGACGAGCAGGCCCTGGCCGCCCGCAGCCAGATGACCAGCGTGGCCCTGCTAGCCCTGCTGCTGGGCAGCCTGGCCGCCTGGCTGATCAGCCAGCAGATCACCACCCCGCTGCGCCAGACCTTGCGCCAGGCCGAACGCATCGCCAACGGCGACCTCAGCCAGGTTGACGACATCGACCGCCGCGACGAGCTGGGGCAACTGCAGGGCAGCATGCGCGCCATGACCCTGAGCCTGCGCGAGTTGCTGGGCGGTATCGAACACGGAGTGAGCCGGCTGTCAGAGGCGGTCGACGAGTTGGGCACGGTCAGTGAGCAGACCCAGCAACGGGTTGGCCAGCAGAAGGAAGAAACCGACCAGGTGGCCACGGCGATGAACCAGATGAGCGCCACCGTGCAGGAAGTGGCGCAAAACGCCGAGCAGGCCTCACAAGCCGCGACCACTGCCGACCAGCAGGCGCAACTGGGCGACCAGGTGGTGGCCGAGGCCATCGGCCAGATCGAACAGTTGGCCGGGCAGATGGACCACTGCCTGGCCGCCATGGGCCACCTGGCCGGCGAGAGCCAGCGCATCGGCTCGATCCTCGATGTGATCAAGTCGGTGTCGGAGCAAACCAACCTGCTGGCCCTCAACGCCGCCATCGAAGCGGCCCGCGCCGGCGAGGCCGGGCGTGGCTTTGCGGTAGTCGCCGACGAAGTGCGTGGCCTGGCCCAGCGCACCCAGCAGTCCACCGAAGAAATCGAGGGGTTGATCGACAGCCTGCACGGTGGCACCGACCAGCTGATGAGCCTGCTGGGCGACAGCAAGCAACTGACCGAGCAGAGCGTCGAGCTGAGCCGCAAGGCGGGCGCAGCGCTGGGGCAGATCACTGACACGGTGTCGACCATCCAGGGCATGAACCAGCAGATAGCCACGGCCAGCGAAGAGCAGAGCGTGGTGGCCGAGCAGATCAACCGCAGTGTGATGAACGTGCGCGATGTGTCGGACCAGACCAGCCTGGCCAGTGAGCGCACGGCAGCCTCCAGCGACGAGCTGGGGCAGTTGGGGCGGGAGTTGCGGGGGATGGTGGGGCGGTTCAGCCTGTAATGGCCTCATCGCCGGCAAGCCGGCTCCTACAGGGGACCGCGTACACCTGTAGGAGCCGGCTTGCCGGCGATCAGGGCCCTACAGCACCTGGCGCAGGAACGCCTGGGCGCGCGGGTCTTTCGGCGAGTCGAAGAACGCCTGCGGCGCCGAGTCTTCCAGCAGCTTGCCGTGGTCGAAGAACAGCACGCGGTCGGCCACTTCACGGGCAAAGCCCATTTCGTGGGTGACGCAGACCATGGTCATGCCCTCTTGCGCCAGGGTCTTCATCACGTCCAGCACCTCGCCGACCATTTCCGGGTCCAGCGCCGAGGTGGGTTCGTCGAACAGCATCACCTTAGGCTCCATCGCCAGGGCCCGGGCAATCGCCACCCGCTGCTGCTGGCCGCCAGACAGGCGCGACGGGTACTCGTTGGCCTTCTCGGCAATGCCGACCTTTTTCAGCAACGCATGCGCCTTGGCCTCGCGTTCGGCCTTGTTGCGCTTGCGCACCACCTTCTGCGCCAGGCACAGGTTCTCCAGCACGGTCATGTGCGGGAACAGGTTGAAGTGCTGAAACACCATGCCCACTTCGCGGCGGTAGGCATTGATGTCGGTCTTCGGGTCGTCCAGCTGCAGGCCGTCGATCGCCACGTGGCCGGCATCGAAATGCTCCAGGCCATTGAGGCAGCGCAGGAAGGTCGACTTGCCCGAGCCCGAAGGGCCCAGCACCACCACCACCTCGCCCTTGGCCACGCGGGTGCTGACGTTGTCCACCGCGCGCACAACCAGGCCGCGGGTGTCGAAGACTTTCAGCAGGTCACGGACTTCAATCACTTTGCGCAAGCCTCCGCTCGAGCCGGCTGGCGATGTGCGACAGCGGCAGGTTGATCAGCAGGTACAGGCCTGCCACGCAGAACCAGATCTCGAAGGTCGAGAACGAGGTGGTAATGGCTTCGCGGCCACTCTTGGTCAGTTCGGTGATGGCGATCACCGACACCAGCGAGGTGTCCTTGACCAGGCTGATGAACTGCCCGGCCAGCGGCGGCAGCACGCGCTTGAACGCCTGCGGCAGGATCACGTGGCGCATCGACTGGCTGCCGTTCAGGCCCAGCGAGCGTGCGGCTTCGTTCTGGCCCTTGGCGATCGACTGCACGCCGGCGCGAACGATCTCGGCCACATAAGCACCGGTAAACAGTGCCAGCGCGGCAACGCCTGCGAACTCGCGGGACAGGTTGAGCACGGTGCCGATGAAGAAGTAGAAGATAAAAATCTGCACCAGCAGCGGCGTGCCGCGCACCAGTTCCACGTACACCGTGGACAAGTCGCGCAGGGTCGGGTTGCTGGACAGCCGGCACAGCCCGGCGAACAGGCCGATCAACAGGCCCAGGGCACCGGAAATCACCGAGATCCACAACGTGGTCCACAGGCCCCAGGCCAGCGGGCCTGCCGCCCAGTGACGGGTGACACCGATGGCATCGCCTTCGGCCACGTCGTCGCCACGGGACAGTTGCAGGCTGTCGGCCGCCACGTCGATGACCTGAGTGTCGCCGCTGTCATCTTTCAGGGTGACCCGGGCGTTGTCGCCGGACACCACGATTTGCTCGACCGAGCCATAGTTGGCGGCCCGTTGGGTTTCCTCGGCCTTGTAGGCGAAGTATTGCGGAACGCGGTTCCAGCGCCACTCGTAGGAAATCATCGAGGTGGCCATGTACAGGCTGAGCGCCAGGCCCACCAGGACCAGCGCGGTCAGCCCATGCCAGGGCCACTGGGCTTTCTTGTGTTTGATCACGTGGGTACTTCCGTAAAAGCGAAACGCGCGGGGGGTGCCTTGGGCGGCAAGGTTGTGAGGTGGCAGGCCCGGCCCCATCGCCGGCAAGCCGGCTCCTACAGGTGTACGCGACTTCCTGTAGGAGCCGGCTTGCCGGCGATAGGGCCGGCCCAGGCAACCCATCACCTGAACCGTTCAAAGCACCCCGCCTAGCGCGTCGGGGTCAGTGCCTGGGCGTGTGGCCCGGGCCTTATTCCATTTCCTTCAGCCAGTCCTTGTTCTTGAACCACTTGTCGTGGATACGATCGTAGGTCCCGTCATGCTTGATCTGGTGCAGGAAGTTGTTGATGTAGTTGATGCTGTCGTAGTCGCCTTTCTTCAGGCCGAAGGCCAGCGGCTCGTAAGTGAAGGGTTCTTCGAGGAACAGCAGCTTGCCGGCGCCGGCTTTCTCAACCGCCACCACGTTGTAGGGCGAGTCGTAGACGAAGGCGTCAGCCTTGCCGTTGACCACGTCCATCACACCTTCCTGCTCGTTGTCGTAGCCGTGGTACTTGGCTTTGCTGATGAGCTTCTTGGCGACCATTTCACCAGTGGTGCCGAGCTTGGAGGTCAGGCGGTACTTCTCGTTGTTCAGGTCCTTGTACGACTTGATTTCACCGGCCAGTTCCTTGCGGATCAGCAGGGTCTGGCCGACCACGATGAAGGGTTCGCTGAAGTTCAGGCGCAGGTTGCGCTCCTGAGTCAGCGTCATGCCGCTGCCGATGAAGTCGAACTTGTTGGTCATCAGGGCCGGGATGATGCCGTCGTAGGCGGTGGACACCATCTCCAGCTTGACGCCCATGGACTTGGCCATGGCCTTGAGGATGTCGACTTCGAAGCCGATGATCTCGCCACGCTTGTTGGTCATCTCGAACGGCATGTAGGTCGGGTCCATGCCTACACGCAGGGTGCCGCGCTTGACCGCGTCGTCGATGGCGCCGGCCTGGGCGGCGGTTACCGCGACCAGCGCGGTCACGCCGAGCAGCAGTCGCGACAGGTATTTCTTCATCATCACCAAGTCCCCTGAGAAAAGAGTTCGCAGATTTTTTTTGTAGGCACGGTCGTACCGACCTGTGCGAAATGTCGGGAGGGATGCTAACGCATGCGGGGCCCGGGACCTAGTGCCGGGGGGGACTTTGTTGGCCAAAATCGAATTGATGACGGTCAGCAAAACCGCATGAAGGCATTCGCGGGTAAACCCGCTCCCACAGGAATCGCCTCACCTGTGGGAGCGGGTTTACCCGCGAAGGGCCGCATAGCGGCCCCAGGCGACTCAAGCCAGGGCTGGCTGCGCCTCGTTCTCCGGGTGCAGCGGCAGCAGCGGCGAGTGCGGATCGTTGTCGATCGAAGCGCGCCACAGGTCGATCCACGCCGAGTGATGCCCGGCCCAGACCTGCTCGTGCAGGCGCGACAGCGCCACCGGGTCGCTCAGCAGCGCCAGGCGGGTGTTGCCGTCCAGGCCCTTGGGCCCGACTTCCAACGCCTTGGCCACGCGCTCGGCGCGCAGCGACTCGATCGCCGTCGACTGGCCGTGACGGGCCGTGGCCATGGCGCAGGCCAGGGCGTTCTGCCGCGGGTCGACCACCGCACGTACAAAGCCGTCATGCAGGGCATGCCAGCGGTTCTCGTGGGTGTACTGGTCGGTGGCCAGCAGCGCCTGCGGCGTGGCGTACTCCTCGGGGATGAGGAACAGCTTCTCGTCGCGGGCCGCCAGGCCCAAGCCAGTGCGGCTGGAAATCACCGATACCGGGATCGACAGCAGCAGCGAACCGACGATCGGCGCCAGCCACCACAGGAAGCTTGGGTTCAGCCAGGCCACCAGCGCCGCCCAGGCAAAGCCCAGCAGGGTCTGCGGGCCATGCCGGCGAATCGCTTCACTCCACGGGGTGGAGTCGTCGTCACGCTGCGGCGAGTTCCAGGTCGCGGCCCAGCCGAGGAATGCGGCCAGCACGAAACGGGTGTGGAAGATCATCCGCACCGGCGCCAGCAGCATGGAGAACAGCATCTCCATCAGCATCGACAGGGTGACCTTGAAACGCCCACCGAACTCCACCGCGCCCTTGGCCCAGATCAGGATGACGCTGAGCAGCTTGGGCAAGAACAGCAGCACGATGGTGGTGGAGAACAGCGCGATGGCTTTTTCCGGGTGCCACTGCGGCCACAACGGGTACAGCTGGAACGGCTCGATGAAGTATTGCGGCTCCATCAGCGTGTTGGTCGCCAGCAGCGCGGTCGACAGCACCAGGAACAGGAACCACAGCGGCGCCGACAAGTACGACATGACACCGGTGAGGAACACCGCGCGGTGCACCGGGTGCATGCCCTTGACCAGGAACAGACGGAAGTTCATCAGGTTGCCGTGGCACCAGCGGCGGTCGCGCTTGAGCTCGTCCAGCAGGTTCGGCGGCAGCTCTTCGTAGCTGCCCGGCAGGTCATAGGCGATCCACACGCCCCAGCCGGCGCGGCGCATCAGCGCGGCTTCGACGAAGTCGTGGGACAGAATGGCCCCGGCGAACGCGCCCTTGCCCGGCAACGGCGCCAGGGCGCAGTGCTCGATGAACGGCTTCATGCGGATGATCGCGTTATGGCCCCAGTAGTGCGATTCGCCCAACTGCCAGAAGTGCAGGCCGGCGGTGAACAGCGGGCCGTACACGCGGGTGGCGAACTGCTGCATGCGCGCATACAGGGTGTCCATGCCCGAGGCTTTCGGGCCGGTCTGGATGATGCCGGCGTCCGGGTTGGCCTCCATCAGGCGCACCAGGCTGCTCAGGCATTCGCCGGTCATGACGCTGTCGGCGTCGAGCACGACCATGTACTTGTACTCGCCCCCCCAGCGACGGCAGAAGTCGTCGAGGTTGCCGCTCTTGCGCTTCACCCGGCGCCGGCGGCGACGGTAGAAGATACGGCCAAAGCCTTTGGTTTCGCGGCAAACGTCCAGCCACGCCTGTTGCTCGGCAACGGCGATATCCGGGTCGTTGGTGTCGCTGAGGACGAAGAAGTCGAAGCGGTCGAGGTTGCCGCTGGCGGCCACCGACTCGAAGGTGGCGCGCAGGCCTGCGAACACCCGCGGCACGTCTTCGTTGCAGATCGGCATCACCAGCGCGGTGCGCGCCTCGGGGGCGATCGGCTCGTTGCCGGCGCTGCTACCGGAGATGCGGTACTTGTCGCGCCCGGTGATGAGTTCGAGAAAGCCCATCAATGCGGTCCAGAAGCCCGCCGAGACCCAGCAGAACAGGATGCCGAACAGCACCAGGATGGAGGTTTGCAGCGCATACGGCCACACCTGCACCACGGTGTCCCACAGCGGCTGGTTGAGGATTTCGTCGAGGTCGACGAACGACCAGCCCTGGTACGGCAGGATGCCCTTCATGTACCAGCCGGCGACGATGGTCTGGCCGATCATCAGGGTCAGCAGAATATACCGGCGGATCGAGCCGACCGTGCGCCAGCGCGCCGGCGGCAGCTCGCGCTTGGGCGGCTGCGGGGCGTTGGTGCGCCCGGTCATGCGCCGCCAGATGCGAATCAGCACGTTGGTGCGCCACGGCTCGGGCACGACCTTGGTGCGCTTGATCGGCGGGGCGATCTTCAGGCACAGCCGGCCACTGCCATCGACGCCGAGCATCTCGGCCTCTTCAAGCTCGGCAGCGCTGCCGACGGTCAGGCGCGAACCCACCGAAGCCTGCACGGCCTCGGTGGTGCTGGCGGCAGGATGCGCCGCCAGGCGTTGGTGCAGCTCGCCGAACGAGGTGCAGCTGGCGAGTTCCACGCGCTGCTCATCGCTCAGGGGCAGGTGGGCCAGGTATTCGCCAAGCGATTCTGGCCTTGGGCTTGAATTACTCATCGGCAGGCAACTGATAGCTCCAGGTCTCGGTCAGCACTTTTTCAGTAGTGGCCGGGGCCTCGGTGGTGGATGCCGCATCGGCGGCTGGTTGCTCGGCTGGTTTCTCGGCCTTGGCTTTTTCAGCCTTGGCGTGGGCCTGCTTGGTTGCGGCCTTGGTTTCCTTGGCAGGCTTGGGCTGCTCGACCGGCACGTCACGCACCAGCGCGGCACGCATTTCGGTGGACTTTTTCGGGTCCTTGAGTTTCAACCGCAGGGTCAGGCGCCAGCCTTTGGTCTCTGGGTTGTAGCGCAGGTTGTTCTCGACCACCTCGGCGTTGTCGCCGGTGCTGACCTGGCTGCGCACGTTGGCGTCGGCCGGCAGGGCCGCCAGGTTGGTGCCGACGAAGTCGACCAGCAGGGCCACGCTGCCATCGAGCTGACGGATCAGGTTGGCCTGTTTGACGTCACCGCTGGAGCGCAGGGTCTGCTTGACCCAGCCCAGGTCCTGGGCGTGCAGCTGGTCTTCCTTGATGGTCCAACGCAGACGGTAGTCGTATTCGAACGGTTTGCCAGGCTCTGGCAGGGTTTCCGGGCTCCAGAACGCAACGATGTTGTCGTTGGTCTCGTCGGCAGTCGGGATTTCTACCAGGTCGACGGTGCCTTTGCCCCAGTCGCCTTTAGGCTCGATCCAGGCGCTCGGGCGCTTTTCGTACTCGTCGTCGAGGTCTTCGAAGTCGCTGAAGGCGCGCTGGCGCTGCAGCAGGCCGAAACCACGCGGGTTTTCGACGCTGAAGTTGCTCACGGCCAGGTGTTTCGGGTTGTTCAGCGGGCGCCACAGCCATTCGCCGTTACCGGCATGGATGCTCAGGCCTTCGGAGTCGTGCAGGGCCGGGCGGTAGTTCTGCACCTTGGACGGCTGGTTGGGGCCGAACAGGAACATGCTGGTCAACGGGGCAATACCCAGGCGGCTGACGTGGTCACGCAGGTACACCCGCGACTTGACGTCGACCAGGGTGTCTTCACCCGGGCGCAGGGTCAGCTTGTAGGCGCCGGTGGAGCGCGGCGAGTCGAGCAGCGCGTAGATCACCAGGTGCTTGTCGTTGGGCTTGGGTTTTTCGATCCAGAACTCACGGAAGCGCGGGAACTCTTCGCCCGACGGCAGCGCGGTGTCGATGGCCAGGCCACGGGCCGACAGGCCATAGCGGTGGCCCTTGCCGACCACGCGGAAGTAGCTGGCGCCAAGCAGGGTCATGATCTCGTCCTGCTTGTCGGCCTTGTTGATCGGGTAGAGCACGCGGAAACCGGCGTAACCCAGGTTCTTGGTGGCCTCGGCGTCATGCGGTACGTCGCCGAACTCGAAGCGGCTCGGGTCGTACTTGATCTCTTCGACTTTTTTAGCGGTGATTTCGTTGATTTTCACCGGCGTGTCGAAGTGCATGCCCTGGTGGTAGAAGGACAGCTTGAACGGCGTCTTGTCCTTGGCCCACTCGGCCTTTTCCTGGAGGAAGTGAATCTTCTGGTAGTCGGCGTACTTCATGTCACGGAACACCGGCGGCAGGTTGCTCTTCGGTGCCTCGTACTTCTGGCCGGCCAGATCCTTTGCCTTGGCTGCAACGTCGTCCAGATTGAATGCCCACAGCTGGCCGGCGCTCATCAGGCCAACCAGCGCAACGCCAGCCAACACTGCCTTGCGCAGCCGGGTGCCGGGGATTCTTGGTGCAATACAGGGGCTTACAATCACGAGCAATCCTCGCCGAAAAACAGATCATGAAACCAACGGCCAGCGACAAAGCCGGGTTGGCGAGCACTGTTCGGACCCCGTGAGGGCGTAATGATTCCCCAAACGGACCCAGACAATGCTCGTGTCAAAGTGGATCGAACCTGCGAACGCAGGTTCACGCAGCGCGCGATTATCCAGCAGGTCGCGTTACAACGCATCAGGCTGAACCAACTATTTATCGTACAAAACCCCTTGTTTTCCTACAAACAAGGGGTTTTTTGACCTCACATTTGTAACATAAATGTTACGGGGCCATCATTGACCAGGTGTACCTGCATGTCGGCGCCAAAACGCCCGCTCGCAACCGTTGGGTGCTGGCGCGTCGCCTGCGCCAGCAAATAGTCGAACAATTCGGCGCCCAGGGCCGGCGGCGCTGCAGTCGAGAAGCTCGGGCGCATGCCGCTGCGGGTGTCGGCCGCCAGGGTGAACTGCGAAACCAGCAGCAGGCCGCCGCCGACATCCTTGAGCGAGCGGTTCATCTTGCCCTGCTCGTCGCTGAACACCCGATAGTTGAGCAGCTTGTGCAACAGCTTGTCGGCATGTTCGGGGGAATCTTCAGGTTCCACCGCCACCAGCGCCAGCAAGCCCTGATCGATGGCGCCGACGATTTCGCCGGCGACTTCCACCCTGGCCCCGCGCACGCGCTGGATCAGCGCCTTCATGCTTCTTCCAGGGGCAGGTCGAGCAGACGCCGGGCCATCTGATCGGCAGCGCGTACCAGGGCGTCGGTGATGCCAGGCTCCGAGGCGGCGTGGCCGGCGTCGCGGATCACCTTGAGCTCACTGTTGGGCCAGGCCTGGTGCAGTTCCCAGGCGTTGTCCAGCGGGCAGATCACGTCGTAGCGGCCATGCACGATCACCGCCGGCAGGTGGGCGATTTTCGGCATGTCGCGGATCAGCTGGTCCGGCTCGAGGAAGGCGTTGTTGGTGAAGTAGTGGCACTCGATACGGGCGATCGACAGTGCGCGCTGCGGCTCGGAGAAGCGGTCGACCACCAGCGGGTTGGGGCGCAGCGTGGCGGTGCGGCCCTCCCAGGTGGACCAGGCCTTGGCCGCGTGCATCTGGGCGATCTGATCGTTGCCGGTGAGGCGCTTGTGGAAGGCGCCGACCAGGTCGCCACGCTCCTCTGCCGGGATCGGCGCGATGTAGTCCTGCCAGTAGTCGGGGAACAGGCGGCTGGCGCCTTCCTGGTAGAACCAGCTGATTTCCTGCGGGCGGCACAGGAAGATGCCGCGCAGGATCAGCCCGTGCACGCGCTCGGGGTGCTTTTGCGCATAGGCCAGAGCCAGGGTGGAACCCCAGGAGCCGCCGAACAGCACCCACTTGTCGATACCAAGGTGCTCGCGGATGCGCTCGAGGTCTTCGACCAGGTGCCAGGTGGTGTTGTTCTCCAGGCTGGCGTGGGGCGTGGAGCGCCCGCAGCCGCGCTGGTCGAAGGTGACGATGCGGTACAGGTTGGGGTCGAAGTAGCAACGGCTCTGGGCATCGCAACCGGCACCCGGCCCCCCGTGGATGAACACCACAGGCAGACCTTCCGGCGAACCGCTTTCATCGACATACAGCACATGCGGCGCTTCCACGGCCAGATCGTGCCGGGCGTAGGGTTTGATCTGCGGGTACAGGGTCTGCATTGCGCACTCCGTGTGAGGATTTAATCTGCCGTTGGGCATCATAAACCTGAATCGCGCGAAGAGCATGTACCCGTGTGAAACGGCGGGTTTTTGGGGGTGATGGGGGGCGTGATGCCAGGGAGCGCATGGTTTGGGATTGCGTCAGGGCTTACAGGTGTCCGCCACAACCCTTGCAGCGCCTATCAGATCGAGCGCCGCCCGCGCGGCGCTCGATTTCACAGGCACCGAAAGGGCCATGGCGGACACCTGCCAGCCCTGACACGGTTAACCGCCCTACCCTCGCGAACCACCCCGGTACCGCTCCCCGCCCCACGCCAGCACCGTCTCCAGCAGACGCTTGAGCACCACCTGCGTCGGCTGTGCCAGGTCCTCGCGATAATCGAACGGTTCCACCTCATTCATGTAGGTGCACTGACCCAGCTCCAGCTGCACTGCATGGATATGATTGGCCGGATCACCATAGTGGCGAGTGATGTGCCCGCCTTTGAAGCGGCCATTGAGCACATGGGTATAGGCCGGGAACTCGGCGCACACGCCCTGCAGCCGCTCAGCCAACACCGGATCGCAACTGGCGCCATTGAAGGTCCCCAGGTTGAAGTCCGGCAACTTGCCGTCAAACAGATGCGGGATCACCGACCGGATCGAGTGCGCATCCCACAGCAACGCATAACCAAACTCCTTACGCATCCGCGCCAACTCACGACGGATCGTGTCGTGGTAAGGCCGCCATATCTGCTCTAGGTAGGTCGCCCGCTCATCGGCGGTCGGCACCTGCCCGTCCATGAACAGCGGCTCGCCCTCGAACAGCGTCGCCGGGTACAGCCCGGTGGTGGCCCCGGCATATAAAGGTTTGTCGTCATCCGGCCGGTTGAGGTCGATGACGAAACGCGAATACTCCGCCGCCACCACGCTGGCCCCCAGTTCGCGGGCAAAGTCGTACAGGCGCGGGATGTGCCAGTCGGTGTCCGGCAGGCAGCGAGCAGGCGCCACCAGCCCGTCGCGCACGGCGTCGGTCAGGGCAAGGCCTGCGTGGGGCATGCTGATCAGCAGTGGCAGCCGACCTTGGTGAAAACTCAATACCTTGTTCATCGGGCTTCCTATTCAGGTGTTGAACCCTGCAGCCCCAAGGCCGGGGAGTCGGCGCTCATGGGGCTGCACATGGCTTGCTGGCTTGGCAGGGGCCTGTAGGAGCGGCTTTAGCCGCGAACACCGGCATAGCCGGTGCCATTCACCGCGCCGCCTGCTTCGCGGCTAAAGCCGCTCCCACAGGGTGCGCGGAGCACCTGTGACTACGCAGCTTTCAGTTGGAAATTTCATGGCCCAGGCGCACCACGCGCTTGGGCAACTCGCCGCCGAGCCAGTAGGCAAGGTCCGCAGGGCGGTCGATTTGCCAGGCGATGAAGTCAGCCACCTTGCCCTCCTCCAGCGAGCCATGGCTGTCACCCATGCCCAGCGCTGTGGCGGCATGCAGGGTGACGCCGGCCAAGGCCTCTTCGGGTGTCATGCGGAACAAGGTGCAGCCCATGTTCAGCATCAGGCGCAACGACAAGCCAGGCGAAGTGCCCGGGTTGAGGTCGCTGGCCAGGGCGATCTTCACCCCGTGGCGGCGCAGCGCGTCCATCGGCGGCAGTTGAGTCTCGCGCAAGAAGTAGAAGGCGCCAGGCAGCAGCACGGCGACGGTGCCGGCCTTGGCCATGGCGATGGCGTCTTCTTCGGTCATGAACTCCAGGTGGTCGGCCGACAGCGCCTGGTAGCGCGCCGCAAGGCTTGAGCCGTGCAGCGACGACAACTGCTCGGCGTGCAGTTTGACCGGCAAGCCCAGCTCATGGGCCTTGATGAATACCCGCTCGACCTGCGCCGGGGAGAACGCCAGGTGTTCGCAGAACGCGTCCACCGCATCCACCAAACCCTCGGCGGCCAGTGCCGGGAGCATCTGCTCACAGATGTGGCTGATGTAGTCATCCGCTCGCCCTGCGTATTCCGGTGGCAATGCATGGGCCGCCAGGCAGGTGGTGCGCACGCTGATCGGCAGCTCTTCACCCAGGCGCCGGGCCACCCGCAGCATCTTGCGTTCGCAGGCCAGGTCCAGGCCGTAGCCGGACTTGATCTCGATGCAGGTCAGTCCGTCACGCATCAGCGCCTGCACGCGCTGGCGGGCGCTGGCGAACAGCTCATCCTCGCTGGCGGCACGGGTGGCGCGCACGGTGCTGGCGATGCCGCCGCCCTGGGCGGCGATCTCGGCATAGCTCACACCCTGCAGGCGCTGCTCGAATTCGCCGCTGCGGTTGCCGCCGAACACCGCGTGGGTGTGGCAGTCGATCAGCCCCGGGGTGACCCAGGCGCCGCCCAGGTCGACGATACGGTCGGTGGCCACCGGTGGCACGTCGTCGCGCGGGCCGATCCATTCGATCAAGCCTGCGCTGGTGACGATGGCGGCGTCCTCGATGACCGAGTAGCGGCCACCGGCCAAGGTTGCGGCGTGGCAGTGCTGCCAGAGGGTTCTCATCACGGTCTCCTTGAGTTTCAGCGGTGCAGCTCGGCAGGTTCCCGGGCCGGCTCGCCCTTGCCTGCGCGCGGCTTGCACCACAGCAGGTAGGAAGCCACCAGGAACACCACCCAGATGACACCGACGAGCAATGCGGCCTGGGTATCCGGGAAGTACCCGAGCACGCCGAAGATGAACAGCATGAAGGCGATGGCCATGGCCGGCCCATAAGGCCAGAACGGTACCGGGAACTTCAGCTCGGCCACCTGTTCACGGCTCATGCCGCGGCGCATGGCCACTTGGGTCACCAGGATCATCAGCCACACCCACACGGTGGCGAAGGTAGCGATCGAGGCAATCAGCAGGAACACGTTTTCAGGGATCAGGTAGTTCAGCAGCACCCCGACCAGCAGCGCGGCGCCCATCACCATCACCGTCATCCAAGGCACGCCATGCCGGGACAGCTGGCCGAAGCCGCGCGGCGCATGCCCCTGGTGGGCCAGGCCGTACATCATGCGGCCGGCACCGAAAATATCGCTGTTGATCGCCGAGACTGCCGCGGAAATGACCACGATATTGAGCAGCGCCGCCGCCGAGCCGATGCCCAGGTTGCTGAAGATCTGCACGAACGGGCTGCCCTGGCTGCCGATCTGCGGCCAGGGGTAGAGGCACATCAGCACGAACAGGGTCAGCACGTAGAACAGCAGGATGCGCAGCGGCACCGCGTTGATCGCCTTGGGGATGACCCGCTGTGGGTCCTTGGCTTCACCGGCGGTGACGCCGATGATCTCGATGCCGCCAAAGGCAAACATCACCACCGCGAACGAAGCGATCAGGCCACCCACGCCATTGGGCAGGAAACCCCCATGCTCGAACAGGTTGCTGACGCCAACAGCGTGGCCGCTGCCCACCTGGCTGAAGCCGAAGGCCATGATGCCGAGGCCGGCGAGAATCATCGCAACGATGGCGCCGACCTTGAGCAACGACAGCCAGAACTCCATTTCGCCGAATACCCGCACATTGCACAGGTTGAGGCCGCCGATCAGGAACACGATGCCCAGCACCCAGACCCAGCGCGCCACTTCGGGGAACCAGAAGCCCATGTAGATACCGAAGGCGGTAACGTCGGCGATGGCGACGATGACCATCTCGAAGGCATAGGTCCAGCCAAGGATGAAGCCGGCCATGGGGCCGAGGTAGGTGCTGGCATAGTGGCCGAAGGAGCCGGCCACCGGGTTGTGCACGGCCATTTCGCCGAGGGCGCGCATGACCATGAACACCGCGGCGCCGCCGATCAGGTAGGCCAGCAGCACGGCCGGGCCGGCCATCTGGATGGCCGAGGCCGAACCATAGAACAGGCCGGTGCCGATGGCAGAGCCAAGGGCCATGAAACGGATGTGGCGGGCCGTTAGCCCGCGCTTGAGACCTTGAGCTTGTTGCATGTCACGTCCTTGAATTGTTTTTGTGGTCGTGAGATCGATGGGGCTGCTTTGCTGCCCTTTTCGCGGGGCAAGCCCGCGCCTACAGGCCTGTAGGAGCGGCCTTGTGTCGCGAAAGGGCCGCAAAGCGGCCCCGGTTGGCATCAGAGGCTAGGCAGGACACCCGCTGGCAGCAGCCCGGTCAGGCTGCCCTTGGCCAGCAGCTCGACAGCTGCCTCGATGTCCGGCGCAAAGAAGCGGTCGCGGTCATAGTGCGGCACTTCGCGGCGCAGCGCCTGGCGCGCCTGCTCCAGCTTCGCCGAAGTTTTCAGGCCCTTGCGCAGGTCCAGCCCCTGACACGCACCCAGCCATTCGATGGCCAGCACGCCACGGGTGTTCTCGGCCATTTCCCACAGGCGCTTGCCAGCAGCCGGGGCCATGGAAACGTGGTCTTCCTGGTTGGCCGAGGTCGGCAGGCTATCGACACTGTGCGGGTGCGACAAGGCCTTGTTCTCGCTGGCCAGGGCGGCAGCGGTGACCTGGGCGATCATGAAGCCGGAGTTGACCCCGCCGTTTTCCACCAGGAACGGCGGCAGCTGGGACATGTGCTTGTCCATCATCAGCGAGATGCGCCGCTCGCTCAGCGAACCGATTTCGGCAATCGCCAGGGCGAGGTTGTCGGCGGCCATGGCCACAGGCTCTGCGTGGAAGTTGCCGCCGGAAATCACGTCACCTTCGGCAGCGAACACCAGCGGGTTGTCCGATACGGCGTTGGCTTCGATGCCCAGCACCTCGGCGGCCTGGCGGATCTGGGTCAGGCAGGCGCCCATGACCTGCGGCTGGCAGCGCAGCGAGTACGGGTCCTGGACCTTGTCGCAGTTCTTGTGCGACAGCGACACTTCACTGGAATCGCCCAACAGGTCGCGGAAGCACGCCGCGGTGTCGATCTGGCCGCGCTGGCCACGCACGGCGTGGATGCGCGCATCGAACGGCGAGCGCGAACCCAGGGCCGCCTCGACGCTCAGGCCGCCACAGGCGATGGCGGCGGCGTACAGGTCTTCGGCGTGGAACAGGCCGCGCAAGGCGTAGGCGGTGGATGCCTGGGTGCCGTTGAGCAGGGCCAGGCCCTCCTTGGCGGCCAGGGTCAGCGGCTCTAGGCCAGCGACAGCCAGCGCTTCGGTGGCCGACAACCATTGGCCCTTGTACCTTGCCTTGCCCTCACCCAGCAGTACCAGCGACATGTGCGCCAGCGGGGCGAGGTCGCCGGAGGCGCCGACCGAGCCCTTGAGCGGGATGTGCGGATAGACTTCGGCGTTGACCAGGGCGATCAGGGCATCGATGACCTTGCGCCGGATACCCGAGAAGCCGCGGCTGAGGCTGTTGATCTTGAGCACCATGATCAGCCGCACCAGGGCGTCGTCCAGCGGCGCGCCGACACCGGCAGCGTGGGACAGCACCAGCGAGCGCTGCAGGTTTTCGAGGTCGTGGCTGGCGATGCGGGTCGAGGCGAGCAGACCGAAACCTGTGTTGATGCCATAAGCGGTGCGGTCTTCGGCGATGATCTGCTCGACGCAGGCGACGCTGGCGTCGATGGCCGGTGCTGCGCTGGCATCCAGTTGCAGGCGCACGGGCGCGGCGTGGATCGCGCGCAGCTGGGCCAGGGTCAGGGTGCCGGGCTTGAGGGTCAGTTCGGTCACTTTGCTACTCCATTCTGTCGGGGCCCGCAGGCCCCTCTTGTTGTTCAGTATCACTCAAAGTGAGCGATCAGCCGGTGATCATCGGCAGGTCCAGGCCCTGCTCCTTGGCGCACTCGATGGCGATGTCGTAACCGGCGTCGGCATGACGCATCACGCCGGTACCCGGGTCGTTGGTCAGCACCCGGGCAATGCGCTCGGCAGCTTCGTCGGTACCGTCGCAGACGATGACCATGCCCGAGTGCTGGGAGAAGCCCATGCCCACGCCGCCGCCGTGGTGCAGCGAAACCCAGGTGGCGCCGCCTGCGGTGTTGAGCAGGGCATTGAGCAGCGGCCAGTCGGAAACCGCGTCGGAGCCGTCGCGCATGGCTTCGGTCTCACGGTTGGGGCTGGACACCGAGCCCGAGTCCAGGTGGTCGCGGCCGATCACCACCGGTGCCGACAGCTCGCCGCTGCGCACCATTTCGTTGAACGCCAGGCCCAGCTTGGCACGCAGGCCCAGGCCAACCCAGCAGATACGCGCCGGCAGGCCCTGGAAGCTGATGCGCTCGCGGGCCATGTCCAGCCAGCGGTGCAGGTGGGCGTCGTCGGGGATCAGTTCCTTGACCTTGGCGTCGGTCTTGTAGATGTCTTCAGCCTCACCCGACAGCGCAGCCCAGCGGAACGGGCCGATGCCGCGGCAGAACAGCGGGCGGATGTAGGCCGGCACGAAGCCCGGGAAGTCGAAGGCGTTGGCCACGCCCTCTTCCTTGGCCATCTGGCGGATGTTGTTGCCGTAGTCGAAGGTCGGGATACCCTGCTTCTGGAAGTCGAGCATGGCTTGCACATGCACGGCCATCGACTGCTTGGCAGCCTTGACCACAGCAGCCGGCTCGGTCTGGGCGCGGTCGCGGTACTGCTCCCAGGTCCAGCCGGCAGGCAGGTAACCGTTGAGTGGGTCGTGGGCGCTGGTCTGGTCGGTGACCATGTCCGGGCGCACGCCACGCTTGACCAGCTCGGGCAGGATTTCGGCAGCGTTGCCGTGCAGCGCGATGGAGATCGCCTTGCCTTCGCCGGTGTACTTGGCGATGCGCGCCAGGGCGTCGTCCAGATCCTTGGCCTGCTCGTCGACGTAACGGGTTTCCAGGCGGAAGTCGATGCGGCTCTGCTGGCACTCGATGTTCAGCGAGCAGGCGCCGGCCAGGGTCGCGGCCAGCGGCTGGGCGCCGCCCATGCCACCCAGGCCTGCGGTCAGTACCCACTTGCCTTTGAGGCTGCCACCGTAGTGCTGGCGGCCGGCTTCGACGAAGGTTTCATAGGTGCCCTGGACGATGCCCTGGCTGCCGATGTAGATCCAGCTGCCGGCGGTCATCTGGCCGTACATGGCCAGGCCCTTGGCATCCAGTTCGTTGAAGTGCTCCCAGTTGGCCCAGTGCGGTACCAGGTTGGAGTTGGCGATCAGCACCCGCGGTGCGTTGCTGTGGGTCTTGAACACGCCGACCGGCTTGCCCGACTGCACCAGCAGGGTTTCGTCGTCTTCCAGGCGGGTCAGGGTCTCGACGATCTTGTCGTAGCACGCCCAGTTGCGCGCGGCGCGGCCGATGCCGCCATACACCACCAGCTCTTTCGGGTTTTCCGCGACCTGCGGGTCGAGGTTGTTCATCAGCATGCGCAGTGGCGCTTCGGTCAGCCAGCTCTTGGCGGTCAGCTTGTTGCCACGGGGGGCACGGATTTCAACGTCACGGTATTTGTTGTTGTCGGTCACGGGAAAGGTCCTCGGCGGTGGTCCGCGGGCAGGTGTGTCGTGGTGAATAGATAAACACACCTTTACTTGTATGTACAAGCATGGACAACCAAAATTAACGAACCCCTCCTTCGAATTCATGAATGCACCGGGGGCCGCTTCGCGCCCCTTTCGCGACACAAGGCCGCTCCTACAGGGGGAACGCATATTCCTGTAGGAGCGGCCTTGCCGGGGCGCCGGACCGGCCGGAAAGGGGCGCGAAGCGGCCCCGGCTATCTCAAGCTGGAATGAGTTCGATCAGGCAGAACCGCCCCTGCACATCCAGCCCCAGCAACGCTTCATTGCCCTCGATACGCAGGCAGTCATACAAGCCGAGTCGCTGTGTTTCATGCCCGGCCATCGCCACCTCCACCTGACTGCTCGCAGCAAACAACAACACCGTCGACGCCGAACTGAACAGCCGGCTGGTACCGTCGAACCACTGCAACCGCGCCCGGTAGCGGTGCGGTGCGTAGATCAGGTTGAAATCGCGGATGGCTGAGCCAAGCAGGTTGCAACTGACCTGGCTTTCGCCACTGAAGGCGAACGCATCGAACGCCAGCAGCGGCCGGCTTGCCTGGCCATCGACCAGCAGGCGCATGCCGTCGCCCTGCAACACGCTGATGATGCGCTGGTAACCGGCAAAGCTGGAAAAGCCCCCGGACTCCTCGATATCGGCGATCGACAGGCGCCAGCCGAAGCCTTCCAGGCCCTCGCCGCTGTCGCGGGTGATCTCTTCGGTGAAACCACCACCGTTCTTCCAGGGCATGCGCGGGTAATCGCTGGCGCGCAACAACTGCAGCTGGCTCATTTGCTGAAACGTCCTTCCAGGCGGTGACGGGAACCGGGGTGGATCAGCCGCGCGGCGGTCACCGGCTGGCGGCCTGACCAGGTGCGCCGGCGGATCAGCAGGCACGGCTCGCCGCGCTCGATCTGCAACAGGCGGCATTCGTCAGGCTCGGCAAGGATGGCCTCGACCACGTGCTCGCCCTCGGTAAGAGGCGCCACCCGGGACAGGTACTCGTAGGGCGTCTGCCGGGTGAAGTCCTGCTGGAGGTAGTCCGGGGCGATGCTGGCGTTGACGTAACGATCTTCGATCTGCACCGGCACGCCATTCTCGAAGTGCACGATCAGCGAGTGGAACACCCGCTGGCCTTCGCGCATGTCCAGGGCCAGGGCGCGCTCGGAGCCGGCGGCCTCCTCGACCAGCTTGATCACCTGGCAGCTATGCTGGTGGCCGCGCCCGGCGATTTCGTCGGCGATGTTGTTGACCTCGAACAGCGCCGAGCGGCTCTTGGGCTCGGCGACGAAGGTGCCGACGCCTTGCATGCGCACCAACAGGCCTTCGGCAGTCAGCTCGCGCAGGGCGCGGTTGATGGTCATGCGGCTGAAGCCCAGCTCGGCGACCAGCTCGCTCTCCGAGGGCACCCGGTGATGGGGCGGCCAGCTGCCGCTCTCGATCTGCTGGATGATCATCTGTTTCACCCGGGCATAGAGCGGCGCCGGCCCTTCGCCCATCTGGGCAACCAGCGCGGAGACAGGAGGTGTCGGCACGGCGTTGAGTCCTTGTGCGGTTGGAGTGAGCGGTAGCTTGCCGGAGTTTACCCGGCAGGCAAACGGCTGTATATGTATATACAAGCATGACAATAACAGGAAACCACTGATGCCCGCCTATTTTGCCGAACGCGCCCTGCTGCCCACGGGCTGGGCCCGCAACGTCCGCCTGGAGGTCGCTGCCGACGGCCAGCTGGCGGCGATCATGGCCGATGCCGACGCCGAGGGCGCCGAGCGCCTGGCAGGGCCGCTGCTGCCGGGCATGCCCAACCTGCACTCGCACGCCTTCCAGCGGGCCATGGCAGGGCTGGCGGAAGTGGTCGGCAACCCCAACGACAGCTTCTGGACCTGGCGCGAGCTGATGTACCGGCTGGCCGGCAACGTCACCCCCGGGCAGTTGCAGGTGATCGCCCGCCAGCTGTACATCGAGATGCTCAAGGCCGGCTACACCTCGGTGGCCGAATTCCACTATGTGCACCACGACAAGGATGGCCGCCAGTACGCCGACCCGGCCGAATTGTCGCTGCGCTTGAGCGCCGCAGCCGCCGCCACTGGCATCGGCCTGACTTTGCTGCCGGTGCTCTACAGCCACTCAGGCTTTGGCGGCCAGGCGCCCAACGACGGCCAGCGGCGCTTCATCAACTCCACCGAACAGTACCTGCGCCTGCAACAGCAGCTCGGGCCGCTGCTTGCCGCACAGCCGGCGCAGCAACTGGGGCTGTGCTTCCACTCGCTGCGCGCGGTAACGCCCGGGCAGATCGCCGACGTACTGGGCGCCAGCGATGCGCAATGCCCGGTGCATATCCACATCGCCGAGCAGCAGAAGGAGGTCGATGACTGCCTGGCCTGGAGCGGCCGGCGGCCGTTGCAGTGGCTCTACGAGAACGCCGATGTCGACCCGCGCTGGTGCCTGGTGCACGCCACCCATGCCGAACCCGACGAGGTCCGCGCCATGGCCCGCAGCGGTGCAGTGGCCGGCCTGTGCCTGACCACCGAGGCCAACCTGGGCGACGGTATTTTCCCGGCGGTGGATTACCTGGCCCAGGGCGGGCGCATGGGCATCGGCTCGGACAGCCATGTGTCGTTGAGCGTGGTGGAGGAACTGCGCTGGCTGGAGTACGGCCAGCGCCTGCGTGACCAGCGGCGCAACCGGCTGTACCGCGCTGACCAGCCGATGGTCGGCCGCACCCTGTACGACGCGGCACTGCTGGGCGGCGCCCAGGCGCTGGGGCAGCCGGTGGGCGAGCTGGCAGTGGGCAAGCGCGCCGACTGGCTGGTGCTGGACGGGCACGACCCGTACCTGGCCGTGGCCGAGGGTGATGCCATTCTCAACCGCTGGCTGTTTGCCGGCGGCGACCGCCAGGTGCGTGATGTGATGGTCAATGGCCAGTGGGTGGTGCGCCAGGGGCGGCACGGGCTGGAAGAAGAAAGTGCCGGGGCGTTTGCTCAGGTGTTGCGCCAGTTGCTGGGCTGACGCGCTGTTGCAGGAGATCACCTGGCCCTGTGGGAGCGGGTTTACCCGCGAAGCAAGCGACGTGGTGCTTGGCACCGGCTTCGCCGGTGTTCGCGGGTAAACCCGCTCCCACAGGCATCGCGCGGGCTTATCGAGAGTCAGGCTCGCAAAGCGCCACAGGCCCAGGCAACAGGCTTCAATGCCGGGCGACGATATCCTTGTCGGGCGTGCGCCAGATCAGCCGGCGGGTGTCATAACCCTGCTGGCGGGCCTTGGACATCAGGCTCTCGCGCTCCCACACCGGCATCGACGGCGTGCGCGACAGGATCCACAGGTACTTGCGGTCGGGGCTGCCGACAATCGCGGTGCGGTAGCGGTCATCGACGTAGAGAATCCAGTAGTCACCCCTGGCCACACCTGGCACCAGGCGGGTGAACCAATTGTCGAACTCCACCCACAGCTTGTCGGTGTGCCCGGGCTGTTGAATGGAGGCATGGCCCTCGGCGCGCAGCCACTCGTCACCCAGGGTGCGGCAGCGGTTGAGCACCCCCACCGTACCGTCGGGCTTGAGGTTGTAGTGGGCCTCGGCCTGGGCGCAGCCGTCCTGGTATTTCATCGGCAGGCGGGCCAGCTCGAACCACTTGCCCTGGTAACGCTTGAGGTCGACCGCACCTGCGGTCTTCGGCGCCAGCGGGTCGGTGGCAGAGGTGGCGCAGCCACCCAGCAGCATCACCAGGCACACGCCCAGCAGCAGGTGCAGACGCCTCATTTGAGGCCCTGCCCGGAATACATCAATACCTTGTCGGCCGCGTACTGCACGCTGATGAAGCTCTTCTCGTCACCCCAGGTGCAGCTGCTCATGCCCAGTGCGCCGGAGCACTCGGTGGGCGTGCCGAGCAGTTGCTCGACCTCGGCCTTGTTCATGCCGGCCTTGAGCTTGGAATAGTTTTCCTGGTTGATCTTGCTGCAGGCGGTCAGGACGACGCACAAGGACAACAGGGCGAGGGAACGCAACGACATGAAGGGACACTCCTGGAGGTAGATACACAGGTATGAGGGCCTGCAGGGAGCTTAGAAGGGAAAAAGGGTCCTCGGTTCCCTGCCCGCCGAGGTTTTCGTCGCCTGCCGTCGGTCGGCTGTTGCGCAAACGGTTAATGTTTTTGCCCGGCGTGACGAAACAGTCGTCGAGGATGTGGCCTTTTGCCGCATCCGCCCTCCTCCGTGCCCGTGCGCAGACCTTCAAAAATGACCAAGAACCTCAAGTTCAGCCACAAGATCCTGTTGGCCGCTGCCCTCGTGGTGGCCGTTGCCTTCACCTGTTTCGTGCTGTTCAACGATTACCGACAACGCCAGTCCCTGCGCAGTGACACGGAGGCCACTCTGCAGGACTTGGGCAACCTGACCGCCGGTAATATTCGCAACTGGCTCGACAGCCGCATCCAGCTGCTCAACACCTTCGCCCAGCAGGTGGCCGTCGATGGCCCGGGCAAGGCCAGCCTGGACCGCAGCCTGGCGCTACCGGTGTACGCCAGCAACTTCATGCTCACCTATTTCGGTGGCCAGGACGGCAGCATGCAGTCGGTACCGGTGGGCAGCCGCGCCGCCGACTACGACCCGCGGGTACGTGGCTGGTACAAGGCGGCCACCGCCGCCGGCCAGACCATCGTCACCGAGCCGTACATCTCGGCCTCGGCCGGCAAGCTGGTGATCACCCTGGCAACGCCGGTGCAGCAGGCCGGCCGGGTGATCGGTGTCAGCGGCGTCGACACCGACCTGCAGACCATCAGCAACCTGATCAACACCCTCGACTTCGACGGCCATGGCCATGCCTTCATCGTCAACGGCGAAGGCAAGATCCTCATCCACCCCAAGGGCGAGCTGGCGCTCAAGGCACTGGCCGATGTGTACCCCGGCAACACCCCGCGCATCGGCAGCGGCCTGAAGGAGGTCGAGGTCGATGGCCGCAAGCAGTTCATCAGTTTCACCCACGTCGACGGCGTGCCGTCGGCGGACTGGTACGTGGCGCTGGTACTGGACCAGGACGCGGCCTTCGCCATGCTGGGCGAGCTGCGCACCTCGGCGGTGGTGGCCACGCTGATTGCCGTGCTGGTGATCATCGGCCTGCTGGGCCTGCTGATTCGCGTGCTGATGGAGCCGCTGCACGTGATGGGCCGCGCCATGCATGACATCGCCGAAGGCGAAGGCGACCTGACCCGGCGCCTGAAAATCCACGCCCAGGACGAGTTCGGCAGCCTGGCGCAGTCGTTCAACCGCTTTGTCGAGCGTATCCACGAATCGATCCGCGAGGTGGCTTCGGCTACCGGGCAGGTGAACACCGTGGCCGGCCAGGTGATCAGCGCCTCCAACGCGTCGATCCACAACGCCGACCAGCAGTCCAGCCGCACCAGCAGCGTGGCCGCGGCGATCAACCAGCTGGGCGCTGCTGCCCAGGAGATCGCCCAGAACGCCGCCCTGGCCTCGCAGCACTCCAGTGCTGCCCGGGGCCTTGCCGAGGAAGGCCAGCAGGTGGTCGGCGAGACCATCGAGGTGATGAACCAGCTGTCGGCGCGTATCAGCGATGCCAGCGGCAACATCGAGACGCTGAACGGCCACACGGTGAACATCGGCCAGATTCTCGATGTGATCAGCGGCATCTCCCAGCAGACCAACCTGCTGGCGCTAAACGCCGCCATCGAGGCAGCGCGTGCTGGCGAGGCCGGGCGTGGTTTTGCCGTGGTCGCCGACGAGGTACGCAACCTGGCCCACCGCACCCAGGATTCGGCGCAGCAGGTACAACGCCTGATCGAGGAGCTGCAGGCCGGCGCGCAGATGGCGGTGAGCACCATGGGCCAGAGCCAGCAGCACAGCGACCGCAGCGTGGGCATCGCCAACCAGGCCGGCGAGCGCCTGGGCAGTGTCACCCAGCGCATCGGCGAGATCGACGGCATGAACCAGTCGGTGGCCACCGCCACCGAAGAGCAGACGGCCGTGGTCGAGTCGATCAATGTCGACATCACCGAAATCAACACGCTGAATCAGGAAGGGGTGCAGAACCTGCAGAGCACCTTGCGTGCCTGCACCGACCTGGAACGCCAGGTGGAGCGGTTGAAGCACCTGGTGGGCAGCTTCAGGATCTGAAACCGCTGGGGCCGCTTTGCGGCCCTTTCGCGACACAAGGCCGCTCCTACAGGGACACGCAATCTCCTGTAGGAGCGGCCTTGTGTCGCGAAAGGCCTGCGCAGCAGGCCCGAGGGCTCAGAACCTGGACCCAGGCTCGAGCAAGAAGTCCATCTCGTCACTGGTGCTCGGCCGCCCCAGCACCAGGTTGCGGTGCGGAAAGCGGCCGAAGCGGGCGATCACCCGCTGGTGCTGCTCGGCGTAGTCAAGAAACCCTTCGAACAACCGGCGGTTGGCCTCGGGCTGCTCGGCGAGCAACAGTTGGTAGCGCTCGACGCACAGGTTCTGCCAGTCCAGCACCTCGGCATGCTCCAGCACCAGCAGCACGAACACCCGCTGGATCGGCAGCAACTGGTAGTCCCAGCCCTTCTGCAAACCCTGCATCGCCACCACCTGCGCGCGCCGGTCGCCGTCGAAGGCGCGCGGCGTGTCGCGGTAGAGCATGCGCGGCAGCTGGTCCAGCAAAATCAACAGGCCCAGCCAGCCCTGCGGGCTTTGCTGCCATTCGTCGAGCCCGCCCGCCAGGGCTTGCTCGACCAGGTCGCCAAACTGCGCATGGGCCTCGGCATCGTGATGCTTGCCGAACCACAGCGTGTTCTTCTCGTCAGCCACGGCCTGGGCACTGCTGCCCCAACCGAACCACCATTCCAGCAACGGCTGCCAAGGTGCGAGCATGGGTTACTCCTTGTGGTAGGCGGTGACGCGTTCCACTTCTTCCTTCGAGCCGAGGATCACCGACACACGCTGGTGCAGGCCTTCAGGCTGGATGTCGAGGATGCGCTGGTAACCATCGGTGGACACGCCGCCGGCCTGTTCGATGATGAACGACATCGGGTTGGCTTCGTACATCAGGCGCAGCTTGCCCGGCTTGCTTGGGTCGCGGGCATCGCGCGGGTACATGAACAGGCCGCCACGGGTGAGGATGCGGTGCACGTCGGCCACCATCGAGGCGATCCAGCGCATGTTGTAGTTCTTTTTCAGCGGGCCGGTCTCGCCAGCCAGCAGCTCGCCGACGTAGCGCTGGATCGGCGCTTCCCAGTGGCGCTGGTTGGACATGTTGATGGCGAACTCGGCGGTGCTTTCCGGCACGCGGATGTTCTCGTGGGTGAGCACGAAGCTGCCCAGCTCGCGGTCCAGGGTGAAACCCTTGACGCCGTTGCCCAGGGTCAGAATGAGCATGGTCTGCGGGCCGTAGATGGCATAACCGGCGGCGACCTGCTGGGTGCCTGGCTGCAGGAAGGCGTTTTCGTTCAGGGTTTCGTTCTGGCTCAGGTACTCGTTGGGGCAACGCAGTACCGAGAAGATGGTGCCGACCGAGACGTTGACGTCGATGTTCGACGAGCCGTCCAGCGGGTCGAAGACCAGCAGGTAGGCGCCTTTGGGGTACTTGCCCGGAATCTGGTAGGCGTTGTCCATTTCTTCGGACGCCATGCCGGCCAGATGGCCGCCCCACTCGTTGGCTTCGAGCAGGATGTCGTTGGAGATCACGTCGAGCTTCTTCTGCACTTCGCCCTGCACGTTTTCGGTGCCCATGCTGCCCAGCACGCCGCCCAGGGCGCCCTTGGACACGTGGTGGCTGATCTCCTTGCATGCGCGCGCCACCACTTCGATCAGGAAGCGCAGATCGGCAGGGGTGTTGTTGCTGCGGGTCTGCTCAATCAGATAGCGACTCAGGGTAACGCGGGACATGTATGGCTCCGAAAAGGATAGGGGGAAAAAACCCCCGCAGTTTACAGGGAGTGTTGCGGGCTAGCGAGCAAAGAGACTCGCTTGAAGGGGTTAGGTTCAGCATAGACCTGGCCAGTGGTCGGCTGAGCGCCCCATCGCGGGGCAAGCCCGCTCCCACGACTTGCAGCCCGTGGGAGCGGGCTTGCCCCGCGATGGGTTCACCTCAATCCAGCGCCTTCCAGATCTCGCTGGCGTACTCGCGAATGGTCCGGTCCGACGAGAACCAGCCCATCCGCGCGGTGTTGAGCACTGCCATGCGCCACCAGTCCTGGGGTGAATGCCACAGCTCCTCGACCCGGCGCTGGGCATCCCAGTAGGCGTCGAAGTCGGCGCACAGCAGGAAGCGGTCGTAGGCCACCAGGCCATCCACCAGCCCGGTGTAGCGCGACGGGTCGTCCGGCGAGAACACCCCGCTGCGGATCGCCTGCAGCACATCACCCAGGCGGCTGGAGGCGGCGATCGCGGCATTCGCGCCGAAGTCGCCGGCCTTGCCGCGGGCGCCCACCTGCTGGGCAGTCAGGCCGAAGATGAACATGTTCTCCGCACCCACCTGCTCGCACATCTCGACGTTGGCGCCGTCCAGGGTACCGATGGTCAGCGCGCCGTTGAGGGCGAACTTCATGTTGCTGGTGCCGGAGGCCTCGTAGCCTGCGGTGGAGATCTGCTCGGACAAATCCGCCGCCGGGATGATGCTTTCGGCCAGGCTGACGTTGTAGTTGGGCAGGAACACCACCTTCAGCAGCCCGCGCACCGTGGGGTCGTTGTTGACCACCCGGGCGATGTCGTTGGCCAGCTTGATGATCAGCTTGGCCTGGTGGTAGCTGGCCGCGGCCTTGCCGGCGAAGATCTTCACCCGCGGCACCCAGTCGGTGCTCGGGTCGTTGCGCATGGCCTGGTACAACGCCACGGTGTGCAGCAGGTTGAGCAGCTGGCGCTTGTATTCGTGGATGCGCTTGACCTGCACGTCGAACAGCGCCTCGGGGTTGACCGTGACGCCGATGCGGTCCTGGATGATGCTGGCCAGGGCGCGCTTGCTGTGCAGGCGCTGGGCGGCGAACTGCTTGCGGAAGGTGGCCTTGTCGGCAAACGGCACCAGGCCCTTGAGCTTGCCTTCGGGGTCGTCCAGCACGCCCTCGCCCAGGGCCTCCACCAGCATCGCCGTGAGTTGCGGGTTGGCCTGGTACAGCCAGCGGCGAAAGGTGATGCCGTTGGTCTTGTTGTTGATGCGCTGCGGGTAGAGCTTGTGCAGCTCGGCGAACACCGTGCTCTTCATCAGCTTGCTGTGCAGCGCCGACACGCCGTTGACGCTGTGCGAGCCGAGGAACGCCAGGTTGCCCATGCGCACCCGGCGGCCGTTGTCTTCTTCGATCAGCGACACCGCGCGCAGCACGTCGAAGTCGTGCAGGCCCTTCGCCCGCAGGGCGTCGATATGGTAGGCGTTGATCAGGTAGATGATCTGCATGTGCCGCGGCAGCATGCGCTCCATCAGCGCCACCGGCCAGGTTTCCAGCGCCTCGGGCAGCAGCGTGTGGTTGGTGTAGGCCAGGGTGCCGACGGTCAGTTCCCAGGCGCTGTCCCAGGGGATTTCGTGCTGATCCACCAGCAGGCGCATCAACTCGGCCACGGCGATCGAGGGGTGAGTGTCGTTGAGCTGGATAGCCGCAGCGTCGGGCAGGTTGAGCAGGTTGTCGTGCATGTTCAGGTGGCGGCGCAGCAGGTCCTGCAGCGACGCCGAAACGAAGAAGTACTCCTGGCGCAGGCGCAGCTCCTGGCCGGCCTCGGTGCTGTCGGCCGGGTACAGCACCCGTGAGATGCTTTCGGCGCGGGCCACTTCGGCCACCGCGCCCAGGTGGTCACCGGCGTTGAAGCGCTCCAAGTGCAGCTCTTCCAGCGCCCGGGCACGCCACAGGCGCAGGGTGTTGACGCTGGAGCCGCGCCAGCCGACCACCGGCGTGTCGTAGGCCACTGCCCGCACCGTCTCGCCCGGCGTCCACACCTGGCGCTGCTGGCCGTTGGTTTCGACCACGGTCTCGACACTGCCGCCGAAGCTGATCGGGTAGATAACCTCGGCCCGCTCGAACTCCCAGGGGTTGCCGAAATCCAGCCAGTTCTCGGTCTGTTCCTGTTGCCAGCCATCGACCACCGCCTGACGGAACAGGCCGTGCTCGTAGCGGATGCCGTAGCCGTGGGCGGCGATGCCCAGGGTCGACATGCTTTCCATGAAGCACGCCGCCAAGCGGCCCAGGCCACCGTTGCCCAGCGCCGCATCGGGCTCCAGCAGGCGGATGCGCTCAAGGTCCACATCCAGCCCCTCGAGCGCCTCGCGGGCGATGTCCAGGTAGCCGAGGTTGCTCAAGCTGTCGTATAGCAGCCGGCCGATGAGAAATTCGAGGGAGAGGTAGTACACCCGCTTCTGGCTGCGGCGATAGGCCTGGCGGGTGTGGTCCATCCAGTGGTCGACCATGTGGTCGCGGGCGGCCAGGGCAATGGCTTCGAACCAGTCGTGGTCGAAGGCGTGTTCAGGGTCCTTGCCGACCGCGTAGGTCAGCTTGGCCAGCACGGCGGCGCGAAACTGCGCCACCTCTACATCACGAGCTTTGGCCTCACGGGCCTTGTTTTCCTGGGACATGCGGCATCCTCGGGCAAGTAGGCGAAAGCGCAGGGAGATTGTTCAGCCTAGACGCTCTGACACGGAGCGACAGTGACGGTTCGCGGTTTTCATCAAGCCGTGGCGAATTAGGCGAAAGGTTGTTCACATTTTGAACAACTCCGGTATCATCGCGCGCCCAAAGACCGTGATTCGCCCCCAAAAAATGAAAACGACCCTGATCGCCGCCGCCGAAGTCGACCGCCTGGAGACCTGGCAGCGCTATGCCAGCCACATGTGCGGTGGCTGCCATTCGACCTGCTGCACCCTGCCGGTGGAGGTGAAGATCAAGGATCTGATCCGCATTGGCGTGGTGGACGAGTTCGAAAAGGACGAGCCGCCGAAGAACGTGGCCAAGCGCCTGCAGAAGGAAGGCATCATCGAGCGCTTCAACCAGAAGTCGGGGATCTTCACCCTGACCCGGATGAGCAACGATGACTGCATGTACCTGGATCGCAAGAGCCGCCTGTGCACCATCTACGACAAGCGCCCGGACACCTGCCGCAACCACCCCAAGGTCGGGCCGCGGCCGGGGTATTGTGCGTACAAGCCCAAGGTGGTCGGGCGCTAGCATGCACTGGCCCTATCGCCGGCAAGCCGGCTCCTACAGAAGCACGCACCCCCTGTAGGAGCCGGCTTGCCGGCGATGCTTTTTGCGGCCCGGCAAGACAAACAAAAACGCCCCCGGCCTTTCGACCGGGGGCGTTTTCATTCAGCCTGAACTAATGACTCAGTTCTTGGCTTTCTTGGCAGCGCGGGTACGCTCGCCTTCGTCCAGGATCTTCTTGCGCAGACGGATCGACTTCGGCGTCACTTCGCACAGCTCGTCGTCCTGGATGAATTCCAGGGCCTGCTCGAGGGTGTGGCGAACTGGCGGTACCAGGGCGATGACTTCGTCTTTGCCCGAAGCACGCATGTTGTCGAGCTTCTTGCCTTTGGTCGGGTTCACGCCCAGGTCGTTGTCGCGGCTGTTCAGGCCGATGATCTGACCGTTGTAGATCTCCTGGCCGTGCTCGACGAACAGCTTGCCGCGCGCCTGCAGGGTTTCCAGCGAGTAGGTCAGGGCCTTGCCGGTTTCGACCGAAACCAGAACGCCGTTCAGACGGCCGGACATCTGGCCCGACTTCATGGTGTCGTAGCGATCGAAGATCGAGGTCAGGATGCCTGCACCGTTGGTCAGGGTCAGGAACTGGTTACGGAAACCGATCAGGCCACGGGCCGGGATGTTGTACTCAAGGCGCACACGGCCCTTGCCATCCGGAACCATGTTGGTCAGGTCGCCTTTACGCAGGCCCATCTCTTCCATGACCTTGCCCTGGGATTCTTCAGGGATGTCGATGGTGACGTTTTCGAACGGTTCCTGCTTCACGCCGCCGACTTCGCGGATGATCACTTCAGGACGGCCTACGGCCATCTCGAAGCCTTCACGGCGCATGGTTTCGATCAGCACCGACAGGTGCAGCTCACCACGGCCCGATACCTTGAACTTGTCAGGGGAATCGGTTTCCTGAACGCGCAGGGCCACGTTGTACAGCAGCTCCTTGTCCAGACGGTCCTTGATGTTGCGGCTGGTGACGAACTTGCCTTCCTTGCCGCAGAACGGCGAGTCGTTGACCTGGAAGGTCATCGAAACGGTCGGCTCGTCGACGGTCAGTGGCTTCATGGCCTCTACCGCGTCCGGGGCGCACAGGGTGTCGGAGATGAACAGCTCGTCGAAACCGCTGATGCAGACGATGTCGCCAGCCTGGGCTTCTTCGACGTCAACGCGGTGCAGGCCGTGGTGGCCCATCAGTTTCAGGATACGGCCGTTACGCTTCTTGCCGTCGACGTCGATGGCAACCACCGGGGTGTTCGGCTTGATGCGACCACGGGCGATACGGCCAACGCCGATAACACCCAGGAAGCTGTTGTAGTCCAGAGCGGAGATCTGCATCTGGAACGAGCCTTCACGGTCAACGTCCGGCGCCGGTACGTTGTCGACGATCGACTGGTACAGGGCGGTCATGTCTTCGCCCATTTCGGTGTGGTCCAGACCGGCGATGCCGTTCAGGGCCGAGGCGTAGACGACTTTGAAGTCCAGCTGTTCGTCGGTGGCACCGAGGTTGTCGAACAGGTCGAAGATCTGGTCCAGAACCCAGTCAGGACGCGCGCCCGGACGGTCAACCTTGTTGATCACGACGATTGGCTTCAGGCCTGCTTCGAAGGCTTTTTTAGTCACGAAGCGGGTTTGCGGCATCGGGCCGTCCTGGGCATCGACCAGCAGCAGCACCGAGTCGACCATCGACATTACACGCTCAACCTCGCCACCGAAGTCGGCGTGGCCGGGGGTGTCGACGATGTTGATGTGGTAGCCGTTCCAGTTGATGGCGGTGTTTTTCGCCAGAATGGTAATGCCGCGCTCTTTTTCCTGGTCGTTGGAGTCCATGACGCGCTCGTCGTTGAGCTCGTTACGTTCCAGGGTGCCGGACTGGCGCAGCAGTTTGTCGACCAGGGTGGTTTTACCATGGTCAACGTGGGCGATGATGGCGATGTTACGCAGTTTTTCGATCACAACTGTATCTCGATCAGAGGATTCGGTTGCCACCTAGTGTAGGCGGCGAATATGTACGCTTTTAGGCTCAGCGGGCCCGGTGGTCGGGAGGGCGATGGCGGATGCTGCCGCCATACAGCCCTGGCGTCTTATGCCGGACGATAAACACGCACATTGGCATGTCCCTCACTGAGCAGGTGGTGTGCGTGCAAACGGCTCATCACACCTTTGTCGCAATACAGCAAGTACTGGCGCGTAGGGTCCAGGTGCTTGAACTTGCTGTTGATGGCGTAGAACGGCATGGCCTGGACTTCGATACCGTCCAGCGCCAGCGGTTCGTCTTCCTGGGCGTCGGGGTGACGGATGTCGATGACGATCTGGCCTGGCAGCGCCTCGGCCACTTCCTCGATTTCGATATCCTTGCCCAGTTCGTCGATCACGTGGTCGATGGAGATGAACTTGGCGCGCTCCAGGGCACGTTCCAGCACGGCCATGTCGAACTGTTTTTCTTCGTGCTCCATGCGGTGACGCTTGGCATGGGTGGTCGGGTTCACCGAAATCACGCCGCAGTACTCAGGCATGTGCTTGGCGAAGTCGGCGGTGCCGATTTCGGTGGCCTGGTCGATGATGTCCTGCTTGTGGCTGGCCAGCAGCGGGCGCAGCACCAGCTTGTCGGTGGCCGAATCGATGATCGACAGGTTCGGCAGGGTCTGGCTGGACACCTGCGAGATCGCCTCGCCGGTAACCAGGGCGTCGATCTGCAGGCGCTCGGCCATGTGCGCGGCACCGCGCAGCATCATGCGCTTGAGGGTGACGCCCATATAGCTGTTGTCGACCTTGTTGAGAATCTCGCCAACCACCTCTTCGAACGGCACGCTGATGAACAGCACGCGCTGGCTGCTGCCGTACTTTTTCCACAAGAAGTGCGCCACTTCCATCACACCCAGCTCGTGGGCACGCCCGCCGAGGTTGAAGAAGCAGAAATGGGTCATCAGGCCGCGGCGCATCATCTGGTAGGCCGCCACGGTGGAGTCGAAACCGCCGGACATCAGCACCAGGGTTTGCTCCAGGGCGCCCAGCGGGTAGCCGCCGATGCCGTTGTGCTGGTTGTGGATCACGTACAGGCGCTGGTCGCGGATTTCCATGCGCACCACGACCTCAGGGGTCTTCAGGTCGATACCGGCGGCGCCGCACTGCTGGCGCAGCTGGCTGCCGACGTAGCGGTCGACGTCCATCGAGGTGAAGTCGTGGTGGCCGCCACGCTTGCAGCGCACCGAGAAGCGCTTGCCGGCCAGCAGGTGGCCGAAGTGCTGCTTGCACTTGGCGACGATGTCGTCGAAGTCGCCCAGCGGGTATTCCTCGACCTGCAGGAAGTGGGTAATACCCGGGGTGCAGGTGAGGCGCTCGATCATCTCGCGCTGGATCTTCTCGTCTTCGACGCGGGTAACCACCTCGAGATTGTCCCAGACACCATCGACCGCGAGCTCAGGGTCAAGGTCCTTGAGCACGTTGCGGATGTTCTTGCCGAGCTGGCGGATGAAGCGCTTGCGCACCGGCCGGCTCTTGATGGTGATCTCTGGGAAGACTTTGACGATAAGTTTCATTGGTTTAACAGCGCGCGCAGGGCCTGCCAAAAATAGGGGGCGCGAATTATAGCGGAAATTGCTCAGGTTTTGAGCAACTTTTGATCAGGGGCTTTCAGATAAATGCAGGAGCCGGGTTTTGTGCAGCCTGTTCCGGCCCTTTCGCGGGTGAACCCGCTCCCACAGGGACCGCACAGATTTCAGAGGGGGCGTATTTCCTGTGGGAGCGGGTTTACCCGCGAAGAGGCCCCCAAAAGGAGCACATCATTCACATCGCGCACCATAATAGTGCGCAACTGTTAAGATCCGCATCTTAAGGGTGCACTTTTCAAATTCAATCCACCCACAAATGCCCGCAAACGCCCCCTTTTATCCCGCCCTCGCCATTTTCGGGCACTGGCATGCAATTTGCTCCCTTGTGAGGCAGGTAAGCTTGGCCGACTATCCGCGCCCGGCGACACCCTTTTTCCAGGGCAGCGTTCTGACGCACCCTAGACCATCCGGAGGACAACATGTCGAAGTCGGTTCAACTCATCAAAGATCATGACGTCAAGTGGATTGATCTGCGTTTCACGGACACCAAGGGCGTTCAACACCACGTGACCATGCCGGCGCGTGATGGCCTGGACGAAGACTTCTTCGAAGTCGGCAAGATGTTCGACGGCTCCTCCATCGCTGGCTGGAAGGGCATCGAAGCATCGGACATGATCCTGATGCCGGTCGACGAAACCGCCGTACTGGACCCGTTCACCGAAGAACCGACCCTGATCATCACCTGCGACATCGTCGACCCGTCGAGCATGCAGGGCTACGATCGCGACCCACGTGCGATCGCCAAGCGCGCCGAAGAGTACCTGAAGAGCACCGGCATCGGTGACACCGTCTTCGCAGGCCCAGAGCCTGAGTTCTTCATCTTCGACGAAGTGAAGTTCAAGTCGGACATCTCCGGCTCGATGTTCAAGATCTTCTCCGAGCAAGGCTCGTGGATGAGCGACGCAGACGTCGAAGGCGGCAACAAAGGCCACCGTCCGGGCGTCAAAGGCGGCTACTTCCCGGTTCCGCCGTTCGACCACGACCACGAAATCCGTACTGCCATGTGCAACGCACTGGAAGAAATGGGTCAGACCGTCGAAGTTCACCACCACGAAGTGGCAACTGCCGGCCAGAACGAAATCGGCGTCAAGTTCAACACCCTGGTGAAGAAAGCTGACGAAGTACAGGCCCTGAAATACGTCGTGCACAACGTTGCCGACGCATACGGGCGTACCGCCACCTTCATGCCGAAACCGCTGTACGGCGACAACGGCTCGGGCATGCACGTGCACATGTCGATCTGGAAAGAAGGCAAGAACACCTTCTCCGGCGAAGGCTATGCCGGCCTGTCCGACACCGCCCTGTACTTCATCGGCGGCATCATCAAGCACGGTAAGGCCCTGAACGGCTTCACCAACCCGTCGACCAACTCGTACAAGCGTCTGGTCCCAGGCTTCGAAGCCCCGGTCATGCTGGCCTACTCGGCCCGCAACCGTTCCGCCTCGATCCGCATTCCTTACGTCGGCAGCCCGAAAGCCCGCCGTATCGAAGCACGCTTCCCGGACCCATCGGCCAACCCGTACCTGGCCTTCGCAGCCCTGCTGATGGCTGGCCTGGACGGCATCCAGAACAAGATCCACCCAGGCGATGCCGCCGACAAGAACCTGTATGACCTGCCGCCAGAAGAGGCCAAGGACATCCCGCAGGTTTGCGGCAGCCTGAAAGAGGCCCTGGAAGAGCTGGACAAAGGCCGTGCGTTCCTGACCAAGGGCGGCGTGTTCTCCGACGACTTCATCGATGCCTTCATCGAGCTGAAGAGCGAAGAAGAAATCAAGGTCCGCACCTTCGTGCACCCGCTGGAATACGAGCTGTACTACAGCTGCTGATGTGATCGGCGCCTGGCGTCGATAACCTCTGGAACGGCCTTCTTCGGAAGGCCGTTTTTGCTTGTTCGCACCATTGTTTCAGACGCATCCTACAAGCAGTCTGCCCGCTGCTGCCCAACACTGTGGTCTCCCGGTATAAGGAGATCATCATGCGCCAACCCCCTGCCCTGCTTACCCTGTGCCTGGCCCTTGCACTGTCAGGGTGCAGTGCCCCGCCCCCCTCCCACAGCGAATTCGCCCCCCTGCTCAGCGCCATCGAACAGCGCCTGGAGCTGGCCAGCTCGGTCGCACGGCACAAATGGGTGCACAACCTGCCGGTGCAGGCCCCCGCACGGGAAGCCGAGGTGCTGCTGCAGGTACGCGCCACTGCCGGCGACTACGGCCTGGCACCTGAGCGCGCCGAGGCGTTCTTTGCCGACCAGATCGAAGCCAACAAGCTCGTCCAGTACGCCCTGCTCGACCGCTGGCGCGCAAAGGGCCAGGCGCCGCAGCAAGCAACCCGCGACCTGTCCAGCGAGCTGCGCCCAAGGCTGGACAAGCTCCAGGGCTCGCTGTTGTTCGAATTGGGGAAAATCGACCACGAGCCACCTGCCGATTGCACAAGCAAGCTGGTGCAGGCGCTGGCCGAACGCACCCACGACCCGTTGCGCCACCTGGCCCTGGTTCGCGCCACCGGGCAGCTGTGCCGAAAACAGTGAGGCACGCAATGCTCTATATTGGTGCATGAATCTGTTCGTGCACCCGCCCTGCACACCAAAACGGGTCGCATGAAACGATAAATCAGTGAATTCTGAGCCGAATTTGCGCACTTCAAGGTCTTTATCAGGGAATTCCGCTTCTTTTCGGAGCCTTGGTTTGTTTCTTGCATTTTCCTCGCATCAGCGGATCCATAGCGCCCCTGCCCCGGGCATGCACCGGGGCAGGCAGGCGCCAAAAGAGGTCAACAACGCCTTATGACCATCAGCGATGCACAGCACCGTCTGCTTCTGGACAACCTGACCACGGCCACGCTCCTGCTCAACGCCGAGCTGCGCCTTGAGTACATGAACCCGGCCGCCGAGATGCTCCTGGCCGTCAGCGGCCAGCGCAGCCATGGGCAGTTCATCAGTGAACTGTTCACCGAATCGACCGAAGCGCTCAACTCGCTGCGCCAGGCGGTGGAGCAGGCGCACCCGTTCACCAAGCGCGAAGCCCAGCTGACCTCGCTGACCGGCCAGGCGATCACCGTCGACTACGCCGTGACGCCGATCCTGCACCAGGGCAACACCCTGCTGCTGCTGGAGGTGCACCCGCGCGACCGCCTGCTGCGCATCACCAAGGAAGAGGCCCAGCTGAGCAAGCAGGAAACCACCAAGATGCTGGTGCGCGGCCTTGCCCACGAAATCAAGAACCCGCTGGGCGGCATTCGCGGCGCGGCTCAGTTGCTGGCCCGCGAGCTGCCCAACGACGGCCTGCGCGACTACACCAACGTGATCATCGAAGAGGCCGACCGCCTGCGTAACCTGGTCGACCGCATGCTCGGCTCGAACAAGCTGCCATCGCTGGCCATGACCAACATCCACGAAGTGCTGGAACGCGTGTGCAGCCTGGTGGAGGCCGAAACCCAGGGCGGCATCACCTTGGTGCGCGACTACGACCCGAGCCTGCCCGACGTGCTGATCGACCGCGAGCAGATGATCCAGGCCGTGCTCAACATCGTGCGCAACGCCATGCAGGCCATCAGCAGCCAGAACGAACTGCGCCTGGGGCGCATCAGCCTGCGCAGCCGTGCGGTACGCCAGTTCACCATCGGTCATGTGCGCCACCGCCTGGTGGCGCGGGTCGAGATCATCGACAACGGCCCCGGTATCCCCGCCGAGCTGCAGGACACCCTCTTCTACCCCATGGTCAGCGGCCGCCCGGACGGTACCGGGCTGGGCCTGGCCATCACCCAGAACATCATCAGCCAGCACCAGGGGCTGATCGAGTGCGAAAGCCACCCTGGCCACACCGCGTTCTCGATCTACCTGCCGCTGGAACAAGGAGCCAACGCCTCATGAGCCGAAGTGAAACCGTCTGGATCGTCGATGATGATCGCTCCATCCGCTGGGTGCTGGAAAAGGCCCTGCAGCAGGAGGGCATGAACACCCAGAGCTTCGACAGCGCCGACGGCGTCATGGGCCGCCTGGCCCGCCAGCAGCCGGACGTGATCATCTCCGACATTCGTATGCCCGGGGCCAGCGGCCTGGACCTGCTGGCGCAGATCCGCGAGCAGCACCCGCGCCTGCCGGTGATCATCATGACCGCCCACTCCGACCTGGACAGCGCGGTGGCTTCGTACCAGGGCGGCGCCTTCGAGTACCTGCCCAAGCCGTTCGACGTGGACGAGGCGGTATCGCTGGTCAAGCGCGCCAACCAGCACGCCCAGGAGCAGCAGGCACTGGAAGTGCCTCAGGCCCTCACCCGTACCCCCGAGATCATCGGTGAGGCGCCGGCGATGCAGGAGGTGTTCCGCGCCATCGGCCGCCTGAGCCACTCCAACATCACCGTGCTGATCAACGGCGAGTCGGGTACCGGCAAGGAGTTGGTGGCCCACGCCCTGCACCGCCACAGCCCGCGGGCAGCGTCGCCGTTCATCGCCCTGAACATGGCGGCGATCCCCAAGGACCTGATGGAGTCCGAGCTGTTCGGCCATGAAAAGGGCGCCTTCACCGGCGCCGCCAACCTGCGGCGCGGGCGCTTCGAGCAGGCCGACGGCGGCACCCTGTTCCTCGACGAGATCGGCGACATGCCGGCCGACACCCAGACCCGCCTGCTGCGGGTGCTGGCCGACGGCGAGTTCTACCGCGTCGGTGGCCACGTGCCGGTGAAAGTGGATGTGCGCATCATTGCCGCCACCCACCAGAACCTCGAATCGCTGGTGCAGGCCGGCAAGTTCCGTGAGGACTTGTTCCACCGCCTGAACGTGATCCGCATTCATATCCCGCGCCTGGCTGACCGGCGCGAAGACATCCCGGCCCTGGCCCGCCACTTCCTCGGCCGCGCCGCCCAGGAGCTGGCGGTAGAGCCCAAGCTGCTCAAGCCGGAAACCGAGGAGTTCATCCGCAACCTGCCGTGGCCGGGCAACGTGCGCCAGCTGGAAAACACCTGCCGCTGGATCACCGTGATGGCCTCGAGCCGCGAGGTGCTGGTGGGCGACCTGCCGCCGGAGCTGCTCAACCTGCCATCGGACGCCGCGCCGGTCACCAACTGGGAGCAGGCCCTGCGCCAGTGGGCCGACCAGGCCTTGGCGCGCGGCCAGTCGAGCCTGCTCGACAGCGCCGTGCCCAGCTTCGAGCGGATCATGATCGAAACCGCCCTCAAGCACACCGCCGGCCGGCGCCGCGATGCCGCCGTGCTGCTGGGCTGGGGCCGCAACACCCTGACCCGCAAGATCAAGGAGCTGGGCATGAAGGTGGACGGCGCCGAGGATGATGACGGCGACGAGCACTGAGTTCAAAGCCGCCACACCGCCATCGCAGGGTTGCCAGGTGCTCGCCACAACCCTTGCAGCGTCTATGAGATCGAGCGCCGCGCGGGCGGCGCTCGATCTCATAGGCGCTAGAAAACTTTCGGCGAACCCCAGCCATTTCCAGCCCATGCACCGATCCTGTGCCTGCTGCACCTCGCGAAGGCACAAACCCCCTGCAAAACCGGCCACCCCCCCCTCAAAGCCCTTTATTTGCGGGCTTTGCAAAACTGGCACGCCCCCTGCAATAAGCAATACATCTCCAGTTTCGGGGGCCTCGGTACAGGCAGGCCGGGATATCCCCCTCTTTATTCGTAGCGACACCCGCTTCGGGGACCTTGGTACAGGCAGGCCAGGAAATCCCCTTTTTATTCGCAGCCATGCACCCACTTCGGGGACCCTGGTACAGGCAGGCCGGGAAATCCCCTTTTTATTCCAGCAACACCTGCTTTGGGGACCTCGGTACAGGCAGGCCGGGAATTCCCCTCTTTTATTCGTGCAGCCTCACCTGCACCTTCCAGCGCCCCGCGTCCTCTGCACCGGCCCACTCGCCACGCAGCGGGCGCGCGGCAATCACGGTCAGCAGCAGGCCTTCCTGGCTCTTCTGCAATCGCCACCCCACCGGCTTGCCCTGCAGCATCAGCTGCCCGCGCTGGCTCTTGCCCTCGGCCTGGAACACCACGGCCACGGTACCTTCGACATTCTCGCCATGCAGCGGTGGTTCTTCGTTGAACCACAGGTCCAACCCGTCCTGCACCACCACTACCTGCTCGAGCACCAGCTCGTCCGGCGCGGTCAGGCGGCCGATCATCAGGCCGACCATCACCCCGACCAGGGCCAGCGACAGGATCATTCGCGGCATGGCCTTCGAACGCACATCGGGTTCGGGGGTAGAATGCCCGTCATCTTCATGCTTGGAGCCGTGCATGTTTCACGTCATCCTTTTTCAACCAGAAATTCCGCCGAATACCGGCAACATCATCCGCCTGTGCGCCAACAGCGGCTGCGCCCTGCACCTGATCGAGCCGATCAGCTTCGAGTTGGACGACAAGCGCCTGCGCCGCGCCGGGCTGGATTACCACGAGTATGCCACGCTCAAGCGCCACGCAAACCTGGCCGCCTGCCTTGAAAGCCTCGGCAACTCACGGCTGTTCGCCTTCACCACCAAGGGCTCGCACCCGTTCCACGAAGTCGCCTATCAACCCGGCGATGCCTTCCTGTTCGGCCCCGAGAGCCGCGGCCTGCCGGCCGAGGTGCTGGACAGCCTGCCGGCCGAGCAGCGCCTGCGCCTGCCGATGCGCCCGGGCTGTCGCAGCCTGAACCTGTCCAATACCGTGGCGGTGACGGTGTACGAGGCCTGGCGGCAGAACGGCTTTGCCGGGAGCTGATCTTTAGCCTGTCATGGCCTCTTCGCGGGCAAGCCCGCTCCCACAAGGACTGCATCAACCTTGAAACCTGTGCAATACCTGTAGGAGCCGGCTTGCCGGCGATAGGGCCGGTACAGCCAACACAAAAAAAGCGCCCCGAAAGGCGCTTTTTTCATGACCGCTGCAATTACTGCACAGTCGGCGCTTCGCCAGCTTCCTGCATACGCTGCATCTCTTGCGCGTACAGGGCGTCGAAGTTGACCGGCGACAGCATCAGCGCCGGGAACGAACCACGGGTCACCAGGCTGTCCAGGGTCTCGCGGGCGTACGGGAACAGGATGTTCGGGCAGAACGCACCGAGGGTGTGGCTCATGGACGCTGCGTCCAGGCCCGAGATCAGGAAGATACCGGCCTGCTGCACTTCGGCAATGAAGGCGACTTCGTCACCGTTCTTGACGGTCACCGACAGGGTCAGCACCACTTCGTGGAAGTCGCCTTCCAGGGCTTTCTGACGGGTGTTCAGGTCCAGCGAAACGCTCGGTTCCCACTGCTGGCGGAAGATCTGCGGGCTTTTCGGGGCCTCGAACGAGAGGTCACGCACGTAGATGCGCTGCAGGGAGAATTGTGGGCCGTTGGCTTCGGCGGCGCCGTTGTTCTGTTGATCAGTCATGGCAGATCCTTTTCCTAATGTTCTTGAATGCAGTGCGAAATCAGGCCGCCAGCAGCGCGTCGAGCTTGCCGGCGCGCTCCAGGGCATAGAGGTCATCGCAACCACCGACATGCGTGCTGCCGATCCAGATCTGCGGCACCGAAGTCCGGCCGGCCTTCTGGCTCATTTCGGCGCGAACCTGCGGTTTGCCGTCGACCTTGATCTCCTCGAACGCCACGCCCTTGCTCTGGAGCAAGTGTTTGGCGCGCATGCAGTAGGGGCAGTAGTCGCTGGAGTAGACGATGACGGGCTTCATATCACTTCACCAGGGGCAGGTTATCGGCTTTCCAGCTGGATACGCCACCGCTGAGCTTGGCAGCGGTGTAACCAGCCTTGAGCAGCTCGCGGCAGATGGTGCCGGACTGCTGGCCCATCGCGTCGACGACGATCAGGGTCTTCTCTTTGTGTTTTTCCAGCTCGGCCATGCGGCTGACCAGCTTGTCCTGCGGGATGTTCACCGCACCGACGATGTGCCCGGCGGAATACTCCTTGGCAGGGCGGATATCGATCACCAGGGCCTTGTCGGCGTTGACCAGCGCGGTCAGCTGGCCGGTGCTCAGGCTCTGGCCGCCACGACGCACTTCGTTGATCAGCAGCAGTACCAGCAGAACGACGAAGATCGCCACCAGGATGAAGTGATCTGTCGCGAATTGAATCAGGTGAGCAACCATCGGGGGTGTTCCAGGCGATTGAAAATGGCGGCCAGTATACACAGCCCCCCATGACCGCCAAAGCCCGGCGGGCCGGTGGGATGGCAGGCTTCATGCTGCAATTCCTACTGCATTGGTCGGGCAAGGGGAGGAATATTCGCCGCAGGTGGCGTATTTGCCCTAAAATGCGTGTCTTTATCATCTTTGAACAACCGTGAGTTTGATTGATGACGAGTACGCCTAAACCCCTGGTTCTGATCATCCTGGATGGCTTCGGTCACAGCGAAAGCCCCGAATACAATGCCATCTACGCCGCCAACACACCGGTCTACGACCGCCTGCGCGCCACCCAGCCGCATGGTTTGATCTCCGGTTCCGGCATGGATGTCGGCCTGCCAGACGGGCAAATGGGCAACTCCGAAGTCGGTCACATGAACCTCGGCGCCGGCCGCGTGGTGTACCAGGACTTCACCCGCGTCACCAAGGCCATCCGCGACGGCGAGTTCTTCGAAAACCCGGTACTGACCGGCGCGGTGGACAAGGCCGTAAGTGCCGGCAAGGCCGTGCACATTCTTGGCCTGCTGTCCGACGGTGGCGTGCACAGCCACCAGGACCACCTGGTGGCCATGGCCGAACTGGCCGCGCAGCGTGGCGCCGACAAGATCTACCTGCACGCCTTCCTCGACGGCCGCGACACCCCGCCGCGCAGCGCCCAGTCGTCCATCGAGCTGCTCGACGCCACCTTCGCCAAGCTCGGCAAGGGCCGCATCGCCAGCCTGATCGGCCGCTACTTCGCCATGGACCGCGACAACCGCTGGGACCGCGTACAGGCCGCCTATGACCTGATCGTCGACAGCACCGCCGAATTCACCGCACCAACCGCCCTGGCCGGCCTTGAAGCCGCCTATGCCCGCGACGAGAGCGACGAATTCGTCAAAGCCACACGCATCGGTGATGCGGTCAAGGTCGAAGACGGCGATGCGGTGGTGTTCATGAACTTCCGCGCCGACCGTGCCCGCGAGCTGTCCCGCGTGTTCGTCGAGCCGGACTTCAACGAATTCCCCCGTGCGCGCCTGCCAAAAGTTGCAGCCTTCATCGGCCTGACCCAGTACTCGGCGAAAATCCCGGCCCCGGCCGCGTTCGCCCCGGCCAGCCTGGACAACGTGCTCGGCGAATACCTGGCGAAAAACGGCAAGACCCAGCTGCGCATTGCCGAAACCGAGAAGTACGCCCACGTGACCTTCTTCTTCTCGGGCGGGCGCGAGGAGCCGTTCGAAGGCGAAGAGCGCATCCTGATCCCGTCGCCGAAGGTCGCCACCTATGACCTGCAGCCGGAAATGAACGCCCCCGAAGTCACCGACCGCATCGTCGAGGCCATCGAGCAGCAGCGTTACGACGTGATCGTGGTCAACTACGCCAACGGCGACATGGTTGGCCACACCGGCGTGTTCTCGGCGGCGGTGAAGGCCGTCGAGGCACTGGATACCTGCGTCGGGCGCATCGTCGAGGCGCTGGCCAAGGTCGACGGCGAAGCGCTGATCACCGCCGACCACGGCAACGTCGAGCAGATGGAAGACGAAAGCACCGGCCAGGCGCACACCGCCCACACCACGGAGCCTGTGCCATTCATCTATGTCGGCAAGCGCAAGGTCAAGGTACGCGACGGCGGCGTGCTGGCCGATGTTGCACCGACCATGCTCAAGCTGCTGGGCCTGGAAAAGCCTGCCGAAATGACCGGCACCTCGATCCTGGTCGACGCCTGATCGCCGGCAAGCCGGCTCCTGCAGAACAAATCACAACTCGTTGATTCAACGAATACTCTGTAGGAGCGGCTTCAGCCGCGAACACCGGCGAAGCCGGTGCCATCTACCGCGGCGCCTGCTTCGCGGCTAAAGCCGCTCCCACAGGTGTCGCGGCGTTCTTGCGGCCGTCGTTCTCTGCGCAATAGCGCAGCCCAAGGGTCTGGGTGATCTCCCACAGGGGAATGCGCTCGCCGGCGATTGGCTCACAAAGCCGGTGAATTCCAGACAAACGCCCCGCCGCATCTGCCGCGGGGCGTTTTTTTTGCCGCGACGGGCGGGCATACTAGGCCGGTCTCCATCCCTGGTACGCCCAACCCCATGCTTCGCGCCCTTTTATTACTCGCCCTGTCATGCCTGCTCGCCCCGGCCTTCGCCGCCGACGATCGCGCACAGACCCAGCAGCAGCTGGACGCCACCCGCCAGGACATCGCCGAGCTGAAAAAGATGCTGGGCAAGCTCCAGGACGAAAAGTCCGGCGTGCAAAAAGACCTCAAGAGCACCGAGACCGACATCGGCAACCTCGAAAAGCAGGTGGAGGCGTTGCAGCAAGAGCTAAAAAAGACCGAGGGCGAACTGGAGCGCCTTGACCACGAGAAAAAAAAACTCCAGAGCGCCCGCGTTGAACAGCAACGCCTGATTGCCATCCAGGCCCGTTCGGCCTACCAGAACAATGGCCGCGAGGAATACCTCAAGCTGCTGCTCAACCAGCAGAACCCCGAGAAATTCGCCCGCACCCTGACCTACTACGACTACCTCAGCAAGGCCCGCACCGAGCAGTTGCGCGCCTTCAACGAGACCCTGCGCCAGTTGGCCAACGTCGAGCAGGACATCGGCCGCCAGCAAGAGCAGCTGCTCGCCCAGCAAGCCGACCTCGACAGCCGCCGCCAGGCCCTGGTCAGCGAGCGTGACAAGCGCCAGCAGGTGCTGGCCAAGCTCAACAGCGACCTGAAAGAGCGCGACCAGAAGCTGCAGGCCCGCGAACAGGACCAGGCTGACCTGGCCAAGGTACTGAAAACCATCGAAGAAACCCTCGCCCGCCAGGCCCGCGAGGCTGAAGAAGCCCGCCAGCGTGCGCTGCTGGCCAAGCAGGAAGAAGAAAAACGGCGCAAGGAGCAGGCCCTGGCTGCCGCCCGCGACGAACAACCCGAAGAACCCCCGAAAAAGGCCCGCACCACCCTGGGCCCGGTGGTTTCCAGCGACGGCGCCAACTATGGCGGTGCATTTTCTGCGGCGCGCGGAAAACTTCCATGGCCGGTCAATGGTCGATTGCTGGCACGTTTCGGTGATGCGCGCGGCAGCGATGCCCGAGCCAAGTGGGACGGGGTGATGATCAGCGCCAGCGCCGGCACCCAAGTGCGCGCCGTGCATGGCGGGCGCGTGGTGTTCGCCGACTGGTTGCGCGGCGCCGGACTTCTGGTCATTCTCGACCATGGCAACGGTTACCTGAGCCTGTACGGGCACAACCAGAGCCTGCTCAAGAGCGCCGGCGACGTGGTCAAGGCCGGTGAGGCCATCTCCACCGTCGGCGACAGTGGCGGCCAGGACAGCGCCGGGTTGTACTTCGCGATTCGCCAGCAGGGCCGGCCCGCCGACCCTGCGCAATGGTGCCGAGGCTAGGTACCGACTACTTTTACGGCGCGGCGATCGATAACCGCGCCGATGCTCCCCCGGGGGCGCCAACAGGATCAGGAGTTCGTTCGACATGCTGCACTCGCCTCGCCTCACCCAGCTGGCCCTGACCATCGCCCTGGTCATCGGCGCGCCCTTGGCCATTGCCGCCGAGCCGGCCAAGCCAGCCGTCGCCGCCAAGCCGGCCGCGGTACCGGCCACCGAGGTGACCGCCAAGGCACCGCTGCCGCTGGAAGAGCTGCGCACCTTCGCCGAGGTGATGGACCGCATCAAGGCCGCGTACGTAGAGCCGGTGGACGACAAGACCCTGCTGGAGAATGCCATCAAGGGCATGCTCAGCAACCTTGACCCGCACTCCGCCTACCTTGGCCCGGAGGACTTCCAGGAGCTGCAGGAAAGCACCAGCGGCGAGTTCGGCGGCCTCGGCATCGAAGTGGGCCAGGAAGACGGCTTCATCAAGGTGGTCTCGCCCATCGACGACACCCCGGCTTCGCGCGCCGGCGTGCAGGCCGGTGACCTGATCGTCAAGATCAACGGCGCCCCGACCCGCGGCCAGACCATGACCGAGGCAGTCGACAAGATGCGCGGCAAGGTGGGCGACAAGATCACCCTGACCCTGGTACGCGACGGCGGCACGCCGTTCGACGTGACCCTCACCCGCGCGGTGATCCAGGTCAAGAGCGTGAAGAGCCAGCTGCTGGAGAACGACTACGGCTACATCCGCATCACCCAGTTCCAGGTCAAGACCGGCGACGAGGTGGGCAAAGCCCTGGCCAAGCTGCGCAAGGATAACGGCAAGAAACTGCGCGGCGTGGTGCTGGATTTGCGCAACAACCCGGGCGGCGTGCTGCAGTCGGCCGTGGAAGTGGCCGACCACTTCCTCACCAAAGGCCTGATCGTCTACACCAAGGGCCGCATTGCCAACTCCGAGCTGCGCTTCTCGGCCGACCCTGCCGACGCCAGCGAGGGCGTACCGCTGGTGGTGCTGATCAACGGCGGCAGCGCCTCGGCCTCGGAAATCGTCGCCGGCGCCCTGCAAGACCAGAAACGCGCCGTGCTGATGGGCACCGACAGCTTCGGCAAGGGCTCGGTACAAACCGTGCTGCCGCTGGCCAACGACCGCGCCCTGAAGCTCACCACCGCGCTGTACTTCACCCCCAACGGCCGCTCGATCCAGGCCCAGGGCATCGTCCCGGACATCGAAGTGCGCCCGGCCAAGCTCACCGCCGAAGCCGACAACGACACCTTCAAAGAGGCCGACCTGCAAGGCCACCTGGGCAACGGCAACGGCGGCGCCGACCGCCCCACCGGCAGCAGCAAGCGCAAGGAACGCCCGCAGGACAACGACTTCCAGCTGAGCCAGGCGCTGAGCCTGCTCAAGGGCCTGAACATCACCAAGGGCGATTGACCTGCGGCCATGCGTTATCTGTTGTTTCTGCTGTGCTGCCTGTTGGCCGGCGCCCTGCAAGCGGCGCCGGCCAACAAGGCCTACCTGAGCCTCATCATCGATGACCTGGGGCAAAGCCCCGAACGCGACAGCCGCACTCTCGCGCTGCCCGGGCCGGTCACCCTGGCGATCATGCCCGACACGCCCCACGCCACCGACTTCGCCCGCCAGGCCCACAAGGCCGGCAAGACGGTGATCCTGCACATGCCCATGGACCCGGCCACCGGCCCCTACGCCTGGCACCCCGGCATCCCCATCGAAGAACTGGGCAAGCGCCTGGACAGTGCACTGGCCAAGGTGCCTTACGCCGCCGGCATCAACAACCACATGGGCAGCCGCATGACCTCCCAGCCCGAGCCCATGGCCTGGCTGATGGGCGAGCTGCAGCGCCGCCACCTGTTCTTCGTCGACAGCCGCACCAGCGCCGCCACCGTGGCGGCGGCCAAGGCCCAGGACATCGGTCTGGCCCATGTCTCGCGGGACGTGTTCCTGGACGATGTGCGCACCCCTGAAGCCATTACCGCGCAGTTGCAGCAAGGCATCGCCCTGGCACGCAAGCAGGGCTCGGCGGTACTCATCGGCCACCCCTACCCGCAAACCCTGGAAGTGCTGGAACGCGAACTGCCCCGGCTGAAAAGCCAGGGCATCGAGTGGATACCGATCAGACAGATGATCGCCCAGCGCGGCAACCAGGCCATGCCCGCCCATGGCAGCCATGGCCGCTACCGCTGAGCCGGCTCAGTCGAAGGGGATGATGCCCTCCACCTGATCCATCCGCAGGTCGCCACGGTAGATCGCCAGCAGCACGCCCTGGCTGCCGGCCGCAGCGAACTGTGCCTGGCGGCCAAGCTTACGTTGCGACCACAGCTTCAGATGGCCCTTGCTGAACGACCGGCCTGGCGTGTCCTGCGCCGGGTAATGGAAATGCACCTCCCACAAGCCCACGCCCTGCGCCTTGCCTGCCGCGGGTATGCGCCGCACCTCGTAGACATCCAGGTAATCGTTGCCGGCCAGTGCCTTGCGCCTCCCGGCGCGTTGCACCGTCACCTGCCCCTGCTCCACCAGAAACCGCAAGCTGGCGGCGGTGGGGTTGCTGGTGGTGAGGTACAGGGAGGTCAGCAGGTCGCCGCGTACGGTCTCCAAACGCTCGATGCCCTCCTGCAGGCGGTCGAGCAGAGGCTGCTCTTTTTCTGTGCGCGGCAGGGCCGCCAGGCTTTCCTTCAGCCGCTCGACATGCCCTTCGATCACGCAGGTCAGGCCCACCGGCTGGTCCTTCTGCAGGTATTGCTTGGCCAGGGCGATCACCGACTCGACCTTGTCGAGCAGGCGCCGGGCATTACCCCGCTCCTTGCCGATATCCACCTGCAACGACTCCTTGGCCGAGGCGGGTGTCTCTTCGACCCAGCCCTGCCCTTGCTGGCGGAAGGTCTTCAGCAGCTGCCCCTCGTCGCCACGCTGCTCCAACACCGTAGCCCCGTCACGCTGCGCTTCCACGCCCACCACGCTGCGCCCCTTCGACGTACGCACCACATGGCGCCTGCCGCCACGCGGGCGGTAGAGTACCGGGCGCTGGGGCCTTGCCTGGTGCTGGTCATGGCCCTGCTCCTGGTGCTGCTCCTGCACGCAGTTGGCCAGCTCCCGCTCGGCGGCGTCGACCAGGCCGACCAGTACCTTGCGATACTGCAGCAGATTCTGCAGCTGGATGATCTCCCCACCTGTCTCCGTCAACAGCAGCGCTGCCGCCTCGGACTCGGCATAGGTCTCCAGCACACTGGTGAGCACCTCGGTGCGTTGGCCAATATCCAGCTCGCCACTCGGCACTTCGCCGTGGGCCGCAAGCGCACTGCGCAAATCGTCGCTGATCAAGGCGTGCTCGGCCTGCTTCAAGATCAGCTCGTCGGTGTCGGCCAGGCGGTCGATGCTCAACTCGCCAAGGTCTTTGAGCAGATGCGCCTGCAGGTCGATCCCGGTGGCGCCACGCTGGCGAATCAGGTCTTTCAACCAGGCGTCCTTGTTGACCCGCGCTCCGTCGTTAGAGGTGAAAACCAGTGCGTCGTCCTTGATGCAGTCGGCCAGCACTTCGTCGAATGACACGGACATGTCGACCAATTGCGTCTCCCAGCCGGCCACCCGTTGCAAGACCGCCCTGAACGCCCGGTAGGTCGCCACTTCAGCGTCGCTGCGCGGGTTGATCAGAATGTCTTTTGCCATTTCGACCATGTTTTCGGCGTTGATCAGGTCGGTCAAGTAGTTGTACCGCGCCTGGAAGTACTCGATGAGCTGATGCTGGGTGGTATTGCGCTGGACCTTGATCGCCTCGGCCATCGCAGCGGAGGGGTTGCCGGCCTTGGCCCTGGCACTGAGCCGGTTCTGCTCCAGGTAGTTGTCGATGACCGCTTTCAGGTCGTCGGCCGCCTTCTCCTTGAGCAAGTTGACCATCTGCCTGGCCTGCTCAAGCTGCTTGAGCTGTAGCGCGTCAGGCTCAGGGACCTGCTCGAGCTCCTGGACCTTGTTCAACGTGCCAAGCAGCATGTCGCTGTGTTTCTGCAGCGTGGCACCCAGCACCTTGGCCTCACTGGCGAGTTGGTTATCCTCGTCGCGAATCTTCCGCTCGACGGCTTCCCTGTCCGCCCTTTTCTTCTGAACCCGGGACATCATCCCGCCATGCAACCCAGTGTCGATACACCAGCCACGTCCATCACTGACCACCCAGGGCCCGTGCTCCCCAAGCCCGGACACAACGCGGACCCCGGCATCGCTGGCCTCCACCTGAAAGACATGACCGGCCAGCGGTACGTAGTGTTTGCCGGCTACCGGGTAAAGGCCGGACGCGTCAGGCTTGACGCTCTCCAGATCGACGTTCGCACGTAAGGCCATCAGCTTCGTGCGCAATTGCGGCGTCAGCACGTTGCTCCCGGACACGCCGCGCCAGCTGAAATCCATCACTCTGCCCGCCTTTTCCGGCAAGGGGCCCGGCAGGCCGACACTGCCGCGGGTCACCCTCGGTTCGGCGGCACCCACTACCGAAGGCAGTACTGGCAAGCCGTCAAAACCAACGCCCTCAGGCACCCGCGTGACAGCGGGTGGCTCGCTGCCAGGCAAACGCGCATGCATCAGCACCATGGCAGCGTTCAGCAGCAGGTCGACCACCGCCGAGCTGCGTTCGAATGCATCGCCTTCGCGCAAGGCCTGCACATCCTGCTCGACTGCGAGCACGCCCTGTACCAGCCAGGCCACTGTAGCCACCGGCCCGCGCAGCAGCAGGTTCACAGCCTGGAAGACCAGCCAGGCGCCCTCCTTGAGAATCGCCCAGCGGCTTTCGGCGGTTGAGGTCGACTCGCGGTCCGCCAGCTCCACCAGCAGGTCGCGGTTGGCCAGGTACATCTGCTCATCGACATCGGTGCGCCAGAAGCTCGCGGCAAAGGTGGCCGGCTTCACCGGCTCGGGCAAGGTCGAAGTGTCGACGATGGGCCGGCCCAAGTGCGGTTCGCTGAAACCACCGTGGTCGTATACCTTGCGCGCTTCAGGCGTGAGCCAGGTCAGGATGCTGTCCTGCAGCGCCTGCTGTTCGCGGATAGCCGCCATCAAGGCCTTCAGGTTGGCGAACTCGGTCAATGCCGCGGCCGGGTACAAGGGCCGGTACAACAGCACGGTTTCACGCTCTGCCGCAAACAGTACGAACATGCCGTGTACCCGGTCCCGCACCTTGGTACCTGGCTCCCGGGCGAATGCCAGCGGCATCAGCATGATTTCCGGGAGCCGGGCATCTACCCGCCCCCGGCAATAGTCGACCACGCACTGCAAGCCGTTCTCGCTCAGGCTGCCGTCGAGCCTGGCGCCCAATGCACTGAACAACAGCGAGCAGCGCCACTCCCGGGCAAACCGTCGGCAACGCTCGTCGCGCGTGGCCGGCGCATCGAGCAAGGACTTCACGTAGCCCGGGTAATGCCCACCGATATCGACACGCTCGACCAGGCCCTTCACATAATCAGGTGTCATCCAGCCCATGATCAGTTGCCCACTGCCATGGCTGATCGATGTGAGCACCCAGCCCTCCAGAGAGGCCAGGTTGCCGATGGCGAATTCGGTAAGGGTCAGCTTTCGGGTCTGGGTCACGCCATCGCCGGTACCCGTCCCTTCCCCGCCCGGCACGCCCAGTGAGCGGGTCAGGGTGAGGTCGAGGTCATCGGCGTAGTAGTTGGCCTCGATCGGATAGTCCTCGAGCATTTGCCTGCGCAGGCGCTCGCGGGTGTAGGTGCGCAAGTCCTGCACCTGCTCCAGCGCCGACAGCCCGGCTGACTGGGCCTGGGCCAACGCCAGGTCGAACAGCCCGCATTGTACGGCGAAGCTGTCGACAGCGCGTGCCTGCTGGTGGGCCTGCGGGAACTCAATGCTTGCAGGCGGCTCGACCAGGTAGCCTGCGATGAACACACCCGAAGGGTCGCTCAACGCCGCGAACGATCGCTCCAGGGCGGCCACATCGGCGCACTGCCCGTAGCGCGCGAGCAGCACGTCGTCCAGCAAGCGTTCCAGCAGTACTGCGACCTGCTGGGCAAACACATCGCCCTCCAGTGCATGGCAATCCCAGGTGAGGCTGTCGAACTGGTGCTGCCAGCTCAGCGCCTGTTGCAGCCCCGCAGCAAAGCTGGCATCCGAGTCGAAGGCGGCAATCACACTGGACGGCGAGCACCAGAGCAAAAACTGGCGCTCGTCGCGCTCGGCGCGCAGCAACAGGTTTGGCAGCAGGCGGCGGACAGTGGCATCACCACGGGTCAACTGCACCTCGACCAGGCACACCGGCGGCAGTTGCGCGCCCCCTTGCAGCAGGCCATGCACACACGCTGCCTGCTGCTCGTCCAGCCCCTGCAAGGGCAGGTTCTGCAACAGCGCCTGCTTCAACAGCTGCTGCAGCCATTGATCACGACTCACCCCCAGGCTCCCCGGCGCCGACCAGTAGCGAATCTGCGCCTGGCAGAAAGACTCCAGCAAGGCATCAAGCGCTACCTGAAGCTGGCCGAGCACCGGCTGGATCGATACCGCCCCGTACGGCTGGAGTTCGCCTTTGCTGTCAGTGAACACGTAGGGTGGCGCCACCACGACCATGAAGTCGCCTGCACCATCGCCCAGCGAGGCCAGTGTCCTGCCCTGGCACAGGGCATCAAGCAGCGTTTCGAGCAATGGTTGTCGCGACCAACGCGGATAGAACGTTGCCGAGCCCTGCTGGGAGAGGCCGGGGATCAACAAAGTCAGTGCTTCGGCGTCGGGCAGGCTCAACTGCTGGATAGTGGTCGAGTGGCCATTGAGTATTGGTAAGACGCTGTCGCTCAAGACCTGGCGTAACCTGGGGCGAGCCGCGAACTCAAGGGCGACGGCCTGCTGGAAGTCCCTGGCGGGGGAAGAAAGGTGGGGCATGGAGGCTTCCTCAAAAGATGAGCGAAAAGCTTGCTCAAGCAGAGGCGGGAGCCGGTGGCAGATATTGCTATGCCAGCGCACCGCAAGGCCCGCCGGGCTCCATCAAGTAACGCAACCCTGAAACAAAAAGGGCCCGGTTCTTGCGAACCGGGCCCTTCTGGCACCTCAGCACAGCATCAGCTGTACACACGCCCCAGCAGTTGGCGTTGGCTTTCGAACTGATCCAGCACGTCACGCACGATCTGCTCGCGGGTGAAGCCCATCAGGTCGTACTCCTGGCTGCCATCGTGCAGGTACACCTCGGCGCGGTAGAAGCGCTGGCGCACTTCAGGCTCACCTTCCACCGGCGCCTCGCTCGGCGCGGCCAGGTAGCCGTCCAGGCACACTTCGTAGACGAACGGGTTGCCCTCTTCCATCATCACCCGCAGGCCCATCATGTTGCGCGACTGGCCTACGCGGGTTTCCACTTCGAAGCCCAGGGTGCCCAGTTGCTCGGCGGCTTCTTTCAGCGCCGGGCTGACCTGCTTGTCCATGAAGCGCTGCACCAGCGCCTGGGTCGGCTGCAGGTCCAGCTGGCTCAGCCGCTCGCTGAAGCCGCGCCGGCCACGGGCGGCCAGCTCGGCACGCTCGTTCTCCACCGCCGTGTCCTGCTTCATGGCCTTGAGCAGGCCGAACATGAACAGCACCAGCACCACCGAGAACGGCAGGCCCGCCAGCACCACCATGGTTTGCATGGCCTCGAAGTTACCGGCAAACAGCAGGCCGATGGTCACCAGGGTGATCACCACCGACCAGAACACCACCATCCAGTGCGGGGCGTCTTCGTCCACCTGGCCGCCTTTGCACGACAGGTTGGCCATCATCACCGCGCCCGAGTCGGCCGGGGTGAGGAACAGCACGAAGCCGACGAAAATCGCCACGCCAATGACGATCTTGGCCGCCGGGAAGTATTCCAGCAGCTGGTAGATCGACATCGAGGGCTGCTCGAGCGCGGTCTTGCCCAGCTCCACGGCGCCGTGGTTCATCACCAGGTCCAGGGCGGTGTTGCCGAAGATCGACAGCCAGGCCAGGGTGAAGCCCAGCGGGATCAGCAGCACGCCGCTGACCAGCTGGCGCACGGTACGGCCCTTGGAGATACGGGCAATGAACATACCCACGAACGGGCCCCAGGAGATCCACCAGGCCCAGTAGAACACGGTCCACAGGCCCAGCCAGCGCTCGGACTTGTCGCCTGCGCCTTCGTACACGTACAGGTCGAAGGTCTTGAGCACGAAGCCGTTCAGGTAATCACCGACGTTCTGCACGAAGCCGTTGAACAGGTGCAGGGTGTTGCCAGCCAGCAGCACGAAGATCAACAGGCCGCTGAACAGCAGGATGTTCAGGTTGGACAGGCGGCGGATGCCGTTCTCCACGCCCGACACCGCAGCGACGGTGGCAACGCCGGCCATCACCAGGATCACCACCAGCAGGTTGGTCTTGCTGTGGTCCATGCCGAACAGGTACTCAAGGCCCGAGGCCACCTGCATCGAGCCGATACCCAGGTTGGTCACCAGGCCCAGCAGGGTGACGAACATGCCGAAGATGTCCACCGCGTTGCCACCGGCGCCCTTGACCCAGCGCTCGCCCACCAGCGGGTACAGCGCCGAGCGCAGTGCCAGCGGCTGGTTGTGGCGGTAGGCGAAGTAACCCACGGCCAGGCCTACCAGGGCGTAGATCGCCCAGCCGTGCAGGCCCCAGTGCAGGAAGGTCAGCTGCAGGCCCTGGCGCGCAGCTTCGAGGCTGGCCGGGGTGCCTTCAGGCGGGTTGAAGTAGTGGTCCAGCGGCTCGGACGCACCAAAGTACAGCAGCGAAATACCGATGCCGGACGAGAACAGCATGCCGGCCCAGGCGCCGTAGCTGAAGTCGGGGGTATCGTCCTTGCCACCGAGCTTGAGCTTGCCGAAGTCGGAGAAAGCCAGGTAGATGACGAACAGCAGGTAGCTGCAGATCACCAGCATGTAGTACCAGCCGAAGGTGCGGGTCAGCCACTTCTGGGCGACACCGAGCACTTCGCCGGCGGTTTCAGGTACAGCGATCAGCAGGGCAGTCAGAACGAGGATCATCATCGCTGAGGTGAAGAACACCACGCGGTTGACCCGTACCCGCTCGGCGGGGGGCTTTGTCAGGGAGGCAGAACTCATTGCACGAATGCTCCGGGGAGTGCGGCAGTGGAGGCTAATCAGTCATTTCCCGCGCAATTGGTGCAATAGCCCCACTGCTACAGGTGTTATAAAAGCACCCTGGAAACCGTGATCCCGAATCGAAACGCTGCAAAAAAGCAGACCGGTGAGCCGTGTTCGAGCTGCGCAATCCGTCAGAAGTGCGCGCATTCGCCACAGCCGCCAGGCCCGCTCCAAGGGCCGACCGCGCAGCCTGTGACCGCGCGGCAGAATCTGCCTTTGCATCGCCCGTGCCCGTCAACGCCTTGTATTCCGGGGGTTACGCGATTTCCTGGGGTGCCAATCCGTGCTTCTTTGACCGCCTGAAAAACTGTCAATGGCACAAATTGTCGCAGAGCTTATTCTTTATTGATTGAACGTTCAATCAAAACAAAATAGACTGGCCTTCGCCGAGTCAGCCGCTTGTCGTCTGCTCGTAGGCCTGAGGAGAAAGCAAGATGCCCAAGGTCGGTATGCAACCCATCCGCCGCCAGCAGTTGATCGAAGCCACCCTGCAGGCGGTCGATCAGGTGGGGCTGGGGGACGCCAGCATTGCGCTGATTGCCCGTTTGGCCGGTGTGTCGAACGGCATCATCAGTCACTACTTTCAGGACAAGAACGGCCTGATCGCAGCGACCATGAGCTACATCATGAAAATGCTCAGCGACGGCGTTGTCGCACGCCGCGCAGCACTTGAGGACGATGGCCCGCGAGCCCACCTGCAGGCAATCATCGAGGGCAACTTCGATGCCAGCCAGGTGAACGGCCCGGCAATGAAAACCTGGTTGGCCTTCTGGGCCTCCAGCATGCACCAGCCGTCTTTGCACAGGTTGCAGCGGATCAACGATCACCGCCTGTATTCCAACCTGTGCTGTCAGTTCCGCCGCGCCCTGCCGCTCTACCATGCGCGCAAGGCAGCCCGCGGCCTGGCAGCCCTGATCGACGGCCTGTGGTTGCGTGGCGCCCTGTCGGGAGATGCATTCGACACCGAACAGGCAATACGCATCGCTAACGAATACATGGATCTACAACTGGCTAAACAGCAGACCCTGGGCACACAAGACCAGGCCGCTGCCAAGCCGCGCGCAGCCACCAGCCAACCGGCGGGGGCGTGACGCGGCAGCCAACCACACACTGCACTTGCGAGGACTTTATGGCCCGTTTCGGAACGCAAAAACTCTACATTGATGGCGCTTACGTCGACGCTGGCAGCGATGCCACCTTCGAGGCCATCAACCCGGCCACCGGCGAAGTCCTCGCCCACGTACAGCGTGCCACCCAGGCCGACGTCGAAAAGGCCGTTGAAAGCGCCGAGCGCGGCCAAAAAGTCTGGGCCGCCATGACCGCCATGCAGCGTTCGCGCATCCTGCGCCGCGCCGTCGACATCCTGCGTGAGCGCAACGACGAACTGGCCCAGCTGGAAACCCTGGACACCGGCAAGTCGTACTCCGAAACCCGCTACGTCGACATCGTCACCGGCGCCGACGTGCTGGAATACTACGCAGGCCTGGTACCGGCCATCGAAGGCGAGCAGATCCCGCTGCGCGAATCGTCCTTCGTCTACACCCGCCGCGAGCCGCTGGGCGTGACCGTGGGTATCGGCGCCTGGAACTACCCGATCCAGATCGCCCTGTGGAAATCCGCCCCGGCCCTGGCCGCCGGCAACGCGATGATCTTCAAGCCTTCGGAAGTCACTTCGCTGACCACCCTGAAACTGGCCGAGATCTACACCGAAGCGGGCCTGCCGAACGGCGTGTTCAACGTGTTGACCGGTAGTGGCCGTGAAGTCGGCACCTGGCTGACCGAGCACCCGCGCATCGAGAAAGTCTCGTTCACCGGCGGCACCACCACCGGTAAAAAGGTCATGGCCAGCGCCTCGAGCTCCTCGCTCAAGGAAGTCACCATGGAACTGGGCGGCAAGTCGCCACTGATCATTTGCGCAGACGCCGACCTGGACAAGGCCGCCGACATCGCCATGATGGCCAACTTCTACAGCTCCGGCCAGGTGTGCACCAACGGCACCCGCGTGTTCATCCCGGCCTCGATGAAAGCGGCCTTCGAAGCCAAGATCGCCGAGCGCGTTGCGCGTATCCGCGTCGGCAACCCGGAAGACGAGAACACCAACTTCGGCCCGCTGGTCAGCTTCCAGCACATGGAAAGCGTGCTCAGCTACATCGCCAAGGGTAAAGAAGAAGGTGCCCGCGTACTGTGCGGCGGCGAGCGTCTGACCGCCGGTGATTTCGCCAAGGGCGCCTTCGTTGCCCCGACCGTGTTCACCGATTGCTCCGACGACATGACCATCGTCAAGGAAGAGATCTTCGGCCCGGTGATGAGCATTCTGTCCTACGAGACCGAAGAAGAAGTCATCCGCCGCGCCAACGACACCGAGTACGGCCTGGCCGCCGGCGTGTGCACCAACGACATCACCCGCGCCCACCGCATCATCCACAAGCTCGAAGCCGGTATCTGCTGGATCAACGCCTGGGGCGAATCGCCAGCCGAAATGCCGGTCGGCGGCTACAAGCAGTCGGGCGTCGGCCGTGAGAACGGCGTCAGCTCGCTGGCTCAATACACTCGCATCAAGTCGGTCCAGGTCGAGCTGGGCGGCTACAACTCGGTTTTCTAAGCCGCGTATAGCCACGCCCGTGCCGCTGCGCACGGGCGTTCCCGCCCCCTGATCACCGCCAACACGAGGGTACTTGCATGTCCCAAGAATTCGATTACATCATCGTCGGTGCCGGCTCGGCCGGTAACACCCTGGCCACCCGCCTGACCGAAGACGCCAGCGTCACGGTCCTGCTGCTGGAAGCCGGTGGCCCCGACTACCGCTTCGACTTCCGCACCCAGATGCCGGCCGCCCTGGCCTTCCCGCTGCAGGGCCGGCGCTACAACTGGGCCTATGAGACCGACCCGGAGCCGCACATGGACGGCCGCCGTATGGAGTGTGGCCGCGGCAAGGGCCTGGGTGGCTCGTCGCTGATCAACGGCATGTGCTACATCCGCGGCAACGCCATGGACTTCGACGGCTGGGCTGAACTGCCGGGCCTGGAAGACTGGACTTACCTCGACTGCCTGCCGTACTTCCGCAAAGCCGAAACCCGCGACATCGGCCCCAACGACTACCACGGCGGCGAAGGCCCGGTCAGCGTTGCCACGCCAAAAGCCGGCAACAACCCGCTGTTCCACGCCATGGTCGAGGCCGGCGTGCAAGCCGGCTACCCGCGCACCGAAGACCTGAACGGCTACCAGCAGGAAGGCTTCGGCCCGATGGACCGTTCGGTGACCAAGAACGGCCGCCGTTCCAGCACCGCACGCGGTTACCTGGACCAGGCCAAGAAGCGCCCCAACCTGACCATCGTCACCCACGCCCTGAGCGACCGCGTGCTGTTCGACGGCAAGCGCGCCGTGGGTGTGACCTACCTGGTGGGTGACAGCGAAGAGCGCGTCGAAGCCCGCGCCCGCAAGGAAGTCATCGTCAGCTCCGGCGCCATCGCCTCGCCACAGCTGCTGCAGCGCTCCGGCGTGGGCCCGCGCGCCCTGCTGGAAAGCCTCGACATCCCGGTGGTGCACGATCTGCCGGGCGTCGGCGAGAACCTGCAGGACCACCTGGAGCTGTACCTGCAGTACGCCTGCACCCAGCCGGTGTCGCTGTACCCGTCGCTGCTGTGGTGGAACCAGCCGGCCATCGGCGCCGAGTGGATGTTCAAAGGCACCGGCATCGGCGCCAGCAACCAGTTCGAGGCCGGCGGTTTCATCCGTACCCGCCCCGAGTTCAAGTGGCCGAACATCCAGTACCACTTCCTGCCGGTTGCGATTAACTACAACGGCTCGAACGGCGTCAAAGAGCACGGCTTCCAGGCGCACATGGGCTCGATGCGCTCGCCAGCCCGTGGCCGCATCCAGGCCAAGTCGAAGAACCCGCGCCAGCACCCGAGCATCCTGTTCAACTACATGGCCACCGAGCAGGACTGGCAGGAATTCCGTGACGGCATCCGCCTGACCCGCGAAATCATGGCCCAGCCGGCGCTGGACCCGTACCGTGGCCGCGAAATCAGCCCGGGCGCCGACGTGCAAACCGACGAGCAGCTGGACAAGTTCATCCGCGAGCACGCCGAAACCGCCTTCCACCCGTCCTGCTCGTGCAAGATGGGCACCGACGACATGGCGGTGGTCGATGGCGAAGGCCGCGTGCACGGCATGCAGGGCCTGCGTGTGGTCGACGCCTCGATCATGCCGCTGATCATCACCGGCAACCTCAACGCCACCACGATCATGATCGCCGAGAAAATCTCCGACAAGATCCGTGGCCGCAAGCCATTGCCGCGCAGCACCGCCAAGTACTACGTGGCCGGTGATGCCCCGGTGAAGGGCAAGCCGATGCGTGAAGTGAAGCAAGGCTGAAGGCCGCATCAGGGCCAATCGCCGGCAAGCCGGCTCCTACAGGGATATCTGTAGGAGCCGGCTTGCCGGCGATGAGGCCCGGCCAGGCAACACAATGAAAAGGCACCTCTCGAGGTGCCTTTTTTCATATGCAGAAACGCTTTACAGCCTGCCAATTCATCAGGTTAGAATCGATTGGCACGCGACCTGCTAGCCCGAGGCTATCAAGGTCCTTTTTCCCCCGCGATGTACCGGAGTAACGCCTTTGGATGCGAGCACCATCAACAGCCTGTTCCTGATCGGCGCTCTGCTGGTCGGGGCCAGTATCCTGGTCAGCTCGCTGTCCTCGCGCCTGGGCATCCCGATTCTGGTCATCATCCTCGCCGTCGGCATGGTCGCCGGCGTCGACGGTGGCGGCATCATCTTCAACAACTACCCGACTGCCTACCTGGTGGGCAACCTGGCCCTGGCGGTGATCCTGCTGGACGGCGGTCTGCGCACCCGGGTGGCGAGTTTTCGCGTGGCGCTGTGGCCGGCGCTGTCGCTGGCCACGGTCGGCGTACTGATCACCACCGGGCTGACCGGCATGGTCGCCGCCTGGCTGTTCGACCTGAGCCTGATCCAGGGCCTTTTGATCGGCGCCATCGTCGGCTCCACCGACGCTGCGGCAGTGTTCTCGCTGCTCGGAGGCAAGGGCCTGAACGAGCGGGTCACCGCCACGCTTGAAATCGAATCGGGCAGCAACGACCCGATGGCGGTGTTCCTCACCGTCACCCTGATCGACATGATCGCCAGCGGCCAGACCGGCCTGCACTGGAGCCTGCTCACCCACCTGCTGCGCGAGTTCGGCATCGGCAGCCTGCTGGGCCTGGGCGGCGGCTGGCTGATGCTGCAGCTGGTCAACCGCATCAACCTGGCCGGCGGCCTGTACCCGATTCTGGTGGTGGCCGGGGGCTTGGCGGTGTTCTCGCTGACCAACGCCCTGCACGGCAGCGGCTTCCTCGCCGTGTACCTGTGCGGCCTGGTGCTGGGCAACAAGCCGATCCGCAGCCGCCACGGCATTTTGCACATGCTCGACGGCATGGCCTGGCTTGCGCAGATCGGCATGTTCCTGGTGCTGGGGCTGCTGGTCACCCCCCACGACCTGCTGCCCATCGCCGTGCCGGCGCTGGGCCTGGCGCTGTGGATGATCCTGGTGGCGCGGCCGCTGTCGGTGGTCGCCGCGCTGCTGCCGTTCAAGGCTTTCCATGGTCGCGAAAAAGGCTTCATCAGCTGGGTCGGGCTGCGCGGCGCGGTGCCGATCATTCTGGCGGTGTTCCCGCTGATGGCCGGCCTGCCGGACGCCCAGCTGTTCTTCAACCTGGCGTTCTTCATCGTGCTGGTGTCGCTGCTCGTGCAGGGCACCAGCCTGCCGTGGATGGCCAAGCTGCTGAAGGTCACCGTACCGCCGGACCCTGCACCGATCTCGCGTTCGGCGCTGGAGGTGCACATCACCAGCGAGTGGGAGCTGTTCGTCTATCGCCTGGGCGCCGAAAAGTGGTGCATCGGCGCCGCCCTGCGCGAGCTGAAAATGCCTGAGGGCACGCGAATCGCCGCGCTGTTTCGTGGCGAGCAACTGCTGCACCCCTCGGGCAGCACGGTGCTGGAGGTGGGCGACATGCTTTGCGTGATCGGCCACGAACACAACCTGCCGGCCCTGGGCAAGCTGTTCAGCCAGGCACCACAACGCGGCCTGGACCTGCGCTTCTTCGGTGATTTCGTGCTCGAAGGCGATGCCGAGCTGGGTGCGGTGGCCGCGCTGTATGGCCTGAAACTCGATGGCCTGGACGCGAAAATGCCGCTGGCGCAGTTCATCCGACAAAAGGTCGGAGGCGCTCCAGTAGTAGGCGATCAGATCGAATGGCACAGCACGATCTGGACCGTCGCGGTCATGGACGGGAACAAGATCCAGAAAGTGGGCGTCAGATTCCCCGAAGGAACCCGGCCAAGCCCCGGGTTGTTCCTCTAAACTCCGATTTGCCTCGTCGCACAAGAATTCTGCCTATGTCCCTGCGCGTGTATAGCCGCGCAGCCCTGCTGGGGCTGTGCCTGACCCTGTCGTTCGCCGCCGGCGCGGCAGAAGTACCCACCACCCCCGGCATCCAGACCAGCCTCGACAAGATCGCCGAGCGCAAGCTGCCCGAAGCCGAGCAAAAGGCCGTGCAGCAGGTGCTGGAACAGACCCTGGCGCTGCTGGCCAGCAAGGAGGATAGCGAGAACAAGCTCGCCGCCCTCAAGCAGCAACTGACCGGCGCCCCCCAGCAGATCCGCGACAGCCAGCGTGAACTGATCAAGCTCAAGGGCAGCAGCAGCGCACCGGTGACCCAGCGCTACGCCAACCTCAACGTGCCGCAGCTCGAGCAGATGCTCAGCGAGCGCAGCACCCAGCAGGGCGAGCTGCAGAAGGCCCTGAGCGAAGCCAACAGCCTGATCATCAACGCCCAGACCCGCCCCGAGCGCGCCCAGGCCGAAATCAGCAACAACCAGACGCGCATCCAGCAGATCAGCAACGCGCTCAAGGCCGGCAAGGACAATGGCAAGCCGCTGACCAGCGACCTGCGCAACCAGCTCAACGCCGAGCAGGCCTCGCTCAACGCCCTGACCCTGCTGCGCCGCCAGGAACTGGCCGGCAACAGCCTGCTGCAGGACCTCGGCAGCGCCCAGCACGACCTGCTGATCGAGCGCGCCGCACGCCTGGAGCAGGAGATCCAGGACCTGCAGACGCTGATCAACGACAAGCGCCTGGCACAGTCCCAGCAAACCGTCACCCAGCAGTCGATCGAGGCGCAGAAGGCCGGCGGCAGCACCCTGCTGGCCAACGAAAGCGCGGCCAACCTCAAGCTCTCCGACTACCTGCTCAAGAGCACCGACCGGCTCAACGAGCTGACCCAGCAGAACCTGCGCGCCAAGCAGCAGCTCGACAGCCTGACCCAGGCCGACCAGGCGCTGGACGAGCAGATCAACGTGCTCAAGGGCAGCCTGCTGCTGTCGAAGATCCTCTACAAGCAGAAGCAGGCCCTGCCGCACCTCAAGCTGGACCGCGACCTGGCCGACCAGATCGCCGACATCCGCCTGTACCAGTTCGAGATCAATCAGCAGCGCGAGCAGATGAGCAGCCCGTCCAGCTACGTCGACAAGCTGCTCGCCAGCCAGCCCCAGGAGGATGCCAGCCCAGCCCTGCGCAAAGCCCTGCTGGAGGTGGCGATCACCCGCAGCGACCTGCTCGAGCGGCTCAACCGCGAACTCTCGGCGCTGCTCAACGAATCGATCACCCTGCAGCTGAACCAGAAGCAACTGCTGGGTACCGCGCAGAACCTGCGCACCACCCTCGAAGAGCAGATGTTCTGGATCCCCAGCAACAAGCCGCTGGACTGGGAATGGCTGCAGTACGTGCCGCAGCGCCTGGCCGACCAGGTCGCCAGCCTGCCCTGGGGCTCGGGCATAAGCGAAGTGGCCGACGGGCTGATCCAGCGCCCGCTGCTGTTCCTGCCGCTACTGCTGGTGATCGGCGCGCTGCTGTGGCGGCGCAAGGCGCTGTACCGGCGCCTGGGCAAGGTCCACCAGGACATCGGCCACTTCAAGCGCGACAGCCAGTGGCACACGCCCCAGGCGATCCTGGTCAACATCCTGCTGGCGATGCCCCTGGCGCTGGCCCTGGCCCTGGGCAGCTACGCCCTGCAGATCGACGCCCGCGGGCAGAACGCCAACCTGGGCGCCGCCCTGTGGCAACTGGCCCAGGCCTGGCTGGTGTTCTACACCGCGTATCGCATCCTCGCCCCGGGCGGGGTGGCCGAAATCCACTTCCGCTGGCACAAACCACAGGTCGAATTCCTGCGTGGCTGGGTGCGCCGCCTGGGCACCGTGGTGCTGGCCCTGGTGGGTGTGGTGGCGGTGGCCGAACACCAGCCCTCGGCGCTGGCCGACGACGTGCTGGGCATCGGCGTGGTGCTGACCTGCTACGCGCTGATGGCCTGGCTGCTCAGCCGCCTGCTGCTGAGCAGCCCGGCGCACCGTGACACCTCGCTGTTCCGCAAGGCGGTGGGGGTGGCCTTTACTGCCCTGCCCATCGCCTTGTTCGTGGCGGTGTGCTTCGGCTACTACTACACCGCCCTGAAGCTCACCGACCGGCTGATCTACACCCTCTACCTGCTGCTGTTCTGGCTGGTGATCGAGGCGGCGTTCGTGCGCGGCCTGTCGGTGGCGGCGCGACGCCTGGCCTACCAGCGTGCGCTGAGCAAGCGCCAGGCGGCCAAGGAAGGTTTGGATGGCGAGGTGGTGATCGAGGAGCCGACGCTGGACATCGAGCAGGTCAACCAGCAGTCGCTGCGCCTGATCCGCCTGGCCCTGCTCGGCGGTTTCATCGCCGGGCTGTACTGGGTGTGGGCCGACCTGATCAGCGTATTCTCCTACCTCAACAACGTCACCCTGTACGAGTACAGCAGCGGCACCGGCGCCACCGCCAGCATGGTGCCGATCAGCCTCGGCGACCTGCTCGGTGCGCTGGTCATCGCCGGCATCACCGTGGCCCTGGCCAGCAACCTGCCGGGCCTGCTGGAAGTGCTGGTGCTGTCGCGCCTGAGCCTGGCCCAGGGCAGTGCCTACGCCATCACCACGCTGCTGTCGTACGTGATTGTCGGCGTGGGCATCGTCAGCACCCTGGCAACCCTCGGGGTGAGCTGGGACAAGCTGCAGTGGCTGGTGGCGGCACTGTCGCTGGGGCTGGGTTTCGGCATGCAGGAGATCTTCGCCAACTTCATCTCCGGCATCATGATTTTGTTCGAGCGCCCGGTGCGTATCGGCGACACCATCACCATCGGCAACCTGTCCGGCACGGTGAGCAAGATCCGCATCCGCGCCACCACCATCACCGACTTCGACCGCAAGGACATCATCGTCCCCAACAAGACCTTCATCACCGGCCAGCTGATCAACTGGTCGCTGACCGACACGGTCACCCGGGTGACGCTGAAGCTGGGCATCGACTACGGCTCGGACCTGGACCTGGTGCGCGACCTGCTGCTCAAGGGCGCCCACGACAACCCGCGGGTGCTCAAGGACCCGGAGCCGATCGTGTACTTCCTCAACTTCGGCGAAAGCGCGCTGGACCACGAGCTGCGCATGCACGTGCGCGACCTGGGCGACCGCAACCCGACCCTGGACGAGGTCAACCGCTACATCGACCGCGAGTTCAAGGCCCACGGCATCAAGATTTCGGTGCGCCAGGTAGAGGTGTTCCTGATGGACACCAAGGGTGGCCGGCAGCAGTTGATTCCCATGGATGGCAAAACGGATGGCACGCCTGGGGCCTAAGAGGGTTCGAATACTTTATTCTGTGCTCAAACCCAGCGAGGGCTGCGCCCTCGATCGCGGGTAAACCCGCTCCCACAGGCTTGGCGATATCCCTGTGGGAGCGGGTTTACCCGCGAAGGGCCGCAAAGCGGCCCCAATGGCACGACACCCAGGAGCCGGCCCCGTGAAGTCCCTCGACCACCTCACTTTCGACAACCGCTTCGCCCGCCTGGGCGATACCTTCTCCACCGAGGTTCTGCCCGACCCCATCGCCGAGCCGCGCCTGGTGGTGGCGAGCGAATCGGCCATGCAGCTGCTCGACCTCGACCCGGCCCAGGCCCATGAGCCGGTATTCGCCGAGCTGTTCAGCGGCCACAAGCTGTGGGCCGAGGCCGAGCCGCGGGCGATGGTCTATTCCGGCCACCAGTTCGGTTCGTACAACCCGCGCCTGGGCGATGGCCGCGGGCTGCTGCTGGGCGAGGTGGTCAACGACGCCGGCGAGCACTGGGACCTGCACCTCAAGGGCGCCGGCCAGACCCCGTACTCGCGCATGGGCGATGGCCGCGCGGTGCTGCGCTCGTCGATCCGCGAATTCCTCGCAAGCGAAGCGCTGCACGCCCTCGGCATCCCCAGCAGCCGGGCGCTGTGCGTGATCGGCTCAAGCACCCCGGTATGGCGCGAAACCCGCGAGAGCGCCGCCATGCTGCTGCGCCTGGCGCAGAGCCATGTGCGTTTTGGCCACTTCGAGTACTTCTACTACACCAAGCAGCCCGAACAGCAGCGCGTACTCATCGACCACGTGCTGCGCGAACACTACCCCGAGTGCGTCGACGCCGAGCAGCCGTACCTGGCCATGTTCCGCAGCATCGTCGAGCGCAACGCCGAACTGATCGCCCGCTGGCAGGCCTACGGCTTCTGCCACGGGGTGATGAACACCGACAACATGTCGATCCTCGGCATCACCTTCGACTTCGGCCCCTACGCCTTCCTCGACGACTTCGACGCCAACTTCATCTGCAACCACTCCGACGACCGTGGCCGTTACAGCTACGCCAACCAGGTGCCTATCGCCCACTGGAACCTCAGTGCCCTGGCCCAGGCCCTGACCACGGTCATCGAGGTGGAGCCGCTCAAGGAAGCGCTGGGGCTGTTCCTGCCGCTGTACCAGGCCCATTACCTCGACCTGATGCGCCGCCGGCTGGGCCTGACCACCGCCGAAGACGACGACATGGCGCTGGTGGAGCGCCTGTTGCAGCGCATGCAGAGCGGCGGCGTGGACTACACGCTGTTCTTCCGCCGCCTTGGCGAACAGCCGGTGGCCGAGGCCTTGCAGGTGGTGCGTGACGACTTCATCGACCTGGCCGGGTTCGATGCCTGGGGCGCCGACTACCTGGCGCGCTGCCAGCGCGAGCCGGGCAATGCCGAAGGGCGGCGTGAGCGCATGCATGGAGTGAACCCGCTGTACGTGCTGCGTAACTACCTGGCGCAGAAAGCCATCGAGGCGGCTGAAGCCGGTGACTACAGTGAAGTGCGGCGGCTGCACCAGGTGTTGAGCAAGCCGTTTGATGAGCAGGAAGGCATGCAGGCTTACGCCGAACGTCCACCGGAGTGGGGCAAGCACCTGGAAATCAGCTGTTCATCCTGATTCTCAAGCCATGCACGCTCCCTGTAGGAGCCGGCTTGCCGGCGATTGGGCCGCACAGCGGCCCCTGCACTTTTCGACTGGAGACCTTGATGTCCACCCCCTTGGTAATCCCCTGCCCGCACTGCAACGGCCTCAGCCGCCTGCCCGCCGAACGCCTGGGCGACAACCCGAAATGCGGCCGCTGCAAGCAGGACATGCTGCTGCCCCGCCCCTTCGACCTCAGCGAAGCCAACTACAGCGCCCAGATCAAGGGCGACCTGCCGCTGCTGCTGGATGTGTGGGCCGACTGGTGCGGGCCATGCAAGAGCTTCGCCCCGGTGTTCGAACAGGCTGCGCGCCAGCTCAGCGGCCGCTGCCGGCTGGCCAAGCTGGACAGCGAGGCCAACCGCAACCTGGCCGGGCAGTTGGGCATTCGCTCGATCCCCAGCTTGATCCTGTTCAGGAACGGGCGCGAAGTGGCGCGCCAGGCAGGGGCGTTTCCGTTGCAGTCGCTGCTGGAGTGGTTGCGCGGGCAAGGGGTTTGAGGGGATTGCGTTGGGGCTGACAGGTGGTTGCCGAGAGATTTTCAGCGCCTATGAGATCGAGCGCCGCCCGCGCGGCGCATCGCCGGCAAGCCGGCTCCTACATCTGTTTCGGGCCAATCTCTGCTGTACCGATACCGGGGTACGCCTTGTTAGTACGACATTAATTCAGCGTGGGCCCCTGTAGGAGCCGGCTTGCCGGCGATGCGCCGCGCGGGCGGCGCTCGATCTGCCAGGCGCAGAAGAATCTTCGGCGGACACCTGAAAGCCCTCAGGCACTCCTCTCCAGCAAATCATGCAGCTCGACAAACTGCTGGGTCAGCTTGTGCCGTGGCTCCAGATGAATCAGCGGCAGGTTGGCGTGGTGCGATTCGCGCATCTTCACCGAACTGCCCAGGTACACCGGCAACACCGGCAAACCCTCGGCCAGCAGCTCGTCGAGCATCTGCTGGGGCAGGCTGGCCCGTGACTGGAACTGGTTGACCACGATGCCCTCGACCACCAGCTCGTCGTTGTGGTCTTCTTTCAATTCATCGATTTCGGCCAGCAGGCCGTACAGCGCCTGGCGCGAAAAACTGTCGCAGTCGAAGGGGATCAGCACGCGATCAGCGGCGATCAACGCAGAAACCGCGTAAAAATTCAGGGCCGGCGGGGTGTCGATGTAGATCCGGTCGTAGTCTTCGTCCAGTTCTTCGAGCAATTTGCGCAGCTTGTTGATCTTGTGCTTGGCCTCAAGCTTTGGTTGCAGGTCGGCCAGCTCCGCCGTGGCGGTGACCACGTGCAGGTTGTCGAACGGGGTTTCGTAGATATCGACCTTGTTCTTCTTGGCGAACGGGCCGCTGGACAGCGACTGCTTGAAGAAGTCGGCAATGCCCATGGGGATGTCGTCGCCGGTCAGGCCGGTGAGGTACTGGGTGGAGTTGGCCTGGGCATCCAGGTCGATCAGCAGGGTCCGGTAGCCTTCACTGGCACTTACCGCCGCCAGGTTGCAGGCAATGCTCGACTTGCCCACGCCACCTTTCTGATTGAATACCACGCGCCGCATGTCAGACCTCCGTGTATCAACGAATGCCCGAGTATGTGACCAGCGCAGCGGTTTAGCCAGCACCTTCGGGCATTTGCAGCCCGGCCAGCAGGGCAACGAACGCATTGGCCATGGCCGAGCTCGATGCCTCGCGGCGTACCAGCCACACTGCGGTCATGGCCTCCTCGTCCAGCAGCGTGCGGTACACCACGCCCTCGATGCGCATGCGCTGGAACGAGGCCGGCAGCACCGACACCCCAAGCCCCGCCGAGACCAGCCCGATGATGGTCATCGCCTCGCCGGCTTCCTGGGCGAAATGCGGGCTGAAACCGGCCTGGCGCGCCAGGCTCAGCAACTGCGCATGCAAGCCGCTGCCATAACTGCGCGGGAAGAACACGAACGGCTCATGGGCCAGCGCCTGCATGTAGATGCCCTGCTCGCTGCCTGCCGCCAGCGGGTGCGAGGCGTTGAGCACAGCCACCAGCGGTTCGCGGAACAGTTCAGTGCAGAGGATGCCCTCGGGCAGCGGCATCGGCCGCATCAGGCCCACTTCGATGGACTCGTCGTACACCGCCTCCACCACGTCGCGGCTGCTCATCTCCTTGAGGTTCAGGTGCACCGAGGGGAAACGCTGGCGGAAGGCATGGATCGCCTGGGGAATGCGCGAGGTGAAAGGTGCCGACGAGGTGAAGCCGATCTTCATCTCACCCAGCTCGCCCAACTGCGCCCGGCGCGCTACATCGGCCGCCTTGTCCACCTGCGCCAGCACCTGGCGGGCCTCGTCGAGGAACAGCCGGCCGGCTTCGCTGAGCTCGACCCGACGGTTGGTGCGCTCGAACAAGCGCGCCCCCAGCTCCTGCTCCAGGGCCTGGATCTGCTGGCTCAGCGGCGGCTGCGAGATGCCCAGTTGCTGGGCCGCGCGGCCAAAGTGCAGCTCTTCGGCCACGGCGATGAAGTAACGCAGGTGGCGCAGTTCCATGAGCAGCCTCTCAATAGGTCGTAAAACGTCTTAAACAGGTCGAACAATATATTGGATCTAATCATTAGCCGGCTATATGATTTTTTCATCGCAGGTTTCATCGCAACTCTTCACTGCAACACCGGCCAGCGTGCCCGAGGTACCCATCCGTGAGATCAGCCGTAGCCCCCCTGCCCGCCGAACCCGACCCCGTCTTCAACGACAGCTGGATCGAAAAAGGCACCCCCGCGTTCATGAAGACCGTGCTGGCCCTGTTCAGCGGCGGCTTCGCCACCTTTGCCCTGCTGTATTGCGTGCAGCCGATGATGCCGCTGCTGTCGCAGGAATTTGCCATCAACGCAGCGCAAAGCAGCCTGGTGCTGTCGGTGGCCACCGCCATGCTGGCCATCGGCTTGCTGATCACCGGGCCGATTTCCGACCGCATCGGGCGCAAGCCGGTGATGGTCTTCGCCCTGGCCAGCGCGGCCCTGGCCACGTTGGCCAGCGCCGTAATGCCGAGTTGGGAACTGGTGCTGGCCACCCGCGCATTGGTGGGCCTGTCGCTGAGCGGCCTGGCGGCGGTGGCGATGACCTACCTCAGCGAGGAGATCCACCCGCAGCACATCGGCCTGGCCATGGGCCTGTACATTGGCGGCAACGCCATCGGCGGCATGAGCGGGCGCTTGATCACCGGCGTGCTGATCGACTTCGCCAGCTGGCACACGGCAATGCTGGTGATCGGCGGGCTGGCGCTGGCAGCGGCAGCGGTGTTCTGGAAGGTGCTGCCCGAGTCGCGCAACTTCCGCCCCCAGGCGCTGAACCCGCGCAGCCTGCTGGACGGCTTCACCCAGCACTTCAAGGATGCCGGCCTGCCCTGGCTGTTCCTCGAAGCCTTCTTGCTGATGGGCGCCTTCGTCACCCTGTTCAACTACATCGGCTACCGCCTGCTGGCCGGCCCTTACCACATGAACCAGGCGCTGGTCGGCTTGCTGTCGGTGGTGTACCTGTCGGGTATCTACAGTTCGGCGCAGGTGGGCGCGCTGGCCGACAAGCTGGGCCGGCGCAAGGTGTTCTGGGCGAGCATCCTGGTGATGAGCGGCGGCCTGCTGCTGACCCTGGCCAGCCCCCTGGCGATGATCATCGTCGGCATGCTGGTGTTCACCTTCGGCTTTTTCGGCGCGCACTCGGTGGCCAGCAGCTGGATCGGCCGGCGGGCATTGAAGGCCAAGGGGCAGGCATCGTCGCTGTACCTGTTCTGCTACTACGCGGGGTCGAGTGTGGCGGGCACCGCTGGCGGGGTGTTCTGGCACCAGTGGGGCTGGAACGGCATCGGGTTGTTCATTGGCAGCTTGCTGGCAGTGGCGTTGCTGGTGGCGCTGCACCTGAGCCGGCTGCCGCCCAAAGTCGCCTGAAGGGCCAAATCGCCGGCAAGCCGGCTCCTACAGGGATCCGTGTAGGAGCCGGCTTGCCGGCGATTTGGCCCTCGGATCAGTTGATGATCTCGACGATATCCACATCCACCTCACGGCTCATCAGGTGTTTCTCCACCTCGCCGGTCAGCTTGACCTTGGTCTTGTCGTTGAACGGGGTCGGCGGCAGGTCTTCGTCGTCGATCTCGACGGTGATGGTGCCGGTGTTGCCCTTGAACTCGTACTTGTCGTCGTTATTGATCTTCTTGGTCACGTAGCCCTGCAGCACCACCGGGGTGTCATCGGCGGCGTCGTTGGCGGCGGCGACGGTGGTCACCGACTGTGCACCTGGGCCGGTGTAGCCGGCAGCCAGGGCGGCGGTGCTGAACAGCGGGGCGAGGATCAGGGGCAGGTAGCGGGCTTTCATGATGATCGGGTCCTGTTTGCGTTTTGATGGGACCAGATTACCGACGATCGCTGAATTCAAACTTAATGCAAAAAAAAGCCCGACACTTGGCCGGGCTTCTCGAGCAGACGTAATTACTGGTGATACTGCGCCGACAACTCATGCACAGCGTTGATGAACACGCCGGCGTGTTCCGGGTCGACTTCCGGGGTAATGCCGTGGCCCAGGTTGAACACATGGCCGGTGCCCTTGCCGTAGCTGGCCAGGATGCGCGCCACTTCCTTGCGGATGGCTTCGGGCTTGGCGTACAGCACGGTCGGGTCCATGTTGCCCTGCAGGGCCACCTTGTCACCGACACGGCGGCGGGCGTCGCCGATTTCGCAGGTCCAGTCCAGGCCCAGTGCGTCGGCGCCGGCTTCGGCGATGCTCTCCAGCCACAGGCCGCCGTTCTTGGTGAAGAGGATCACCGGCACCTTGCGCCCTTCATGCTCGCGAATCAGCCCGCTGACGATCTTGCGCATGTAGCTGAGCGAGAACTCCTGGTAGGCCGCCGCCGACAGGTTGCCACCCCAGGTGTCGAAGATCTGCACCGCTTGCGCACCGGCAAGGATCTGCCCGTTGAGGTAGCTGGTGACCGACTGGGCGAGTTTGTCCAGCAGCAGGTGCAGGGCCTCGGGGTTGTCGTAGGCCATGGCCTTGGTCTTGCGGAAATCCTTCGACGAACCGCCCTCGACCATGTAGGTGGCCAGGGTCCAGGGGCTGCCGGAGAAGCCGATCAGCGGCACCCGGCCGTTGAGCTCGCGGCGGATGGTGCTGACGGCGTCCATCACATAGCCCAGGTCTTTTTGCGGGTCGGGGATTGGTAGCGCCTCGATGTCGGCAAGGGTGCTGATGACCTTCTTGAAACGCGGACCTTCGCCGGTTTCGAAGTACAGGCCCTGGCCCATGGCATCAGGGATGGTGAGGATGTCCGAGAACAGGATCGCCGCGTCCAGCGGGTAGCGCTCCAGCGGCTGCAGGGTGACCTCGCAGGCGAACTGCGGGTTCATGCACAGGCTCATGAAGTCGCCTGCCTTGGCACGGCTGGCGCGATACTCCGGCAGGTAGCGGCCGGCCTGGCGCATCATCCAGACCGGGGTGACGTCTACGGGTTGCTTGAGCAGCGCACGCAGGAAACGATCGTTCTTCAGGGCAGTCATGTCGGCATCCGGAAAAAAAGTGCGGGCATTTTCTCAGACGCTAGCGCAAAAGGCACGGCCATGGCCATGCGTTTTGTCTATTGGGTGCCACAGGTCAAACGAATTTGTATACAAAACCTGGAACCTGGGGCTGCTCTGCAGCCCTTTCGCGACACAAGGCCGCTCCTACAGAAGATCGCATTCTCCTGTAGGAGCGGCCTTGTGTCGCGAAAGGGCCGCAAAGCGGCCCCAGCGATGGATCAGACTTCCAGGTAGTCCAGGATACCTTCAGCGGCGTTGCGCCCTTCGAAGATCGCCGTCACCACCAGGTCCGAACCGCGCACCATGTCGCCACCGGCGAACACTTTCGGGTTGCTGGTCTGGTGCTTGAATTTGGCCTTCTCCGGTGCCACCACGCGGCCCTGGCTGTCCAGCTGGATGCCATGCTGCTCGAACCACGGTGCAGGGCTTGGGCGAAAGCCAAAGGCGATCACCACGGCGTCGGCCGGAAGGATCTCTTCGGAGCCCGGGATCGGCTCGGGGCTGCGCCGGCCACGGGCATCCGGCTCGCCGAGACGGGTCTCGACCACCTTCACGCCTTCGACCTTATCCTCGCCGACGATGGCGATGGGCTGGCGGTTGTAGAGGAACTTCACGCCCTCTTCCTTGGCGTTCTTCACCTCTTTGCGCGAGCCCGGCATGTTGGCCTCGTCGCGGCGATAGGCGCAGGTCACCGAGTTGGCGCCCTGGCGGATCGAGGTGCGGTTGCAGTCCATCGCGGTGTCGCCACCACCCAGCACCACAACCTTCTTGCCCTGCATGTCGACGAAGTCTTCCGGCGACTTTTCAAAGCCCAGGTTGCGGTTGACGTTGGCGATCAGGAAGTCCAGCGCATCGTGCACGCCTGGCAGGTCTTCACCGGGGAAGCCGCCCTTCATGTAGGTGTAGGTACCCATGCCCATGAACACGGCGTCGTACTCGGCAAGCAGCTGTTCCATGCTGATGTCCTTGCCCACCTCGGTATTCAGGCGGAACTCGATGCCCATGCCGGTGAACACTTCACGGCGGTTGCTGAGCACGGTCTTTTCCAGCTTGAACTCGGGGATGCCGAAGGTCAGCAGGCCACCGATCTCGGGGTTCTTGTCGAACACCACCGGGGTTACGCCGCCACGCACCAGCACGTCGGCACAGCCCAGGCCCGCAGGGCCTGCGCCGATGATGGCGACGCGCTTGCCGGTGGGCTTGACCTTGGACATGTCCGGGCGCCAGCCCATGGCGAAGGCGGTGTCGGTGATGTACTTCTCCACCGAGCCGATGGTTACCGCGCCGAAGCCGTCGTTGAGGGTGCAGGCACCTTCACACAGGCGGTCCTGCGGGCACACGCGGCCGCACACTTCCGGCAGGGTGTTGGTCTGGTGCGAAAGCTCCGCCGCAGCCAGGATGTTGCCCTCGGACACCAGCTTCAGCCAGTTGGGGATGAAGTTGTGTACCGGGCACTTCCATTCGCAGTACGGGTTGCCGCAGCCCAGGCAGCGGTGCGCCTGCTCGACGGACTGCTGCGGCTTGAAGGGTTCGTAGATTTCGACGAACTCCTTCTTGCGCTGGCGCAGCAGTTTTTTCTTCGGGTCCTTGCGGCCCACTTCGATGAACTGGAAGTCGTTGTTCAGACGTTCAGCCATTTTTCAAAACCTCTTTACCGCAGTTGCCGGCATCAGCCGCAAGCTGCAAGACGATCACTTGAGCCGGGCAGGCCCCGCGCACGGGGCCTGCCACTTGCAGCTGTTGTTACTGCGGGTTGGCACGGGTGCTGGACAGCAGTTGCTTGAGGTTGGCCGCCTTGGGCTTGACCAGCCAGAAGCGCCGCACATAGTCGTCCAGGTTCTCGAAGAGCTCACGCCCCCACGCGCTGCCGGTTTCTTCGACGTACTCGCCCAGGACCCGCGCCAGGTGGCTGCGGTAGGCCTCCATCGCCTCACCACTGATGCGCTGGATTTCCACCAGCTCATGGTTGAGTTTGTCGACGAAGGTGTTGTCCATGTCGAGCACGTAGGCGAAGCCGCCAGTCATGCCAGAACCGAAGTTGTAACCGGTCTTGCCCAGAACGCAGACAAAGCCGCCGGTCATGTATTCACAGCAGTGATCGCCGGTGCCCTCGACCACAGCGTGGGCGCCGGAGTTACGTACAGCAAAGCGCTCGCCAGCGGTGCCGGCGGCGAACAGCTTGCCGCCAGTGGCGCCGTACAGGCAGGTGTTGCCGACGATGGCGCTGTGCTGGGTTTCGAACGGGCTGCCGGCAGGTGGCACGATGGTCACCTTGCCGCCGGTCATGCCCTTGCCGACGTAGTCGTTGGCATCGCCTTCCAGGTGCAGGTTCAGGCCACCGGCGTTCCACACGCCGAAGCTCTGCCCGGCAGTGCCCTTGAAGCGGAAGGTGATCGGCTTGGCGGCCATGCCCTGGTTGCCGTACAGCTTGGCGATTTCGCCAGAGATACGGGCACCGATGGAACGGTCGCAGTTGCAGATGTCGAGGCTGAACTCGCCACCGGCCTGGTCACGGATCGACGCCAGGGCCATCTCGACCATCTTCTCGGCCAGCTCGCCCTTGTCGAACGGCGGGTTCTTGTCCACTTCGCAGAACTGCGGCTTGTCGGCCGGAATGTGCGAGCTGCCCAGCAGCGGCGACAGGTCGAGGTACTGCTGGCGCTCGGTGTCGCCCGGCAGCACGTCGAGCAGGTCGGTACGGCCGATCAGCTCGCCGAGGCTGCGCACGCCCAGCTTGGCCAGCCACTCGCGGGTTTCTTCGGCGACGAAGGTGAAGAAGTTGATCACCATGTCGACGGTGCCGATGTAGTGGTCCTTGCGCAGCTTGTCGTTCTGCGTGGCTACGCCGGTGGCGCAGTTGTTCAGGTGGCAGATGCGCAGGTACTTGCAGCCCAGGGCGATCATCGGCGCGGTGCCGAAGCCGAAGCTCTCGGCGCCGAGGATGGCCGCCTTGATCACGTCCAGGCCGGTTTTCAGGCCGCCGTCGGTCTGCACCCGCACCTTGCCGCGCAGGTCGTTGCCGCGCAGGGTCTGATGGGTTTCGGCCAGGCCCAGCTCCCACGGGGCGCCGGCGTACTTGATCGAGGTCAGCGGCGAAGCGCCGGTGCCACCGTCGTAGCCGGAGATGGTGATCAGGTCGGCGTAGGCCTTGGCAACGCCTGCGGCGATGGTGCCGACGCCGGCTTCTGCCACCAGCTTGACCGAGACCAGCGCCTGCGGGTTGACCTGCTTGAGGTCGTAGATCAGCTGGGCCAGGTCTTCGATCGAGTAGATGTCGTGGTGCGGCGGTGGCGAGATCAGGGTCACGCCGGGTACCGCATAGCGCAGCTTGGCGATCAGGCCGTTGACCTTGCCGCCTGGCAGTTGGCCGCCTTCGCCGGGCTTGGCGCCCTGGGCAACCTTGATCTGCAGCACTTCGGCGTTGACCAGGTATTCCGGGGTCACGCCAAAGCGGCCGGTGGCCACCTGCTTGATCTTCGAGCTGCGGATGGTGCCGTAGCGCGACGGGTCTTCACCGCCCTCACCGGAGTTGGAGCGCGCGCCCAGGCGGTTCATCGCCTCGGCCAGGGCCTCGTGGGCTTCTGGCGACAGTGCACCCAGCGAGATGCCAGCGGAGTCGAAGCGCTTGAGGATGGCTTCCAGCGGCTCGATCTGCTCCAGCGGCAGGGCCTGGTCGGCCACCTTGACCTTGAGCAGGTCGCGGATCATCGACACCGGGCGCTGGTCGACCAGCGTGGTGTATTCCTTGAACCTGGCGTAGTCGCCCTGCTGCACGGCGGCCTGCAGGGTGTTGACCACATCCGGGTTGTAGGCGTGGTATTCGCCGCCGTGGACGAACTTCAGCAGGCCACCTTGCTGGATCGGCTTGCGCGCGCTCCAGGCTTCGGCGGCCAGCAGCTTCTGGTCGCTCTCAAGATCGACGAAGCGCGCGCCCTTGATGCGGCTGGACACGCCCTTGAAGCTCAGGCCGACCACTTCTTCGGCCAGGCCAATGGCTTCGAACAGCTGCGCGCCACGGTACGAGGCGATGGTGGAGATGCCCATCTTCGACAGGATCTTCAGCAGGCCCTTGGAGATGCCTTTGCGGTAGTACTTGAAGACTTCGTCCAGATCGCCCAGCACTTCGCCGGTACGGATCAGGTCGGCCAGCACTTCGTAGGCCAGGTACGGGTACACGGCCGAGGCGCCGAAGCCCAGCAGCACGGCGAAGTGGTGCGGGTCGCGGGCGGTGGCGGTCTCGACCAGGATGTTGCTGTCGCAGCGCAGGCCCTGTTCGGTGAGGCGGTGGTGCACCGCGCCAACGGCCAGCGAAGCATGCACCGGCAGCTTGCCCGGGGCGATGTAGCGGTCGCTCAGCACCAGCTGGGTCTTGCCGCCACGTACGGCTTCTTCAGCCTGGTCGGCGATGTTGCGCACGGCCGCTTCCAGGCCGAGGCTTTCGTCGTAGTTGAGGTCGATCAGCTGGCGGTCGAAGCCTTCGCGCTCCAGGTTCATCAGCGAGCGCCACTTGGCGGGCGAGATGACCGGCGAGCTGAGGATCACCCGCGAGGCGTGCTCGGGGGATTCCTGGAAGATGTTGCGCTCGGCGCCCAGGCAGATTTCCAGCGACATCACGATCGCTTCACGCAGCGGGTCGATCGGCGGGTTGGTCACCTGGGCGAACTGCTGGCGGAAGAAGTCGTACGGCGAACGTACGCGCTGCGACAGCACGGCCATCGGCGTGTCGTCACCCATCGAGCCGACCGCTTCCTGGCCCTGCTCGCCCAGCGGGCGCAGCACCTGGTCACGCTCCTCGAAGGTGACCTGGAACATCTTCATGTATTGCTTGAGCTGGTCGGCGTCGTAGCTGGCCACGCCCTGGTCGTCGGTCAAGGTCGCCTGGATGCGCGTGGCGTGCTGACGCAGCCAGCGCTTGTACGGGTGGCGCGACTTCAGGCGGTTGTCGATGGCGTCGGTGTCGAGGATCTGGCCGGTCTCGGTGTCGACGGCGAGGATCTGGCCCGGGCCGACACGGCCCTTGGCGACCACTTCATCAGGCTGGTAGCCCCACACGCCGATTTCCGAGGCGATGGTGATGTAGCCGTTGGTGGTGGTCACCCAACGTGCCGGGCGCAGGCCGTTGCGGTCGAGCAGGCACACCGCGTGGCGGCCTTCGGTCATGACGATACCGGCCGGGCCGTCCCACGGCTCCATGTGCATGGAGTTGTATTCGTAGAAGGCGCGCAGGTCGGCGTCCATGGTCTCGACGTTCTGCCAGGCTGGCGGTACCAGCATGCGCACGCCGCGGAACAGGTCGATGCCGCCGGTGACCATCAGCTCGAGCATGTTGTCCATGCTCGAGGAGTCGGAACCGACGCGGTTGACCAGCGGGCCGAGCTCTTCGAGGTCGGGGATCTGGTCGTTGGCGAACTTGGTGCGACGGGCCATGGCCCAGTTGCGGTTGCCGGTGATGGTGTTGATCTCGCCGTTGTGGGCGAGGAAGCGGAACGGCTGGGCCAGCGGCCATTTCGGCAGGGTGTTGGTGGAGAAGCGCTGGTGGAACACGCAGATCGCGGTTTGCAGGCGCTCGTCACCGAGGTCCGGATAGAAGGCCGCCAGATCGCGCGGCATCATCAGGCCTTTGTAGATGATGGTCTTGTGCGAAAAGCTGCAGATGTAGTGGTCGGCGTCGTGGGCGTTGGCCACGGACGAACGGCGACGGGCACTGAACAGCTTGATGGCGAATTCCTGATCACTCAGGCCTTCGGCGCCGATGAACACCTGCTCGATCTGCGGCAGGCGCTCAAGCGCCAGGCGGCCGAGTACGCTGGTGTCGATCGGGACTTTACGCCAGCCAACCAGCTTGAGGCCGGCGTTGACGATCTCGCGGTCCATGTTGGCGCGGGCAGCTTCGGCTTTGACCGGGTCCTGGTTGAAGAACACCATGCCGACGGCGTACTGCTTGGGCAGTTCGACGGCAAAGTGTTCCTGGGCCACGGCACGCAGGAATTGATCGGGCTTCTGCATGAGCAGACCGCAACCGTCACCGGTCTTGCCGTCGGCGTTGATACCGCCGCGGTGGGTCATGCAGGTCAGGGCCTGCATGGCGGTTTGCAGAAGGTGGTGACTTGGCTCGCCCGTCATATGGGCAATCAGGCCAAAACCACAGTTGTCCTTGAATTCTTCGGGATGGTACAGACCTGTTTTCATAGACACTTTCTCACCAGGTTCGCCCCTCAGCCGGAGGCAAATCTCTTTTTTAACAACCACTTACCATCCACGCCGATCAAACGCCAGCTTTTTTGCGGTGGCCATGGAAAACCATTGTTGCACAGGGACAGCGACGCCCACAAATTTTCATGTCTCACCATTGAAAATTTATGTCGCAATTTTGAATGTTTTTGCGCCATGCGCCGTGATAGCGGCTTGGCTCGAGTCTGAAGCGTTTCAGCCATGACTGCAACAGAGGGCTTTTGGCCGGCAGTCCGGGACAGAAAAGCCTGCCGCGCTCAGGCGCAGCAGGCTAGTTGAAAAGCTGGAAGTCGCTCGGCAACTGGGCGGCGGGGTGATGCCGCCCGGAAGGTATCAGCGGGCCGTGGCCAGCTCTTGTTGGACGCTGCCGACGGTTCGTGGCCAAGGTTTACCAGCCTGGACCTTGGCTGGCAAGTTCTTGATTGCCGCAGCGGCTGCGTCGCGGTTGGCGAAGTTGCCGTAAGTGACCACGTACAGCGGCTTGCCCTGCAGGTTCTTGCGGAAGTAGCGATAGTCGCCACCCTGCGCCTTGACGAAGGCCTGGGCCGACGCCTCGGAGCTGGTGCCGAAGATCTGCACCACGTAATTACCGGCCTTTTGCCCGGCGTACCAGTTGCTGTTGCCAGCGCCGCCGGCGGCCGGTTTTTCGGCAGGCTTGGCGGCTGGCTTGGCAGTGGCGACCTGGGCTGGTGCCGCAGCCGGCTTGGCGGGTGCAACCGGTTTGGCCGGCTGGGTTGCGACAGGCTTTTGCGCAGGCGCAACCGGAGCGTTGGTCACGGGCTGGGCCGGTGCCGGCGCAGCGCTGGCGGTGGCCCCCTGTGGCGGCGCGATGGTGGTCACGGTCGGCGGCACAGCGGCTGATGGCGCGGCAGGCTGCAGGGCAGTGTTGCCGGCCGGGCTCGCCTCCTCGCCATCCCCCATGCCAGCGGCTTGCGCCAGCGGTTCGCGCATTACCGGCTGCGACTGGCCGACCAGCGGCAGAGGCATCGGCTGCGACGAGCCAGAGAACTCGATGTTCGGCGCCGCACCGCCTTGCTGGCCCAAGGGCAGCTGGGCCTGGGCGGCAGGTGCCTCGGTAGGCGCCTTGTCGCCCTTCTTCGGCATCAGTACCGCAGCACCAACGGCGACCACGACCACAGCGGACAGCGCAAGTACGTGTTTCTTAGGCATTTTGAACCCCATGGATGGTCGCTTGGCCGTGGTCCGGCTGGCGATCATGGCTTCGATCAAGGTATCGCGAGCGACCTGGTTGATGGTGCCAGGCCACCCGTCGGAGTTTTCGTGGATGTCGACGATCTGTTCGCGGGTGAATACCTCTATGCCCCGGCCTGCACCATCCAGGCGCTGCTCCAGGTACTCGCGGGTTTCTTCCTCGCTGTAAGGCGCAAGCTCGATGATGTGGAAGCGTTCTTCCTCGATGCTGAGCTCGTCGAGCCCGGCGATCAGCGAAGGCTCACCGAACAGGAACACATGCGGACGGCCTTCGGCCACGCCCGCCGCCAACTCCAGCAACGCTTGGAGTGCCGACTCGTCGAGTTGTTCCGCATCGTCCACCAGCAAATAGACTTCCTGGCCAGTCAGCGCCAGCTGTACCACCTGCGACAGGATCGCCTGCACCTCGGGCTGGGCCACGTTCAGCGACTGGGCTACCTGGCCGAGCACGCTGGCGGCATCGGCGGCACCACGGGCGGATACCACCACGCTTTGCACCGACTGTTTGTTGGTGCTGGCCACCAGCGCCTGACGCAGCAAGGTCTTGCCACTGCCCACGGGGCCGGTGACCACCAGCATCAACTGGCTGTAGCGCGCCAGGTGATGCAACTGGCCCAGCACCGGCTTGCGCTGGGCCGGGAAGAACTTGAAGCCCGGTACCCGCGGGGCGAACGGGTCGTGGGTCAGTTGGTAATGTTCGAGGAACGCCTCATCGGCATGCAGAGTGCTCATTGCGTTGTCACAACCTCAAAGCTGGGCCACGATCGCGCGGTAATCCGCTGCCAGCGTGGCCTGAAGAATCTCTTTCGGATAGTCGTCGGTGACGACGGCCTCGCCCATCTGGCGCAGCAGCACCAGGCGCAGGCGGCCATCGAGCACTTTCTTGTCGACTGCCATGTGCTCCATGAAATGCGCCGGGGTCATTTCCTGTGGTGGCACCACCGGCAATCCTGCATCCTGCAGCAGGCGAATGCCGCGATCACGCCCGGCCTGGTCGATCCAGCCCAGGCGCATGGACATCTCCAGGGCCATTACCGTACCTGCCGACACCGCCTCGCCATGCAGCCAGACGCCATAGCCCATGTGGGTCTCGATGGCGTGGCCGAAGGTGTGGCCGAGGTTGAGGGTGGCACGCACCCCCGACTCGCGCTCGTCGGCGCCCACCACAGCCGCCTTGGCAGCGCAGGAGCGGCGAATGGCTTCGGTCAGGGCGGCAGGCTCCAGCGTGCGCAGGGCCTGCATGTTGTCTTCGAGCCAGCCAAGGAACGGCTCGTCGCAGATCAGCCCGTACTTGATCACTTCGGCAAGCCCGGCGGACAGCTCACGCGCAGGCAGTGTTTTCAGGCTGGTAGTGTCGATCAATACGGCGTTGGGCTGGTAGAAGGCCCCGACCATGTTCTTGCCCAGCGGGTGGTTGATGCCGGTCTTGCCGCCCACCGACGAGTCCACCTGGGACAACAACGTGGTCGGCACCTGGATGAAGTCGACGCCGCGCTGGTAGCAAGCGGCGGCAAAGCCGGCCATGTCGCCGATAACGCCGCCACCGAGTGCGACCACGGTGGTACGGCGGTCGTGACGAGCGGTCAGCAGCCCGTCGAAGATCAGTTGCAGGGTTTCCCAGTTCTTGTGGGCTTCGCCGTCCGGCAGGATCACCGGCTGCACCGAGTAGGCACCCAGGGTCTTGCTCAGGCGTTCGAGATACAGAGGCGCGACGGTTTCGTTGGAGACGATGGCCACCTGCCGGCCGTGGATGTGCGGCGCCAGCAGTTCGGGCTGGTCCAGCAGGCCCTCGCCAATGTAGATGGGGTAGCTACGCTCGCCCAGGTCGACCTTCAGTGTCTGCATGTATCCCCACAATGTACTTGGGCGCGGTGCCGACGGTGCGGCGCTGCGCGGTGACGTTCAACCCCGCCCCGGCGTTGGTCGCCGAGGATAGACCCCGGCTTAGCGGGGCGGCAACTTCTGCAAACGCTCGAGGATGTCGAGTACCACCATGCGCGGTGGCCGTTCGTCGGTTTCTACCACCAGGTCGGCGATTTCCCGGTAAAGCGGGTCGCGCGCCTCGAGCAGGGCACGCAGGGTGGCCTCCGGGTTGGCGGTGCGCAGCAAGGGCCGATTGCGGTCACGCGCGGTGCGCCCGACCTGCTGCTCGACGGAGGCGTGCAGGTAGATTACCCGGCCGCCAGCATGCAGCGCTGCACGGTTGGCTTCGCGCATCACCGCGCCACCGCCGGTGGCCAATACCACGCCATCGAGCACGCTGAGCTCGGCGATCATCGCCTGCTCACGGTCACGGAAGCCCGGCTCGCCTTCCTTGTCGAAGATCCACGGGATATTGGCGCCGGACCGCAGTTCGATTTCCTTGTCGGAATCCTTGAACAACAGGCGCAGCTCTTTGGCCAACAGGCGCCCGATGGTGCTTTTACCAGCGCCCATGGGCCCTACAAGTATCAAATTTCGCACAGAATCAACGACTCACAGCAATCGCCTGGTCATTCATGATACGCGGAGTCAGGAAGACCAGCAGCTCGGATTTTTTCTCTTGTAATGCATCGCGTCGAAACAGCCGCCCAACATACGGCAGATCACCGAAAAATGGCACCTTATCCACCACTTTGTTCTGCGACGTCGAGTACACGCCACCAATCACAATGGTTTCGCCATCCGCCACCCGCACCTTGGCGTTGACCTCGTTCTTGCGGATCGGCGGGACATTGTTCAGGGCATTGACGAAGTCAGGCTCGTCCTTGGTCACCCGCACCTCCATGACCACCTTGCCGTCGGGGGTGATCTGCGGCGTCACCTCCAGCGACAGCGAGGCCTCGCGAAAGGAAATCGAGGTGGCGCCGCTTTTGGTGGTTTCCTGGTACGGCACCTCGGTGCCCTTGATGATTCGCGCGGTTTCCTTGTCGGCAGTGACCACCTTGGGTTGCGAGATGATCTCGCCGTGGCCGCTCTTCTCCATGGCGCTCAGTTCCAGGTCCAGCAGGATATCGCTGCGCAGCAGCCCGACGCCGACACCGGACGTAGCCCGCTCCACCCCCAGGTCGACGAACAGCTCATGGCCCAGGCGGGCATTTTCCCCATACAGCTGGCGCCCCCAGCGCACCCCGAGGACTTTTTCGTAATCCACCCCGGCTTCGACGATACGCGCTTCGATCATTACCTGACGAACGGGCACATCCAACCTCGCCACCAGCTCGCGCAGCTCGGCCAACCGGCCTGGCGGCTGCACCACCACCAAGGTGTTGGTCCGCGCGTCCACGCTGACACTGCCCCGCACGGCGAAACCACTTTCGTCGGCGAGGCTGGCCAGTAACAGTTCGGCCAATTCGGTGGCATTGGCGTGATGGATGGCCAGCAGTTCCCGCTGCAACGGCGCCAGTTCCTGCTCCACACCCTGCCCGGCCAGCTCGGCAAGTGGCGCCACCACCATCACCGAGCCCTCCATGCGCCGGCCCAGCCCCTTGCTGCGCAGCACCAGGTCGAGCGCCTGGTCCCAGGGCACCGATTCCAGGCGCAAGGTGATGCGGCCCTGCACCGTGTCGCTGGCCACCAGGTTGATGCCGGCAAAATCGGCCATCACCTGCAACACTGAACGCACTTCGACATCCTGAAAGTTCAGCGACATCGGCTCACCCTTCCGGGGCGCTGCCTGCGCCTGGCACATCCCCGTCAGCAGCACCAACGCCCACACCACTCCCCGCTTCACCCTCATCATCCCTGCCCTCTCCACGCGCGCCCTTCCCGAGCGCCAGATACCGGGAGCGCTGCTGCCAGCCTCCGGCCATGTACAACCGCTCGCGCACCTCCATGCGTTGCTCGTCGATGCGCACCACTACGCCCTCGTCGCGGCCCAGCCGCTGCCCCTCGCCGACCCGGTGCAGGTGCCCGGCCACAGATAGCAGCGCCTGGTACCGTCCGGCGGTAGACAGGCTGCCGACCATTTTCATCTGCTCCAGCGGAATACGCCCCAGCCCATCGGCACTCGGCCCGCTGGGCCAGGGCTGGAAGGGATCGAACGCACTGCTGGCCACAGGCGGCCGCGAAGGTTCGTCGGCAAGCGACGGTGGCACGGGCAGCGGCTCGCCAGCGTGATAGGCGTGTACCCGCAATTGCGCGCGCACCAGCCCGGGCTTGCCGCTCACCTGCACCAGGCTGAGCTGGGCGACCTGCAGCAAACGCAACTGTTGCTGCCACTGCTCCAGCCAACCGCGTAGCGCGGGGTAGTGGCCAAGCACCCGGATATCCAGTGGCACACGCCGATAACCCGCCGTCGACTGGCCCTCCTGCAGCACTTCGATATGCTCGAAGAGCAACCCGTGCTCATGTCCGGACACCGCCAGTTGCTCGAGCAACTCGCTCATGCCTTCGCCGGCATCCAACCGCCACCGGGCCTCCTGCAACTGCAGGCGGGCGCTTGCCAGGGCGGCACGTTCAGGCTCAAGCCCGGCAACCTCCGCCTTACGCGTCGCCAGTGCCTGCAATGCATCGCGCGACTGCTCACCAGCAAGCCGATAGGCATTTTGCGTTTCTCGCAAAGCCGCGAACCAGCCGAGCAGCATGATCAACAGCAGCGCAAGCAGTATGGCCAGTACCCGCAACAGCCTTGAACGGGTAGCCAGCGACTGCCAGTCGATAGAAAACAAAGAGGTCATGACCAGCCCGCCGACAGTTCGGCGGTGATCAGGAAGGCATCCCCGGCGGTCTCATGGCGCAGGAACACCAGCTCCAGCCCGCGCAGTTCCTGCATGATCTCCAGATCGCGCATCAACTGGGCCACTACTGCAGCCGAGGCCGCCAACCCGGCCAGCCGCATGCGCCCATTCTCAAGATTCAGCTCGGTCAACTGGGCGCCGCCTGGCATGGCTTTTTCCAAACCCAGGAACAGACTGCCAAGCGTCGCCTGGCCAGCCCTCAGCCGCATCAGTGCCGCCTGTTGCTGCTGCACGGCCTGGCGCTCGCTACGCAGCTCAGTGAGGGTTACCTGCAGGCTATCGAGGCGCTTCAACTGCACTTGATACAGCGCGATAGTTGCGACCTGCCGCGCCAGTCGCGCGCGGGCCAGTTGATCGAGCAGCAGCATGCCAGCCAGCGCCAACACACAACTGCCGACCAGCATCATGCAAAAGCGCCGCAGTACCTGGGCGCGTCGCCGTTCGCGCCACGGCATCAGGTTCAAGCGCACCATCACCGCAGCCCACCCATTGCCAGCCCGCATGCCAATGCCATCGTGGCGCTCGAAAAGCCGACCGGGAGGCTGGCCACAGGCAACGCCACAATCCGACAGCTAACCCCCAACTGCTCACTCAACCGCTTGGCTGCTGCAGCATCGGCGGCAACGCCGCTAAGCACCAGTTCATCGATTTTGTCGCCGCCCAACTGCAGCAAGCCCGACACTGCTTCGCACCACTGCCCAGGCGCAGCCAACGGCAGGTGCTGACGCTGGGGCAGTTGGTCAGGCTGCCAGCGATGCAACACCAGCTCTTCACGCTCCAGTTGCAACAACGCCATGCCAACCGATGGTTCAGGCCCCAGCACGCGCTGCAACACAAAGCTGTCGATCTCCATGGCCACCAGTTCAAGGCCGGCCTGGGCAAACACTTGCTCGAGCGGGTCGAGCTGGCTCTGCCGGCATGCCGCGACCAGCACGTCGACGGCTTCGGGTTGGTTTGCCGAGGGCCGCAGCACCTGGAAGTCCAGGGCAAGGTCATCGAGGGGGAACGGGAACAGCTGGCCGGCCTCTGCCAGCAACTGTGTTTCGATAGCCTGCGCACATGCCCCTCGCGGCACCTGGCAGACCTTGCAGATCACCTGGGAGGCAGGTAGCGCCACGGCCACCTGCCGCTGACGGGTTGCACAACGGCGATGGGCCTGGCGCAGCGCGCACACCATCGGGTCGGGGCCGCCGGGCCGCGGCAACTCGAGTTTCTCGCATGCCCAGCCGATAACCCGGTATTGGCCGGCCTGCTGGCGAGCCTGCAACATTCTTATGCTGCCAGAGGCGATTTCCACCCCCAGCAGTGAACCGGCATCCCTGCCAAAACGTCCAAGCATGGCTATTCCTTCGTAGCCGCCCGAAAGCCGCGCCGTTACGGCACGGACGGTCAAGGCAGCAGCCCGGCCGGTCACCCGGCGGGGCGAAAAATGCTTATAATGCCCAGCGATTTTTCCCTGTCCGCTGGCCCCGCGTGCAATCCACCCCTCAACCTGGACACCCAAAAGCCTTGATACGCCTGCTGAAGTTCTTCTGGTGGTCTTTCGTCGCAGTCATCTGCGCGCTCGTACTCGGTGTGAGCGGTGCGTTTCTGTATCTTAGCCCCAACCTCCCGTCGGTCGATTCGCTCAGAAGCGTCCAGTTGCAAATCCCCCTGAGGGTGTACAGCAGCGACGGCAAGCTGATTGCCGAGTTCGGCGAAATGCGCCGCTCGCCGATCAAGTTCCAGGAAATTCCCCCACAGTTCATTCAGGCGCTTCTGTCGGCTGAGGATGACAACTTCCTCAACCACTATGGTGTCGACCCCAGCAGCCTGATGCGCGCGGCCACGCAGCTGGTCAAGTCCGGGCATATCCAGAGCGGCGGCAGCACCATCACCATGCAGGTGGCGAAGAACTTCTTCCTCTCCAGCGAGCGCAGCTTCTCGCGCAAGACCAACGAAATTTTGCTGGCCCTGCAGATCGAGCGCGAACTGACCAAGGACGAGATCCTCGAGCTGTACGTCAACAAGATCTACCTGGGCAACCGCGCCTACGGCATCGACGCCGCTGCGCAGGTGTACTACGGCAAGTCGATCCGCGACGTGAGCCTGGCGCAGATGGCCATGATCGCCGGCCTGCCCAAGGCACCGTCGCGCTTCAACCCGCTGGCCAACCCGGTGCGCGCCAAAGAGCGCCGCGACTGGATCCTGGGGCGTATGTACAAGCTCGGCAAGATCGACGAGGCCAGCTACCAGACAGCCCTCGCCGAACCGCTGAACGCCAGCTACCACGTGCCGGCCCCGGAAGTGAACGCGCCCTACGTCGCCGAAATGGCCCGCGCCGAGATGGTCGGCCGCTACGGCAGCGAGGCCTACACCGAAGGCTTCCGGGTCACCACCACGGTACCGAGCGACATGCAGCAGATGGCCAACAGCGCCGTGCTCAACGGCCTGTCCGAATACGACGAACGCCACGGCTACCGCGGCCCGGAGTCGCGCTTCCCGGGCAAGACCCGCGCTGCCTGGCTGCAGGAACTGGGCAAGCAACGCCCCCTCGGCGGCCTGGAGCCGGCCATCGTCACCCAGGTCGAGAAAACCGGCCTTAAAGTCATGACCCGCGCCGGCCTTGAAGAAACCGTCGCCTGGGACACCATGAAGTGGGCCCGCCCCTACCTGAACAACAACTCGCAGGGCCGCGCGCCGCAATCGCCGGCCGATGTGGCCCAGGTCGGCGACCTGGTACGCCTGCAGCGCCTGGAAGACGGCAAGCTCAAGTTCAGCCAGGTACCGGGCGCCCAGAGCGCACTGGTCACCCTCGACCCTTACGACGGCGCAATCCGCGCACTGGTGGGCGGCTTCTCGTTCGAGCAGAGCAACTACAACCGCGCCATGCAGGCCAAGCGCCAGCCGGGCTCGAGCTTCAAGCCGTTCGTCTACAGCGCAGCACTGGACAGCGGCTACACCGCCGCCAGCCTGGTCAACGATGCGCCGATCGTGTTCGTTGACGAGTACCTGGACAAGGTCTGGCGACCGAAGAACGACACCAACACCTTCCTCGGCCCGATCCGCATGCGCGAGGCGCTGTACAAGTCGCGCAACCTGGTGTCGATCCGCCTGCTGCAGGCCATGGGCGTGGACCGCACCATCGACTACATCGCCAAGTTCGGCTTCAACAAGCAGGACCTGCCGCGCAACCTGTCGCTGGCCCTGGGCACCGCCACCCTGACGCCGATGGAAATCGCCACTGGCTGGAGCACCTTTGCCAACGGCGGCTACAAGATCAACCCGTACCTGATCCAGCGTATCGAGAGCCGTAACGGCGAAACCCTGTTCACCGCCAACCCGGCGCGGGTCCCGCAGGGCAACCAGGACCAGGCCGGCCTTGCCGCGCCCGAGCAGCCGATCAGCGTCGCAGCGATGCCAGGCGAGGCGCCGTCGGCCCTGGGCCAGACCGCCCCGGCACCACAGGTACCGGCGGTGGCCGAGCAAATCGTCGACGGCCGCACCACCTACATCCTCACCAGCATGCTGCAGGACGTGATCAAGCGCGGCACCGGCCGCCGCGCCCTGGCCCTTGGCCGTGGCGACCTGGCGGGCAAGACCGGCACCACCAACGAGTCCAAGGACGCCTGGTTCTCCGGCTACAACGCCGACTACGTCACCACGGTGTGGGTGGGCTTCGATCAGCCGGAAACCCTCGGCCGGCGCGAGTACGGCGGCACCGTGGCGCTGCCGATCTGGATGAACTTCATGGGCCCGGCGCTCAAGGGCAAGCCCGAGCATGCCCCGGCCGAACCTGAAGGCATCCTCAGCCTGCGCGTAGACCCGGTCAGCGGCCGCGCCGCCACGCCGAGCACGCCGAACGCCTACTTCGAGCTGTTCAAGGCCGAAGACTCGCCACCGTCGGTGGACGAACTGGGCAACGGAGCGGCACCGGGCAGCCCGCTGCCGGCGGATGAAGCGGCGCCGATGGACTTGTTCTGAGCAGCGCCACTCGACGTTGACGCATTCGCTGCGACTGCCTATATTGGCCAGGTCGAAGCGACTGACCGGATGAGATCGAGCGCTTCCCAGCGGCATTTGCCGTAACCGCGCAAGGCGGTTCGCAAGTGGTTTCCGGATCTGCTGCACTTTCACGAAAAAAGACGCCAATCGGCGTCTTTTTTCGTTTTCAGCGCCTGGTTGAGGTCGGCAAGCACAGGTATACCTTGCTGCATAGCAGAACAAAGGGCATGTGCCCTTTAAGCGCCGGCCCAGGGCGCGCACCTTGAGGGTATGCGCTTTCGACAATCAGATTGAGCTCCTGCCATTGCCGCTGATCCTGGCCGGCCCGCCGCACCTCAAAAAAGACATGGTACGGCCCATCAGGCGAATCGATCCGAATCGAATAGCACCAGTTGCGGGCGGCGGCAGTTTGATAGGCCCGAGCTGTCGGCGCAGCAAGCCCCTCGATAGCCAACCTCAGCCTGAATGACAGCTGATAACGGACAGCACAAATCACCCGAGCGCGCCGCCCGCGCTCAACCACCTCGGCGCCATCAGCCTCTGCAGCGCAGTGAATGCCCTTGGTGAAGCAATGATTGGAGAACGTCACCCGCACGCGCAGATCTCGGCTGCAGCGCGCACTATGAACGGAAAACGTGAACGGCTCGAGGTGAGCGAGGTCGTGAACCTGCCCATTGATGACAAGTAATGGAAAGTACGCCGGCACAAGAGACCTTAAGGTGAATGACTCAACACCCCATCAATGTTGGATGAGGAGCAGGCACCCTTGGCGCGTCGCACTTGATAAGCAGAATGGTCTTACAACAACAAAAAAGCCCCGACTCTCTCGAGCCGGGGCTTTTGCATGACGCTACGGCAAATCAGCCGTTGAACACGTCATCCACGCTGGTCAGCGGGTAGTGCTTCGGATACGGCAGGGTAGCCACGCCGGATTCGATGGCGGCCTTGGCCACGGCGTCGGAAACGACGGTGATCAGGCGAGCGTCCAGCGGCTTCGGAATGATGTACTCACGGCCGAACTCCAGCGCCTGTACGCCGTAGGCGTCGCAGACTTCCTTCGGAACCGGCAGCTTGGCCAGGTCCTTCAGGGCGATGGCGGCGGCGATCTTCATTTCTTCGTTGATGCGCTTGGCGCGAACGTCCAGGGCACCGCGGAAGATGAACGGGAAGCCCAGTACGTTGTTGACCTGGTTCGGGTAGTCGGAACGACCGGTGGCCATGATCACGTCGTTGCGGGTGGCGTGGGCCAGCTCTGGCGAGATTTCCGGGTCCGGGTTCGAGCAGGCGAACACGATCGGGTTGGCAGCCATCGACTTCAGGCCTTCCGGGCTCAGCAGGTTCGGGCCGGACAGGCCAACGAACACGTCGGCGCCGTCGAGGGCGTCGGCCAGGGTGCGCTTGTCAGTGGCGTGAGCGAACTGAGCCTTGTACTGGTTCAGGTCGTCGCGGCCAGCGTGGATCACGCCGCTGCGGTCGATCATGAAGATGTTTTCGACCTTGGCACCCATGCTCACCAGCAGCTTCATGCAGGAGATGGCGGCAGCGCCGGCGCCCAGGCAGACGATCTTGGCTTCTTCGAGCTTCTTGCCGGCGATTTCCAGGGCGTTGATCATGCCGGCCGCGGTGACGATGGCGGTACCGTGCTGGTCATCGTGGAACACCGGGATGTCGCACTGCTCGATCAGGGTGCGCTCGATCTCGAAGCACTCAGGTGCCTTGATGTCTTCGAGGTTGATGCCACCGAAGGTGATGGAGATGCGGCGCACGGTGTCGATGAAGGCTTGCGGGCTTTCCGACTCGACTTCGATGTCGAACACGTCGATACCGGCGAAACGCTTGAACAGAACGCCCTTGCCTTCCATGACCGGCTTGGAGGCCAGCGGGCCCAGGTCACCCAGACCCAGGATAGCGGTGCCATCGGAGATTACCGCGACCAGGTTGCCCTTGCCGGTGTATTTGTAAGCCAGCTCCGGGTCACGGCCAATTTCGCGCACAGGTTCTGCGACGCCTGGGCTGTAGGCCAGGGCGAGGTCGCGGGCAGTGGCGGTTGGCTTGGAGAGCTCGACGCTCAATTTCCCCGGACGAGGCTGAGCGTGGTATTCGAGAGCGGCGGTTTTCAGGTCTGACATGATGGGCATTCCGCTATTTACTGTTCTGACGGACCGCCGAGGATACGCAAAGTGCCGGGGGGCGACAAGACTGCCCGGTCACTAGTGTCAAGGCCTTTGGCCTACGACTTTACGCTATGACCCACGGGGTTTGGGAAAACCCAGTGTGTACAATCCAATATCAAACTGTCTACAACTATTTAGCCGGAAACAGCCTTGAGCATGCTCGGATCGGTCAATGGCAACAGCCAGCGCCGCTGCCCCGGCTTCAGCGCACCCTTGCGGGAGCGGTCTACTACCCAGCCACGCGCCTCGACCTGGCGTCCCTTGAGGGTAGCCAAGAAGCTGGCCGGGAAGTGGCGCTGCAGACGAGCGGGGACCTGAAGCGTGACGGCACCATCCAGATGCAGCCAGATGCCACCACGATTACGCTCAATATTCCTCACTTTGCCGCTGATCAGCGCAAAACCGGCCTGCCGCACCCGCCATGCCGGCTGCACCGGCGAATGGCGCCAGACCCCCAACCGACGCTGGCGCGCCACCTGTTCGGCCTGCGCCTGGCAGCCGGCCAAGTGCACATTGGGCGCGAAGACAACCTGATAGCCCAACCCTTCGCTGAGCAGTTGTGCTTCCAGATTGTTGCCAGTGCGGCTGTAGATGTGCGCCAGGGTGCGCCCGTACTTGTCTTTGGGCTCGCTACCGGTGACCAGCCCGACCTTGCCACCGCTGGCCTTGACCAGTGCCTGCAGGCGCTTTTTCGCAGCCTCGGCGTAGGGCTCAGCGGGGCGCCCCTTGCGCGCCAGCTCGGGCGCATTGATGCCGATCAGGCGCACGCTGCGGCCATCGGCCAGCCGAACGGTATCGCCATCAACCACGTGGCGCACCGTCACCTGCTGCGCCTGCTCGGGCAACGGGCAGAATGCCAGGGCCGGCAGTTGCCAGAAAACGCCCATAAAAAAAGCGCCCGCAAGGGGCGCCTTTTTTTGCAGCAACGCGAACCTCGAGAGATTCGCCATGCGCATGATTACTTCTTGGTACCGAACATACCGAAGCGATCGGCGAACTTCTGTACGCGACCACCGGTGTCCAGGACTTTTTGCTTACCGGTGTAGAACGGGTGGCACAGGTTGCAAACGTCGATCGCCAGGGTGTTGCCCAGGGTCGAACGAGTTTCGAACTTGTTGCCGCAGCTGCAGGTGACGGCAACTGCTTCGTAGTTCGGATGAATATCTGCTTTCATGGTCACTTCCTCGAGCTGCGTGCCGCCACCCAACACCTATTGTTGAATACCGCACGTAATTAGGCGGCGAATAATACCAGAGCACGGGGGCAGCGCAAGTTGTCGCTTGCACCGGCCGTCGTCTGCTAGGCTCGCCCGATTACCGAAACGCCCTCCAGAGACCTTCCGCGTGTCCGACGTCATCCTGCGCCTTGCCCTACCCTCGCCGCTGCGTCGCCTGTTCGACTACCAGGCCCCGGCGAGCATGGCGCGCCAGGCACTGACCCCGGGCATGCGCATCCGCGTGCCGTTTGGCCGCCGCGAGATGATCGGCGTACTGGTGGAGGTGGCGCAAAGCAGCGAAGTGCCGGCCGACAAGCTCAAGCCCGCCGTCGCCCTGCTCGACCCGGTTTCGCCGATTCCGCCGGCACTGTTCAAGCTGTGCCTGTGGACCGCGCAGTACTACCAGCACAGCCTTGGCGACACCTTGAGCTGGGCCCTGCCGACCCTGCTGCGCCAGGGCGAGGCCGCCGAAGCCCGTCAGGAACGCTTCTGGCATGTGGCCCCCGGCGCACGCCTGGAAGACCCGCGCATCGCCCGCGCACCGCGCCAGCGCGAGGCGCTGAAAACCCTGTCGCAACACCCCCACGGCGTGGCCCACAGCCTGCTGGGCAAGCTCGGCCTGAACAAGGACAGCCTGGACTTGCTGCTGGCCAAGGACCTGGTGAGCATCGAGGTGCGCCGCCACCTGCCGGCGGCGCGCCACGAGCATTGGCTGGCGCAGCCGGAACTGCCGCTCAACGAGGAGCAACGCGCCGCCTTCGAGGCCGTGCGCTCGGGCTTCGGTGCGTTTCACGCCTTTTTGCTCGCTGGGGTGACCGGCAGCGGCAAGACCGAGGTGTACCTGCAACTGATCCGCGAAACCCTCGAGGCCGGCAAGCAGGCGCTGATCCTGATCCCCGAGATCAACCTCGGCCCACAGACCCTGCAGCGCTTCGAGCAGCGCTTCAACGCGCGCATCGCCCTGCTGCACTCGGCGGTGGCCGACCGCGAGCGCCTGGACGCCTGGCTGGCGGCGCGCGACGGCGAGGCCGACATCATCATCGGTACCCGTTCGGCGCTGTTCACGCCGATGAAAAACCCCGGCCTGATCATCATCGACGAAGAGCACGACGGCTCCTATAAACAGCAGGAAGGCCTGCGCTACCACGCCCGCGACCTGGCAGTGGTGCGCGCGCACCAGGAGAACATTCCGATCCTGCTGGGCTCGGCCACGCCCTCGCTGGAGAGCCTGCACAACGCCCACAGCGGCCGCTACGGCCTGCTGCGCATGAACCAGCGCGCCGGCGGCGCCCGCGCCCCGCGCTTCTTGCGCCTGGACGTGCGCAGCCTGCCGCTGGACAGCGGCATCAGCGGCCCGCTGCAACAGGCCATTCGCCAAACGCTGGAAGCCGGCCAGCAGGTGCTGGTGTTCCTCAACCGCCGCGGCTTCGCCCCCACCCTGCTGTGCCACGACTGCGGCTGGCTCAGCGAATGCCCGCGCTGCGACGCGCGCATGACCGTGCACCAGCGCTCGGCGGTATTGCGCTGCCACCACTGCGGCTACGACGAACACCTGCCGCTGCAATGCCCGCAGTGCGCCCACGTCGACCTGCGCCCGGTGGGCGCCGGCACCGAGCGCGCCGAGGAACGCCTGAAAGTGCTGTTCCCCGACTACCCGATCCTGCGAGTGGACCGCGACAGCACCTCGCGCAAGGACGCCATGCACAACCTGTTCACCACCATCCAGCGCGGCCAGCCGAGCATCCTGGTGGGCACCCAGATGCTGGCCAAGGGGCACCACTTCCCACGGGTTACCCTGGTGGCCATTCTCGATGCCGACGGCGGGCTGTTTTCCGGGGATTTTCGCGCCGGCGAGCGCATGGCTCAGCTGATCGTGCAGGTGGCGGGCCGCGCAGGGCGCGCCGAAGAGCCGGGCAAGGTGATCGTGCAGACCCACCTGGCCGACCACCCGCTGCTGGTGCAACTCACCGAGCAAGGCTACTTCGCCTTTGCCGAGCAGGCCCTGGACGAGCGCCGCGCCGCCGGGCTGCCGCCGTTCGCCCACCTGGCGCTGCTGCGCGCCGACGCGCACAAGCCGGGCCAGGCCGAAGGCTTCCTCGACGAAGCCTGCGCCGCAGCCGAACGGTTGCTGAACGAACAGGGGCTGCGCGGCATCGAACTGCTGGGCCCGGTACCGGCGCCAATGGAGCGACGGGCGGGGCGTTTTCGCGCTCAACTGTTGCTCCAGGCCAATGCCCGGGCGCACCTGCATCGACTGATCAGTGCCTGGTTGCTAGTGTTGGAACAGATGCCTTCCGGGCGCCAGGTGCGCTGGTCGCTGGACGTGGATCCGGTGGATCTTTACTGAGCCGACTGGCCTGATCGCCGGCAAGCCGGCTCCTACAGGGATCTGCGACAGAAGGCCTGCAAAGGTTGGCAACCCGCCTTCGGCAACGGATAATGCCCAGTTTTTCCACCTGCGCATCCAAGCGCCCCACCGCGCTTGCGGTCGAAAAGAGATCCCCATGAAAGACACCATTCGCCAGCTCATCCAGCAAGCCCTCACCCAACTCGTCACCGACGGTGTGCTGCCTGACGGGCTGGCGCCGGCGATCCAGGTGGAAAACGCCCGGGACAAGACCCACGGCGACTTCGCCAGCAACATCGCCATGATGCTGGCCAAGCCCGCCGGCATGAAGCCGCGCGACCTGGCCGAAAAGATCATCGCCGCCCTGCCGGCCAGCACCGACATCAGCAAGGTCGAGATCGCCGGCCCCGGCTTCCTCAACTTCTTCCAGAACACCGACGCCCTGGCCAGCCGCCTGGACGCCGCCCTGGCCGACGGCCACCTGGGCGTGCGCAAGGCCGGTGCTGCGCAAAAGGTGGTGATCGACATGTCGGCACCGAACCTGGCCAAGGAGATGCACGTCGGCCACCTGCGTTCGACCATCATCGGTGACAGCGTGGCGCGCGTGCTGGAGTTCCTCGGCGACGACGTGATCCGCCAGAACCACGTGGGCGACTGGGGCACCCAGTTCGGCATGCTGCTGGCCTACCTGGAAGAAAACCCGATCACCAGCGACGAGCTGTCGGACCTGGAGAACTTCTACCGCGCCGCCAAGAAGCGCTTCGACGAGTCCGAAGACTTCGCCACCCGCGCCCGCGGCCTGGTGGTCAAGCTGCAGGCAGGCGACCCCGAGTGCATGGCGCTGTGGACGCGCTTCAAGGACATTTCGCTGTCCCACTGCCAAAAGACCTACGAGCTGCTCAACGTCAAGCTGAGCATGGCCGACGTGATGGGCGAGAGCGCCTACAACGCAGACCTCGCCAACGTGGTCGCCGACCTCAAGGCCAAGGGCCTGCTGGTCGAAGACCAGGGCGCCCAGTGCGTGTTCCTCGAAGAGTTCAAGAACAGCGACGGCGACCCGCTGCCGGTGATCGTGCAGAAGGCTGACGGCGGCTACCTGTACGCCACCACCGACCTGGCAGCCGTGCGCTACCGCAGCAACGTGCTCAAGGCCGACCGTGCCCTGTACTTCGTTGACCAGCGCCAGGCGCTGCACTTCAACCAGGTGTTCGAGGTGGCCCGCCGCGCAGGCTTCGTCGGCCACCCGATGCAAATGGAGCACATGGGCTTCGGCACCATGAACGGCGCCGATGGCCGCCCGTTCAAGACCCGCGATGGCGGCACCGTCAAGCTGATCGACCTGCTCACCGAGGCCAAGGAGCGCGCCTACGCGCTGGTCAAGGAGAAGAACCCGAGCCTGGCCGAGGACGAGTTGCGCAACATCGGTGAAGTGGTGGGCATCGGCGCGGTGAAGTACGCCGACCTGTCCAAGCACCGCACCAGCGACTACAGCTTCAACTTCGAGCTGATGCTCAACTTCGAAGGCAACACCGCACCTTACCTGCTGTACGCCTACACCCGCGTGGCTGGTGTGTTCCGCAAGCTGGGCAAGGGCTTCGACGAGGTCGATGGCAACATCGTGCTGCAGGCTGCCCACGAGCAGGACCTGGCCGCGCGCCTGGCGCAGTTCGGCGAAATCCTCAACAACGTGGCTGATAAGGGCACCCCGCACGTGCTGTGCAGCTACCTGTACGACCTGGCCGGCCTGTTCTCCAGCTTCTACGAGAACTGCCCGATCCTGTCTGCCGAAACCCCACAGCAGCAGCAAAGCCGCCTGCGCCTGGCCGCCCTGACCGGCCGCACCCTCAAGCAGGGCCTGGAGCTGCTGGGCCTGGAAACCCTGGAGCGCATGTAAGTTGGCTGCCAAGAAAAAACCTGCCCCCAAGCGCGGCGCCAGCCGCCAGAGCGCCCCAGCCAAGCAGCCGATACCCGGCTGGGTATGGCTGGCGGTCGGCCTGACCGTGGGCGCCTTCATCGTCTTCCTGATGAAGCTCGAGCCGGGCGGTGGCGACATCAAGCGCACCAAGCCCGAGCAGCAAAAGCCCGAAAAAGTCGCCGAGGCCAGCAAGAACACTGCCCCGGCCACGCAGCAGCCGGTGAAGCCGAAGTACGACTTCTACACCCTGCTGCCGGAATCGGAAGTGATCGTGCCGCCTGAAGCGGTACCGGAGAAGACGCCGCCAGTACCCGTGGTGCCGACCACCCCGGTGACGCCAGCGGAAGCGGCGAAGATCGACACCGCCCGCGCCCAGGCCGCGCTGCTGGGGCAGACCCCGCCACCGGCACCACCGGTGATCAAGCCGGCGGCCACCACGCAGTTCTTCCTGCAGGCCGGTTCGTTCCGCAAGCAGGCCGACGCCGACAAGGTGCGCGCGCAGATCATCCTGCTCGGCCAGGCGGTGAAGGTGGAATCGGGGACGGTGAAAGAAGAAACCTGGTACCGCGTGATGGTCGGCCCGTACAGCAACCGTGAGCAACTGACCGTGGCGCAGAAGCAATTGGCCGGGGCCGGGTTCAGCAACCTGCTGCTGCAGCAGCGTCGCCCCTGACACCCTTGCCGGCGATGGCGCCTGACCTACCAGGCGCCGAGGCTGATGGCCTGATCGCCGGCAAGCCGGCTCCTACTGGGCGCGCACCTCTCGTTACGCCCTGCGCCGCTCGGCGTTCACCTCGGACACCTGGCTGTTCAGGGTCCAGAAGTCATACAGCACCCCCAGCAGGAACAAGCCACCGGTGAACAGGTAGATCAGCGCACTGATCCACTTGCCCTGGTACAAGCGGTGCACGCCGAATACCCCCAGAAACGTCAGGAACACCCACGCCAGGTTGTAGTCGACGCTGCCCGACTGGAAGCGCAAGTCCGCCTCGCGGTCCATGGACGGGATCAGGAACAGGTCGATCAGCCAGCCGATACCGAACAGGCCGAAGGTGAAGAACCAGAGGGTGCCGGTAATCGGTTTGCCGTAGTAGAAGCGGTGGGCACCGGTGAAGCCGAAGATCCAAAGCAGGTAGCCGAGGACCTTGCTATGGGTGTCGTTCACCGCCCCACCCTGTTGATAACCATTCATTCGAAGCCCTCGAGGGTTAGCCGAAAATTTTCTAACGGAAAATGTGACTTTTCCGTGTCTGCCCGACATATGGTACGCAGCGAGACGACCAACGGATCAGTTTTTGATCAAAAAGCTGTTATAAAGTTGCGCGCCAACACTTATAAGAGCTTCAACTATGCCGCCTTTCTTCAAGACATGGCTGACCCTCTGCCTTCTTTTGCCCCTGGCCGCCCACGCCACCAATCGTGAGCAACGTCTTCCCAGCGGTTTCACCGGCTACACGGCCAACACCGATGCCTCGGTGAAGCGCGCACCCGTTCAGTACCGCAACGCCACGGTGCATGCCCGCCCGAACAACGCTGCCCGGCAACAGGGGCTGCAGGCCGTGGCCATGTCGCCCAAGCAGAGCAGCGAAGTGCTCAGCCGCGCCGTCAACGTGCTCGGCACCCCCTACCGCTGGGGCGGCAGCAGCCCGAAAAAGGGCTTCGACTGCAGCGGCCTGGTCAAATACGCCTTCAACGATGTGGCCGACGTCGACCTGCCGCGCACCTCCAACGCCATGGCCCAAGGCCAGGGCGTCAAGGTAGCGAAGGGTGACCTCAAACCCGGTGACCTGATCTTCTTCAACATCAAGAGCCGTCGGGTCAACCACGTTGCCATCTACCTGGGCAACGACCGCTTCATCCACGCGCCACGCACCGGCAAGCGGGTGAGCATCGACAACCTGACCAAGCCCTACTGGCAGAAGCACTACGTCGTGGCCAAGCGTGTACTGCCCAAGGAGCAGCAACAACAGGCGCTGCGCCTGGCCAAGCGCTGAGGCCAGTCAAACCTCTGTAGGAGCCAGCTTGCCGGCGATGGGGCCTGCAGCCTTGCCCTGGATGGCACCGGTTTCACCGGTGATCGCCGGCAAGCCGGCTCCTACAGGTACAGCACAGGCCTGAAGCAAGCGCCGTACCTGTGGGAGCGGCTTTAGCCGCGAACACCGGCGCAGCCGGTGCCATGCAGCGCTCACTCTGCCAGCACACCTTGTGATCGCAAGGCCTGCATCGCCCCCTCCATCGTCCTCATCCCCTGCCCCGCACCCGCTTGCATCAGCGACGGCACCTGCGCCATGCGCCCCTCGCGGATCAGGTTGCGCACCGCCGGAGTCGCCACCAGCACCTCCCGCGCCGCAACACGCCCGCCGCCCGTGCGCCGTACCAACTGCTGCGCCACCACCAGCCGCAACGACTCGGCCAGCATGGCCCGCACCAGCGCCTTTTCCTCAGCGGCAAACACCTCCACCAGCCGCTCGACACAACTTACCGCCGAACGCGCATGCACCGTGGCCAGTACCAGGTGCCCGGTCTCGGCCGCGCGCAGGGCCAGGCGAATAGTCTCAAGGTCGCGCAGCTCGCCGATCATGATCACATCCGGGTCCTGGCGCAGGGCGCTGCGTAACCCCTGGGCAAAATCACGGCTGTGGGTGCCGATCTCACGCTGGTTGACCAGGCTGCGCTGGCCGGAATGAATGAACTCGATGGGGTCTTCGAGCGTGACGATGTGCAGCGCCTGCTCACGGTTCAGCCCGTCGATCAGCGCCGCCAGGGTACTGGACTTGCCGCTACCGGTCGCACCACACACCAGCACCAGCCCATCCCGGTGCGATGCAACGCTTTGAAACACATCCTTCAGATCAAGCTCTTCGATGCAGGCAAGCCGGGCCGGGATCATCCGCGCACTGGCGGCTGGCCCATTACGTTGACGGTAAAGGTTCAAACGAAAGCGACCAAGCGCAGGCAGGGTCAAAGCCAAATCGAGCTCATCGCCGCGCGCCCATTGCTCGCGCTGCCCGGCGTCGAGCCATTCGCCCAGACCACGCTCAAGCGCCTCGGGCTGCATGGGCGGCAGGCCCATCCGCTGCAGCTCGCCTTCCAAGCGTTGCATCGGGCTTTCGCCGGTTGCCAGATGCAAATCGCTGGCCCCGGCCGCCACGGCGCGGGCCAGCAGGTCGGTCACATCCATGAGACTCCCCAACAGCCATCAAGCAGGTAGAATGCCGCAGACCCCAAAGCCGCACGGCGACGATCCATGTCCACCCTAGCAGACAACATTAGCGCCATCAGCGACCGCATCCAGGGTGCGGCCAGGGCTGCCGGCCGCGACCCGGCCAGCGTGCAACTGCTGGCCGTGAGCAAGACCAAGCCCGCCAGCGCCATCCGCGAGGCCCACGCGGCCGGGCTGGCCGATTTCGGCGAGAACTACCTTCAGGAAGCGCTGACAAAACAGCAGGAACTGTCTGACCTGCCCTTGATCTGGCACTTCATCGGCCCCATCCAGTCGAACAAGACCAAGGCCATCGCCGAGCATTTCGACTGGGTACATTCCGTGGACCGCCTGAAGATCGCCCAACGCCTGTCCGAACAGCGGCCCGCCAACCTCGCGCCGCTGAACATCTGCCTGCAGGTCAACGTCAGCGGAGAGGCCAGCAAATCCGGCTGCGCCCCGGCCGACCTGCCGGCACTGGCCCAGGCTGTCGCCAGCCTGCCCAACCTGCGTTTGCGCGGGTTGATGGCCATCCCGGAGCCGACTGACCAGCGCGCCGAGCAAGAAGCCGCCTTTGCCACCCTGCGCCAGTTGCAAACGCAACTGAGCCTGGGCCTGGACACCTTGTCGATGGGCATGAGCCACGACCTCGAAGCCGCCATTGCCCAGGGCGCGACCTGGGTCCGCATCGGCACCGCCCTGTTCGGTGCCCGCGATTACGGCCAGCCCTGATTCCATGCTTAACTCACGCTTTCCTGAAAGGACCTGACATGAGCAAGACTCGTATTGCCTTTATCGGCGCCGGCAACATGGCCGCCAGCCTGATCGGCGGCCTGCGCGCCCAGGGCCTGGACGCCGCGCAGATCCGCGCCAGCGACCCGGGTGCCGAGACCCGCGCACGGGTGCAGGCCGAACATGGCATCGAAGCATTCGAAAGCAACGCCCAGGCCATCGACGGCGCTGATGTGATCGTGCTGGCGGTCAAGCCGCAGGTCATGAAGGCGGTCTGCGAAACCCTCAAGCCAAGCCTTAAGCCTGGCCAACTGGTCGTCTCGATCGCCGCCGGCATCACCTGCGCCAGCCTGCAGGCCTGGCTGGGCGCCATCCCGGTGGTGCGCTGCATGCCCAACACCCCGGCGCTGCTGCGCCAGGGCGTAAGTGGCCTGTACGCAACCCACGAAGTGTCCGCCGCACAGCGCGAACACGCCGAGCAACTGCTTTCGGCCGTGGGTACTGCCCTGTGGCTTGAGCAAGAGCAGCAGCTGGACGCCGTCACCGCCGTTTCCGGCAGTGGCCCGGCGTACTTCTTCCTGCTGATCGAAGCCATGACCGCAGCGGGCGAAAAACTCGGCCTGCCGCGCGAAACCGCCTCGCAACTGACCCTGCAGACCGCCCTGGGCGCCGCGCACATGGCGGCAGCCAGCGACGTCGACGCCGCCGAACTGCGCCGCCGCGTCACCTCGCCCGCCGGTACCACGGAAGCGGCGATCAAGTCGTTCCAGGCCAGCGGTTTCGAGGCCATCGTCGAACAGGCATTAAAAGCCGCCGCCCACCGCTCTGCGGAGCTGGCCGAACAACTGGGCAAATAACCGGGCCAATAAGGAGCCGTTGAATGAATGCACTGTCCGGCGCCGCGATTTTCGTGGTGCAAACCCTGGTCAGCCTGTACCTGGTGATCGTCCTGCTGCGCTTCGTACTGCAGCTGGTCAAGGCCGACTTCTATAACCCGTTGAGCCAGTTCGCGGTGCGCGCCACCCAGCCGCTGCTCAAGCCGCTGCGCCGGGTAATCCCCAGCATCGCCGGCCTGGACACCTCGTCCCTGCTGCTGTCGATCATCATCCAGGCGCTGCTGATGGCCTTCGTGCTGATGGTCACCTACGGCACCTTCGGCGATGTGCTGCACCTGCTGATGTGGGCCATTCTTGGCATCACTTCGCTGTTCCTGAAGATCTTCTGGGTGGCGATGATCGTGATGGTGATCGTCTCGTGGGTCGCACCCAACAGCCACAACCCTGCGGCAGAGCTGGCCTACCAGATCGCCGAGCCAGTGCTGGCACCGTTCCGGCGCATCGTGCCGAACCTGGGCGGCATGGATATTTCGCCGATCTTCGCCTTCATCGCCATCCAGGTGATCCAGTCCTTCCTCATGCCGCAACTGGCTGCCTATGCCGGCATGCCGCAAGAGCTGTGGCGGATGATCTGACCCCCCTTCACCCTGCGGCAAGCCATTGCTTGCCGCAGGGGGTAGCGCTCTTTAGACTTACGCCTCCGTCAAGCGTGAGCAGGGTCGATGTCCACTGTCTTTCCCGAAGATTCCGTCGGTCTGGTAACCCCCCAGATCGCCCGGTTCGATGAACCGTTGGCCCTGGCCTGTGGCCGCTCGCTGGCCTCGTACGAGCTCATCTACGAAACCTACGGTGAGCTCAACGCCACTGCCAGCAACGCCGTGCTGATCTGCCACGCGCTGTCCGGCCACCACCACGCCGCCGGCTACCATGCCGCCAGCGACCGCAAGCCGGGCTGGTGGGACAGCTGCATCGGCCCGGGCAAGCCGATCGACACCAACCGCTTCTTCGTGGTCAGCCTGAACAACCTTGGCGGCTGCAACGGCAGCACCGGCCCCAGCAGCGTCAACCCGGCCACCGGCAAACCCTATGGCGCCGATTTCCCGGTGCTCACGGTAGTCGACTGGGTACACAGCCAGGCGCGCCTGGCCGACCGCCTGGGCATCCACACCTGGGCCGCCATCGTCGGCGGTAGCCTGGGCGGTATGCAGGCGCTGCAATGGACCATGACCTACCCGGACCGTGTGCGCCACTGCGTGGACATCGCCTCGGCGCCCAAGCTGTCGGCGCAGAACATCGCCTTCAACGAAGTGGCGCGCCAGGCCATCCTCACCGACCCCGAGTTCCACGGCGGCTCGTTCCAGGACCAGGGCGTGATCCCCAAGCGCGGCCTGATGCTGGCGCGCATGGTCGGCCACATCACCTACCTGTCGGATGACTCGATGGGCGAGAAATTCGGCCGCGAACTGAAAAGCGACAAGCTCAACTACGATTTCCACAGCGTCGAGTTCCAGGTCGAAAGCTACCTGCGCTACCAGGGCGAGGAGTTCTCCGGCCGTTTCGACGCCAACACCTACCTGCTGATGACCAAGGCGCTGGACTACTACGACCCGGCAGCCGCCCACGGCGGCGACCTGGCCGCCACCCTGGCCCACGTCACGGCGGACTTCTGCATCATGTCGTTCACCACCGACTGGCGCTTCTCGCCGGCCCGCTCGCGGGAGATCGTCGATGCGCTGATGGCTGCGCGCAAGAACGTCTGCTACCTGGACATCGACTCGCCCTACGGCCACGACGCCTTCCTCATCCCGACGCCTCGCTACATGCAGGGTTTCGCCAACTACATGAACCGCATCAGCGTCTGAGGACCCCATGAGAGCCGACCTGGAAATCATCCACGACTGGATCCCCGCCGGCAGCCGGGTACTCGACCTTGGCTGCGGCAACGGCGAACTGCTGGCCTCGTTGCGCGAGCGCAAGAACGTCACCGGCTACGGCCTGGAAATCGACGCCGACAACATCGCCGAGTGCGTGGCCAAGGGCGTCAACGTGATCGAGCAGGACCTGGACAAGGGCCTGGGCAACTTCGCCAGCAACAGCTTCGACGTGGTGGTCATGACCCAGGCCCTGCAGGCCGTGGAGTATCCCGACCGGATCCTCGACGAAATGCTGCGCGTCGGCCGCCAGTGCATCATCACCTTCCCCAACTTCGGCCACTGGCGCTGCCGCTGGTACCTGGCCACCAAGGGGCGCATGCCGGTGTCCGACTTCATGCCGTACACCTGGTACAACACCCCGAACATCCACTTCTGCACCTTCGAAGACTTCGAGAACCTGTGCCACGACCGCAACGCCAAGGTGCTCGATCGCCTGGCCGTCGACCACCTGCACCGCAACGGGTTGGGCGGCCGGCTTTGGCCTAATCTTCTAGGTGAAATCGGTATCTATCGGGTCAGCAGCCCGGGCCTGCAGGAGCACCAGCTCGCGGTCTGACCTTCGCGAACGGAGGAATGCGATCATGCGTCGTCTTGCACTGTTTCTGATCAGCCTGTGCCTGGCCTTGCCGGTACTGGCTGCCGATGCCGCCAGGCCCGAGCGCAAGGAAGCGTTCGGCGATGTGACGGTCCACTACAGCGCGTTCACCTCGAGCATGTTGCAGCCCGACATCGCGGCAGCCACGGGGCTCACCCGCAGCAAGAACCAGGGCGTGCTCAACGTTGCCGTGCTCAAGGCCGACAAACCGGCCATGGCGGTGGTCAGCGGCACGGTGAAAGACCTTACCGGGCGCAGCAGCCCGCTATCGTTCAGGCAGATCACTGACCAAGGCGCGGTGTACTACATCGCCCAGTTCAAGATCGACCAGGCCGAAACCCTGACCTTCGACCTGAACGTCGAAACCGGCGGCGTCAGCCATAAACTCAGCTTCAACCAGGAAGTATTCCCAGGCGAATGATGAACCTTAAACAACTCGTATTGGCCAGCCACAACGCCGGCAAGCTCAAGGAACTGCAGGCCATGCTCGGCGAGGCCGTGCAGCTGCGCTCGATCGGCGAGTTCAGCCAGGTGGAGCCGGAAGAAACCGGCTTGTCGTTCGTCGAGAACGCCATCCTCAAGGCGCGCAACGCCGCGCGTATTTCCGGCCTGCCTGCACTGGCCGACGACTCGGGCCTGGCGGTGGACTTCCTGGGCGGTGCCCCTGGCATCTATTCGGCACGCTACGCCGATGGCAAAGGTGATGCGGCAAACAACGCCAAGCTGCTCGAAGCGCTGAAGGACGTGCCGCCGGAGCAGCGCGGTGCGCAGTTCGTCTGTGTGCTGGCCCTGGTGCGCCACGCCGACGATCCGCTGCCGATCCTCTGCGAAGGCCTGTGGTACGGCAGCATCCTGTTCGAGGCCAGCGGCGAGCATGGTTTCGGCTACGACCCGCTGTTCTGGGTGCCGGAGCGCAAGTGCTCCAGTGCCGACCTCGCCCCTGTCGACAAGAACCAGCTCAGCCACCGCGCCCGCGCCATGGCCCTGCTGCGTCAACGCCTGGGCCTGGCATGACCGTAAAGCCGTCCCCACAGCCGGCGGGGCTGATCCTTCCCGAGCTGCCGCCTCTGTCGCTGTACATCCATATCCCCTGGTGCGTGCGCAAGTGCCCCTACTGCGACTTCAACTCGCACCAGGCCGGGCCTGCGCTGCCTGAAAACGAGTACATCGACGCCCTGCTGGCTGACCTCGACCAGGAAATGCACGCCGTGCAGGGCCGAGCCATCAGCACCATCTTCTTCGGTGGCGGTACCCCCAGCCTGTTCAGCGCCGACGCCCTCGGCCGGCTGCTGCGGGGCGTGGAGCAACGCATACCATTCGCTCCGGACATCGAGATCACTCTCGAAGCCAACCCCGGCACGTTCGAGCAGGAGAAATTCAAGGCATACCGGCAGACCGGCATCAATCGACTGTCCATCGGCGTGCAAAGCTTCCAACCGGCCAAACTGGAAAAGCTCGGGCGCATCCATAACGGTGACGAAGCGATACGCGCTGCCGACATGGCGCGTGCGGCGGGCTTCGACAATTTCAACATGGACCTGATGCACGGCTTGCCGGACCAGTCGCTCGAGGACGCCCTGGGTGACCTGCGCACCGCCATCGACCTGGCGCCGACGCACCTGTCCTGGTACCAACTGACCGTCGAACCCAACACCGTATTCTGGAACCAGCCCCCCGAACTGCCAGAGGACGATATCCTCTGGGATATCCAGGAAGCCGGCCAGGCGCTGATGGCCAAGCACGGCTATCGCCAGTACGAGGTGTCGGCCTACGCGCAAGAAGACCGCGCGGCGCGCCACAACCTCAACTACTGGCGCTTTGGCGACTTCATCGGCATCGGTGCCGGCGCCCACGGCAAGCTGTCGTTCCCGGACGGGCGTATCTTGCGCACCTGGAAGACCCGCCTGCCCAAGGACTACCTGAACCCGGCCAAGCCGTTCAAGGCCGGCGAAAAGCTGCTGCTGGCCGACGAGCTGCCGTTCGAGTTCCTGATGAACGCCCTGCGCCTTACCGATGGCGTGGAGGCCGAACTGTTCACCCAGCGCACCGGCCTGCCCCTGGCGCAGCTGGCCCAGGCACGCCGTGAGGCCGAACAAAAAGGCCTTTTGCAGGTCGAACCGGATCGGCTGGCGGCAACGCCCAGGGGCCAGTTGTTCCTCAACGACCTGCTTCAGTATTTCTTGAATTAAGGATGACCCATGGACCTGGTACTTGACCTGCTCTCGACCGTTTCCCGCTGGAGCCGCAGCAACCTGTCGGAGATCTCGCTGGCCCTGGTGGGCTGCCTGCTGGTGCTGTTCGGCACTGATATCAAAAGCTGGGTAGAAGCGCGCCTGGGCGGCCTGGCCGGCGCCCTGCGTGTGCCGTTCATGGCGCTGCTGGTGATGATCGGCAGCGGCGCAGCGCTGATCTATGCAACGCCGTGGGTGGTCAGGGGGCTGGGGCAGTTCAACAACTATGCACTGGCGCCGGTGCTGCTGGTGGTGCTGGTACTGATTGGCGTGGTGGCCGACAGACGCGGCTGATCGCCAATTGAAAAACCGCCTCTTGCGGGGCGGTTTTCATCAGTTGCCGGTTTGCGTCACGGCAACAACTTCATTTCCAGCGGTTGCGAACGCTGCCCGGCGTAATCGACACCTACCGCGCACAGCCGGGTATCCTCCGTCACCGCGACCTTTCTTAAGCCAGCCAGCGCCCGGTAACCCGACTCGTCGCCACAGTCGATGGCGTTCCAGGGCCCACTCTTGAGCTCGACCCGCTTGAACAGCACCTGCTCGGGCTCGACGGTTACAAGATAGGCATTACGGCCTTTCAAGTCCTTGTAGGGCGGGTCGATGCTCAACTCAGGTTGTGTGGCCGGGCCTTTCGGGTGCACCACGACAGGCAGGGCAAGGGCATTGCGGTTCGCAGGCTCCGGCCCTTGCGCTTCACGCCCCCAGACACACAACGCGAGCACGGTCGGGTTCGCCGGTGCCAGAGTGAGACCCTCGATCGGCACATTGACCGGACTCCCCGATACTTGCACCGGGCCATAGCCGTCGGCCTGCTCGCACTGGTCCGGCCACTGGGCGAGTTTTGTCTGGTACAGCGTCGTGGTCGAATGCAGAACCTGGCTGATCTGCGCCGTACTACTGCCAGCCTTGTAGATCATTCGGTCGTCATCTTCATCCAGCGCAACATTGAATACGTGGTTCAAGCCGCAGTCGGCAGCATTGACGTCAAACAACCCGTTGTTCAGGCAAGCTGGCAAAAAGCTCAAGTCCGACGCTTCACCTCCTCGTGGGCTGCGGGTGTGGGCAACAGCGAGGACCGCGCCGGTTGCCTGCTCCAGCACCGGGCTGCCGGAATCGCCGGGCTGCAGCAAGGCGCCCTCCATCAGTAGCAGATGCCGCTGCAAAAAGCCTCGCCCGGTCTTCAAATCGATGCGCGCCAGGTCCTGGGTCGGCCATCGAGCGCTGCCATTAACGACACCGCTCACCCTCGCCTCCACAGTGACCGTATCGCCCGCGCGGGCTCTGCGCCCGGCCAGCACCATGGGCACGATCCCCAGTGCCTTGAGTGCGCCCTGGGTCTGTTGCAACTCGAACACGGCAAAGTCCAGACCGCGCTGCGATGTGTAGCGAATATGCGCGACCTTGAATGCCGCCCCGTCGATACCTTCGAAGGTGACGTGCCCCCGGCCGGCAAGCTGCTCGGCGACAATATCGGGCCGCTCATCCACCGCATGGCCACTGGCAACCAACAGTGCCGGTGCGGCATCGTTGCCGTTATCGATCAGAAATGCCGTGCTCTGCTGGGCCTCTGCCGGCCCGAAGAGTACCGATGCTGCACGCAAGGTGCGGTCGTAGCGGGCGATGGCGGAGCGGTCCAGGCTTTGCACCGTGGCAGCGGAAGATGCCTGCGCATTGACGCTCAAGCAGGTGGCGGCAGTGGCGAAAATCAATATGAGGGGCAACAGGCGTGTAGCGATCATGAAAGGTCTCCTGACTTGTTCGGGCATAGCGCCCAGGACAGGAGGCTCACATTTCGAACCTGGCGGCAGGTCATAACATTTGCTATTTGCGCCCTTGTCGAAGCTGCTGACTAAATGGCCGCCCCGGCTAGCCGGGGCGGCCTCTCACCCGGTCAACCCTTAGCGGGCATCATCGAAGTGATCGCGCAAAAAATCCCATACCGTCCTGAAAAGGATCAGGGCCCGGATGAGCTTCCAGACGCGGCTCAGCGTATCAAGCAAACGCTTCATAAGCCTTGGCCTCCGTGTTGGCTGGGCCAGTCTTCCAGTGTCTGACCGGCACTTCGACACCTTCGGAGATCGTGTGGATGATATCCAGTGAAGTGGCCAGGTAGATGGCCCTTCGAAGTGACTACCGGCGCGGTTCGTGGGCCGCGTCGAAGGGGCCGAGACAACAGAACGAATTCGGTTCCCGGCCCGCCACTGGAAATACTCACACGAGAGCGGAGTGATCATAGGTCAGCGGAACGCTCAAGGCTGTTACCGACTCAGTCACACTTAATGCCGGATATTTCCTCGATTGACGCGGCTCGAACGCAGCCCTAATATTTCGTCTGTGGATGGTATCCAGTGGAACCAAACTCCGCAGGCTGAGGATTCGTAACCCGAAGCCCGCATAAAAAAACCGCCCTTCGCAGGCGGTTTTTTTTCGCCTGCAGTTTTGCAGGCCCGGGCAAAAGACGCTGGGCGTCGGCGCCTCAGTCGACCTTCTCGAACTTCAGGTCCCACACACCATGCCCAAGGCGCTCGCCACGACGCTCGAACTTGGTGATCGGGCGCTCTTCAGGGCGTGGCACGTAAGCGCCATCGGCGGCCTGGTTGCGATAGCCCGGCGCCACGCTCATCACTTCGAGCATGTACTCGGCATAGGGCTCCCAGTCGGTGGCCATATGGAACACGCCGCCAACCTTGAGCTTGCTGCGCACAAGCTCAGCAAAACCTGCCTGCACGATGCGACGCTTGTGGTGGCGCGCCTTGTGCCATGGGTCGGGGAAGAACAGCATCAGCCGGTCAAGGCTGTTGTCGGCCACGCAGCGGTTGAGCACTTCGATGGCATCGCAGTCATACACCCGCAGGTTCGTAAGGCCCTGCGTCAGCACACCGTTGAGCAGTGCACCGACACCCGGGCGGTGCACTTCCACACCGATAAAGTCCAGCTCGGGCGAGGCCGCGGCCATTTCCAGCAGCGAGTGGCCCATGCCGAAACCGATCTCCAGGGTGCGCGGCGCCGAACGGCCGAACACCTGGTCGTAGTCCACCGGGCTGTCGGCCAGCGGCAGGATGAACTGCGGGCCGCCCTGGTCCAGGCCACGTTGCTGGCCTTCGGTCATGCGCCCGGCGCGCATCACGAAGCTCTTGATGCGGCGGTGCGGGCGCTCTTCGCCTTCGGCGGTGATCGGCGTTTCTTGCGAGTCAGTCATCGGGGGCTCTTACTTGATCAGACCTTCCAGCGGCGAGGACGCGCTGGCATAGAGTTTCTTCGGCATACGCCCGGCGAGGTACGCCATGCGGCCAGCGAGAATGGCGTGCTTCATGGCCTCGGCCATCACCACCGGTTGCTGGGCGTGGGCGATGGCCGAGTTCATCAGCACCGCCTCGCAGCCCATCTCCATGGCGATGGTGGCGTCGGAGGCGGTACCCACGCCGGCATCGACCAGCACCGGCACTTTCGATTCTTCGAGGATGATCTGCAGGTTGTAGGGGTTGCAGATACCCAGGCCGGTACCGATCAGGCCGGCCAGCGGCATGACCGCGATGCAGCCTGCTTCGGCCAGCTGACGGGCGATGATCGGGTCATCGCTGGTGTAGACCATCACGTCGAAACCTTCCTTGACCAGCACTTCGGCAGCCTTGAGGGTTTCGATCACGTTGGGGAACAGGGTTTTCTGATCGGCCAGCACTTCCAGCTTCACCAGGGTGCGGGTCTCGTGGGACTTGTGCCCTTCGAGCAGCTCACGGGCCAGGCGGCAGGTACGCACCGCCTCGACCGCGTCATAGCAACCGGCGGTGTTCGGCAGGATGGTGTACTTGTCGGGCGACAGCACATCGAGCAGGTTCGGCTCGCCGGCATTCTGGCCCAGGTTGGTGCGGCGCACAGCTACGGTGACGATTTCGGAACCCGAGGCTTCGGTGGCCAGGCGGGTTTCTTCCATGTCACGGTATTTGCCGGTGCCGACCAGCAGGCGCGACTGGAAAGTGCGCCCGGCCAGGATGAAAGGCTTGTCGCTGCGAACGTTGCTCATCGATGTTCCTCTGCAAAGGTTACGGGGCTATCGGGTGAAGCGCCGGGTAATTGCTCAACCGCCGCCGATGGCGTGGACCACTTCGACCTGGTCGCCTTCGCTCAACAGCGTGCTTTCGTGCTGGCTGCGCGGCACGATGTCCAGGTTCAGTTCCACCGCCACCCGGCGGCCGGCCAGCTCCAGCCGGCCCAGCAGCGCCGCGACGCTCTCGCCTGCGGGCAGTTCGTAAGGCTCACCGTTCAATTGGATGCGCATGCGCACGGCCACCATTGTTCTTTGGGGGCACGCATTCTAGCCCCGATCCACCCCGCAACCCAAGGGCGGCTGACGCCATTAGTCGCGATTGTGGACCGCTCGGTCAGCCCAGGCGCCAGGCGGCCAGCCCCAGGCACAGCCAACCGGCGAGGAAGCACAGGCCACCGATGGGGGTGATGATGCCGAGCTTGCCCACACCGGTGAGGGTGAGCAGGTAGAGGCTGCCGGAGAACAGCACTATGCCTAAGGCAAACAAACCGCCGGCCCAACCCATCAGCCGGCCGGGCAGGTGCGCGGCGAGCACGGCCACGCCGAAGATCGCCAGGGCATGCACCAGCTGGTAGGTGACGCCGGTATGGAAGATCGCCAGGTAATCGGCCGTCAGGCGGTTTTTCAAGCCATGGGCGGCGAACGCCCCGAGGGCGACACCGGTAAAGCCGAAGAACGCGGCAAGCATCAGGAAGCTGCGAAGCATGGGACGACTCCTCGAAAGGGGTCTGTATAATGGCCCGTTCCATCCGTCGGGCCAAGCCATCACCATGCTGTCATCCATTCTGCGTCGCCTCACCCGCGCCCTGCTCTGGTTCGCTGCCGGCAGCATCGTCGTGGTCCTGGTACTGCGCTGGGTGCCGCCGCCTGGCACGGCGCTGATGGTCGAGCGCAAGGTGCAGTCGTGGACCAGTGGCCAGCCGATCGACCTGCAGCGCGACTGGACGCCCTGGGAAAATATCTCCGATGAGCTCAAGGTGGCGGTGATCGCCGGCGAAGACCAGAAATTCGCCAGCCACTGGGGTTTCGATATCCCGGCCATCCAGGCAGCGCTGGCCTACAACGAGCGTGGCGGCAAGGTCCGCGGCGCCAGCACACTTACGCAACAAGTGGCGAAGAACCTGTTCCTGTGGTCTGGCCGCAGCTGGCTGCGCAAGGGGCTGGAGGCCTGGTTCACAGCGCTGATCGAGCTGTTCTGGCCCAAGGAGCGCATCCTTGAGGTGTATTTGAACAGCGCCGAGTGGGGCAAGGGTGTATTCGGCGCCCAGGCCGCAGCGCGCTATCACTTCGGCGTGGACGCCAGCCGCCTGACCCGGCAACAGGCCGCGCAACTGGCTGCGGTGCTGCCGAGCCCGATCAAGTGGAGCGCCAGCCGCCCCAGCGCTTATGTGGCCAGCCGCGCTGGGTGGATCCGCCGGCAGATGAGCCAGCTGGGCGGGCCGAGCTACCTGATGCAACTGGACGCTTCGCGCAGGCCATGATTTTTGTGCCCGGAACGCAACGTGGGAGCGGGCTTGCCCCGCGATGGATGGCACCGGCTGCGCCAGTATCGCGGGGCAAGCCCGCTCCCACGCTGCCGTGAAAACCTGAAAGACCAATGAAAAAGCCGCTGCCTCTTGCGAGAACAGCGGCTTTTTCGTGAGGCCAGGGCCGATCAGATGGCGATCAGTGCCTTGACCTTGTTCATTGCGTTCTTCTCGAGCTGGCGAATACGCTCGGCAGATACGCTGTACTTCTCGGCCAGCTCGTGCAGGGTGGCCTTTTCTTCGGCCAGCCAGCGCTGGTAGAGGATGTCGCGACTGCGATCATCCAGCCCCTGCAGCGCTTCGTGCAGGTTGCTGGTGGAGTTGTCGCTCCAGTCGGCATCTTCAAGCTGCAGGGCCGGGTCGTAGCGGTGGTCTTCCAGGTAGTGCGCAGGCGACTGGAAGGCGCTGTCGTCGTCAGCCTCGGCGGCCGGGTCGAAGGCCATGTCATGGCCACTCAGGCGGCTTTCCATCTCGCGCACTTCGCGGGGCTCCACGCCCAGGCTTTCGGCCACACGATGCACTTCGTCATTGTTCAGCCAGGCCAGGCGCTTCTTCTGGCTGCGCAGGTTGAAGAACAACTTGCGCTGGGCCTTGGTGGTAGCCACCTTGACGATGCGCCAGTTGCGCAGGATGAACTCGTGGATCTCGGCCTTGATCCAGTGCACCGCGAACGATACCAGGCGCACGCCCATTTCCGGGTTGAAGCGCTTGACCGCTTTCATCAGGCCGACGTTGCCTTCCTGGATCAGGTCGGCCTGGGCCAGGCCGTAGCCTGCGTAGCTACGGGCGATATGTACGACAAAACGCAGATGGGCCATCACCATTTGCCGAGCGGCTTCAACATCCTGCTCGTAATAGAGACGCTCGCCCAGATCACGCTCCTGCTCGATCGTCAGCAGGGGTATGCTGTTGACCGTGTGCACGTAGGCTTCCAGGTTTGCACCGGGAACCAGGGCATAGGCAGGTTGCAACGAAGTGGTCATTCAAGTACCTCCGACTCACTGGACTCGTGCCTTGTGGGCACTGCCAGCATAGACCCGGAACCGCGAAACAAGTTCCTGGATGAAAAAAAGTCAATGCTGGCGAACAAACATTATCGCGGGGCAAGCTCGTTGAGATGGCGTGCCACTGCGATCCATGCACCGATATACCCTAACAATACCGCGCCGATCAAGAGGGAAAGTCCGTCAGAGCCCGGCACTCCACCCAGCGAGAAATCACTGCCGTACAGGCCGGAAAGCCCCACCACCGCGTCGTTAAGCCAATTCAGGCCGAACGCCAGGATGCCCCAGGCCAGTACGCCGGCGCCCAGGCCGTACAGCGCCCCCATGTAGAGGAAAGGCCGGCGCACGTAGCTGTCGGTGCCGCCCACCAGCTTGATCACTTCGATCTCGATCCGGCGGTTCTCGATATGTAGACGAATGGTGTTACCAATGACCAACAGCAAGGCAGAAATCAGCATCACCGCCAGACCGAAGACAAAACGGTCGCCCAGCTTGAGGATGGCCGCCAGGCGCTCCACCCACACCAGGTCCAGTTGCGCCGCCTCGACCCGTGGCAGCTCCGCCAGGCGCTGACGCAGGGCTTCGAGGGCCGGCTTGTCGACCTCGGTCGGGGTCACCACCACCACGCCCGGCAACGGGTTGTCCGGCAGTTCGCGCAGCGCCTCGCCCAGCCCGGACTGCTGCTGGAATTCCTCCAGCGCCTGCTCGCGGCTGACGTACTGGGCCTCGGCCACACCGGCCATGCCCTTGATCTCGTCGCGCAGGGCCTCGCCGTCGCGGCTGCTGGCATCAAGCTTGAGGTACAGCGAAATCTGCGCCGCGCGCTGCCACGAGCCACCGAGCTTCTCGACATTCTTCAGCAGCAGCGACAGGCCCATGGGCATGCTCAGCGCCACGGCCATCACCAGGCAGGTGAAAAAGCTGCCAATCGGCTGCTTGCCCAGGCGGCGCAAGCTGTCGGCCAGGCTGGCGCGGTGGCTTTCCAGCCAGGCGTGCAGCAGGGTGCGAAAGTCCGGGCCGTCGTCGTCAGGGTCGCCGCGTTTTTTCTTCGCAGGCTGCGGGTCGGCGGCCTTGGGCGCAACGCGCTCGGAAACCTTTGGTGTACGTGTGGTGCTCATTGCCCGGCCTCCCCATCGCCGATCAAGCGGCCGCGTTGCAGCGTCAGCATGCGGTGGCGCATGCGCGCGATCAGCGCCAGGTCGTGGCTGGCGATCAAAACCGTGGTGCCCAGGCGGTTGATATCCTCGAACACGCCCATGATTTCAGCTGCCAGGCGCGGGTCGAGGTTACCGGTGGGTTCGTCGGCCAGCAGCAGGGCCGGCTGGTGGACGATGGCGCGGGCAATGCCGACCCGCTGCTGCTGACCGGTAGACAAGTCGGCCGGGAACAGCTCGCCCTTGTCGCTCAGCGACACACGCTCCAGCGCCGAATCCACGCGCTTGGCGATTTCGGCCTTGGACAGCCCGAGAATCTGCAGCGGCAGGGCGATGTTGTTGAACACCGTGCGGTCGAACAGCAGCTGGTGGTTCTGGAACACCACGCCGATCTGCCGGCGCAGGAACGGGATCTGCGCGTTGCTGATCTGCCCCAGGTCCTGCCCGGCCAACAGCAGCTTGCCGCTGGTCGGGCGCTCCATGGCCAGCAGCAGGCGCAGCAGGGTGCTCTTGCCGGCGCCGGAGTGGCCGGTGACGAACAGGAACTCGCCACGGCGCGCCCGAAAGCTCAGCTCGTGCAGGCCGACGTGGCCGTTGGGGTAGCGCTTGGCGACCTGTTCGAATCGGATCATGCAGGCTCTCGCTCGGCGAACAGCGCCTTGACGAAGGAATCGGCCTCGAAGGTGCGCAGGTCGTCGATACCCTCGCCCACACCAATGAAGCGGATCGGGATGTTGAACTGCTTGGCCAGGGCGAAGATCACCCCGCCCTTGGCGGTGCCGTCGAGTTTGGTCAGGGCAAGGCCGGTCAGCTCGACGCTCTGGTTGAAGTACTTGGCCTGGCTGATGGCGTTCTGCCCGGTGCCGGCATCGAGCACCAGCAGCACCTCGTGGGGCGCCTCGGCGTCGAGCTTGCCGATCACCCGACGGACCTTTTTCAGCTCTTCCATCAGGTTATCCTTGGTGTGCAGGCGCCCGGCGGTGTCGGCGATCAGTACATCGACGTTACGCGCCTTGGCGGCCTGCACGGCGTCGAAGATCACCGAGGCCGAGTCGGCGCCGGTGTGCTGGGCGATCACCGGGATCTGGTTGCGCTCGCCCCACACCTGCAGCTGCTCAACCGCTGCGGCGCGGAAGGTGTCGCCGGCAGCCAGCATGACCTTCTTGCCTTCGAGCTGCAGCTTCTTGGCCAGCTTGCCGATGGTGGTGGTCTTGCCGGCGCCGTTCACGCCGACCACCAGAATGACGTAGGGCTTGGTTTGCGACTCGATCTTCAACGGCTGCTCGACCGGGCGCAGCAGCGCGGCCAACTCGTCCTGCAGCGACTTGTACAGCGCATCGGCGTCGGCCAGCTGCTTGCGGGCGACCTTCTGCGTGAGGTTCTGGACGATGGCGGAAGTGGCCTCGACACCCACGTCGGCGGTCAGCAGGCGGGTTTCGATTTCATCCAGCAGGTCGTCGTCGATGGCCTTCTTGCCCAGGAACAGGCTGGCCATGCCCTCGCCGATGCTGGCGCTGGTTTTCGAAAGGCCCTGCTTGAGGCGGGCGAAGAAGCCGGTCTTGGCGGCTTCGGCAGGCACTGGCGCAGCGGCGACAGGTGCCACTTCGGCCTCGACCGCAACGGGGGCGGGCACAGGCTCTGGCGCGGCCACGGCTTCGACAGCCGGGCGCTCAGGGATGGCAGGCGGCGCCTTGGGCTCCAGGTCCGGCACCAGGGCAACCGGCTCTTCGGCCACTGGCAGCACCAGATTGCTGACCGGCGCTGGCGCGGCCTCGGCTGGCGCAACCTCGGCAGGCGCGACAACTGCGGGCTCTGCAACTGGTACAGGCTCGACCACCGGCGCCTGCAGCGGCTCGGAGGCGACCGGTTCGGGCGCTGGCGCAGGCTCTGGGGTGGACGCCACAGGCTCGGGTGCTGGCGGCTCAGGCTCAGATTCAGGCTCAGGCGCCTGGGCCACCGGCGCAACAGGCTCGACCGGAGCGGACGGCTCGACGGCAACCTGCGGCGCAACCGGCTCCGGGGCCTGTGCTTCGGGGGCTTGTGGCTGTTCGGCGACTGTTTGTTCCGGCTTCTTGCGGAACCAGCTGAACAGGCCTTTCTTCTCGCCAGCCGCGGCCGGCGCTTTTTTGTCGTCGTTGGAACCAAACATGGAAGACGGCTATCTCAGGGTAGCGATGGGCCAGCAGCGGCGCATCGGGAATTCTCACTCACGCAGAACAGACTACTTTGTATCCGGCTGGTTCATGCGCAACGTTTTGTCGTAAGGGCCTGCGGGCCAGAACGGCGGCAGGCATGGTCGCCAGGCAACCGGATCAGTATCCTAGCACCTCCTGGCCCGCCGACGCTAAACCCAAGCGGGCCGCCGAACAGGTTAAACACTGTATGAATGCTCTAGCCCGCCGCGCCGCTGGCCTGTTGCTCGGCACGCTGTGCCTGCCGCTTGCGGCCCTGGCCGCCGATGTGCAACCCACCCACGAATTCATCCTCGACAACGGCCTGAAAGTAGTCGTGCGCGAGGACCACCGCGCCCCGGTGGTGGTCTCGCAGATCTGGTACAAGGTCGGGTCCAGCTACGAAACACCAGGCCAGACCGGCCTCTCCCATGCCCTCGAGCACATGATGTTCAAGGGCAGCGCCAAGGTTGGCCCGGGCGAAGCCTCACGCATCCTGCGCGACCTCGGCGCCGAAGAGAACGCCTTCACCAGCGACGACTACACCGCCTATTACCAGGTGCTGGCCCGCGACCGCCTGCCGGTGGCCTTCGAACTGGAAGCCGACCGCCTGGCCAGCCTGCGCCTGCCGGCCGACGAGTTCAGCCGTGAAATCGAGGTCATCAAGGAGGAGCGCCGCCTGCGCACCGACGACCAGCCCGGTGCCAAGGCCTTCGAGCTGTTCCGCGCCATGGCCTACCCGGCCAGCGGCTACCACACCCCGACCATCGGCTGGATGGCCGACCTTGAGCGCATGAAAGTCGAGGAACTGCGCCATTGGTACGAATCCTGGTACGCACCGAACAACGCAACGCTAGTGGTGGTGGGTGACGTCACCCCTGACGAGGTGAAAACCCTCGCACAGAAATACTTCGGCCCCATCCCCAAACGCGCCGTGCCACCGAGCAAGCTGCCGCTGGAGCTGGCCGAGCCCGGCCAGCGCCAGCTCACCCTGCACGTGCGCACCCAGCTGCCGAGCCTGATCTACGGCTTCAACGTGCCGGCCATGGCCACCGCCAAGGACCCACGCACGGTCAATGCCCTGCGGCTGATCTCGGCCCTGCTCGACGGCGGCTACAGCGCACGCATGCCGGCACGCCTGGAGCGTGGCCAGGAGCTGGTGGCCGGCGCTTCGTCCAGCTACAACGCCTTCACCCGCGGCGACAGCCTGTTCCTGATTTCCGCCACCCCCAACGTGCAGAAGCAAAAGACCCTCGCCGACGTCGAAAAAGGCGTTTGGCAACTGCTGGATGAGCTCAAGAACACCCCGCCGACCAGCGAAGAGCTCGAGCGCGTGCGCGCCCAGGTGATCGCCGGCCTGGTCTACGACCGCGACTCCATCAGCAGCCAGGCCACCACCATCGGCCAGCTGGAGACCGTCGGCCTGTCGTGGAAACTCATCGACAGCGAACTGGACGACCTCAAGCGCGTCACCCCGCAAGACATCCAGAGCGCTGCCCGCACCTACTTCACCCGCGAACGCCTGAGCGTTGCCCACGTACTGCCCGAGGAGTCCGCTCATGAGTGATCGCAGCGCACCCCGCTACACCCTGTTCGGCCTGACCCTCATCGCCGCAGTGGTAGGCACCGCCCTGCTGCTGGCGCGCCCGGCCCAGTCCGAAAGCACCGGCCAGGCGCAAAGCGCCGCACGCCCGGCCAACTCGCTGCAGTCGCTGGCCGAGCTGGACGGCAAGGCCCCCAGCCGCCGCCAGTTGAACATTCAACACTGGACCACCGCCGAAGGCGCCCGGGTACTGTTCGTCGAAGCCCGCGAGCTGCCGATGTTCGACCTGCGCCTGACCTTCGCCGCCGGCAGCAGCCAGGACGGTGCCACGCCAGGCCTGGCCACCCTGACCAACGCCATGCTCAACGAGGGTGTGGCCGGCAAGGACGTCACCGCCATCGCCGAAGGCTTCGAGGGCCTGGGCGCCGACTTCGGCAACGGCTCGTACCGCGACATGGCCGTGGCCTCGCTGCGCAGCCTCAGTGCCGCCGACAAGCGCGAACCGGCGCTCAAGCTGTTCACCGAGGTGGTTGGCAAGCCGAGCTTCCCCGAAGATGCCCTCAAACGCATCAAGAACCAGCTGCTGGCCGGCTTCGAGTATGAAAAGCAGCAGCCCGGCAAGATCGCCGGCAAGGCGCTGTTCGCCAACCTGTACGGCAGCCACCCCTACGCCCACCCCAGCGACGGCAACGCACAAAGCATTCCCGGCATCACCCTGGAGCAACTGCGTGCCTTCCATGCCAAGGCCTACACCGCCGGCAACACGGTAATCGCGCTGGTCGGCGACCTCAGCCGCAGCGAAGCCGAAGCCATCGCCGCACAGGTGTCCGCCGGCCTGCCCAAGGGCCCGGCCCTGGCCAAGCCGGAGCAACCGGTCGAACCGAAACCGGGCGTGACCCACATCGACTTCCCCAGCAAGCAGACCCACCTGATGCTGGCCGAGCTGGGCATCGACCGTAACGACCCGGACTGGGCCGCCCTGTCGCTGGGCAACCAGATCCTCGGCGGTGGCGCCTTCGGCACTCGGCTGATGAGCGAAGTGCGCGAGAAGCGCGGCCTCACCTATGGCGTGTACTCGGTGTTCAGCCCGATGCAGGTGCGCGGCCCGTTCATGATCAACCTGCAGACCCGTGCCGAGCTCAGCGAGGGCACCCTCAAGCTGGTCCAGAGCATCCTCGCCGACTACCTGAAAACCGGCCCCACGCAGCAGGAGCTGGCCGACGCCAAGCGCGAGCTGGCCGGCAGCTTCCCGCTGTCCAATGCCAGCAACGCCAGCATCGTCGGGCAACTGGGCGCCATCGGCTTCTACAACCTGCCGCTGACCTGGCTCGAAGACTTCATGCAGCAGTCCCAGGCGCTGACCGTCGAGCAGGTCAAGGCCGCCATGAACAAGCACCTGGCGGCAGACAAGCTGGTGATCGTCACCGCCGGCCCCAAGGTCGAGCAGAAGCCGCTGCCTGCCCCCACTGACAAACCCGCCGAGCAGCCGCTCGGTGTACCGGAGCACTGATGGCACGACCCTCCACCCCCAACCCGGCCCCCAGCAAAGGGGCCGGCCAGCTGCGCATCATCGCCGGCGAGTGGCGCAGCCGCCGCCTGGCGGTGCCCGAAGGCGAAGGCCTGCGCCCCACCCCGGACCGCGTGCGGGAAACCCTGTTCAACTGGCTGGCGCCCTACATCGAAGGCGCCCAGGTGCTCGACGCGTTCACCGGCAGCGGCGCGCTGGTGCTCGAGGCGCTGTCGCGCGGCGCCGAGAATGCCGTGGCGCTGGACAGCAACCCGGCCGCCATCGCCAACCTCAAGCACAACCTCGAACTGCTGCGCTGCCCGCGCGGGCAGATTCTGCAAACCGACGCCCTGCGCTACCTGCAAGGCCCGACCAAGCAGCAGTTCGATGTGGTGTTTCTCGACCCGCCCTTCCACAAGGACTTGCTGGCCGACACCTGCAACCTGCTGGAGCAGGGCCAGTGGCTGAGCGAGCTGGCGTGGGTCTACACCGAAAGCGAGGCTGCCCCGTCCACCCTGCCGATGCCCGGCAACTGGCGCCTGCACCGCGAGAAGAAGACCGGCCAGGTGCACTACGCCCTGTGGCAACGCGGCTGAGATCAGCCATTCGGTAGCCCGGTAGATAGTTACCACGGGCCAGCCCCGCTCACGACTGAAACTGCTCCGCTCCCCACACCGGAGCGTTTCAGTCATGAGCCCCCCACCCGCTTCACTGCACCATTTCACCCTGGCCAACGGGCTGAAGGTCTACCTGCGCGAAGACCATCGCGCCCCGCTGGTCAGTGCACAGCTGTGGTACCACGTAGGCGCCAGCCACGAGCGCGACGGCCAGACTGGCCTTTCGCACATGCTCGAACACCTGATGTTCGAGGGCAGCAGCAAACTTGCGCCCGGCGAGTACTCGGCGCTGATGACCCGTATCGGCGCCGCACCGAACGCCTTCACCGTCGATGACGCCACGGTCTACCCACTCACCCTGCCCGCCAACCGCCTGGAAATCGCCCTGGAAGCCATGGCCGACGCCATGGCCAGCGCCACCCTCGAAGCAGCGCCATTCGACCGCGAACTCAAGGTGGTCATGGCCGAACGACGCAGCCAGGTCGACAACTACCCGCTAGCGCTTGCCCTGGAGCGACATAACAGCCTGGCCCATGGCTCAAGCCCCTACGCCAACCCTGTCATCGGCCACCTGGCCGACCTGCAGCGCCTGACCCCGGCAGCGGCCCGCAGCTGGTACCAGGACTGGTATCACCCCAACAACGCGACCCTCGCCGTGGCCGGCGCCGTGAGCCTGGAGCGCTTGCAAACCCTGGTCAGCCGCCACTTCACCACCATCCCCACCCAGCCACTGCCCGCCAGCGAGCACCCCAGGGCAGACGCCGGGCTCTCCAGGCGCAGCCTGGCCATACGCCAGCGCGGGTTGCGCGAAGGCTTGCTGATGAGCTTCAACGTGCCCAGCGCAGCCACTGCCGCCAACCCGCAAATGGCCCCGGCCCTGAGCCTGATCCCTGACTTGCTCGCGAAAGGCACCAGCGCCCGTCTGAAACAACAGCTGCTGCACAAGGAAAACCTGCTCCAGGCCTTGAGTTGCCGCTATGACCCGCTCAAGCGCGGCGACAGCCTGCTCAGCTTCTACGCCTTCACCAACGCCGAGGCCACCACCCCCGACGCCGTCACGCAGCGCATCCTCGACGCACTCGCCGAACTGGGGCAAACCCCGCCCGAAGCGCATGAACTCGCACGGGCAAAGGCCCGCTTGCTGGCAAGGCAGGTATTCGCCCAGGACGACATCGCCGAACAGGCCCATGCCATCGGACAGCGGGCTGCCAGCGGGCTCGACCCCACCTTGATGGGCACCGAGCTCCAGGCCCTGCAAGCCGTGACTGCCGAGCAGGTGCGCCAGGCAGCGGCGCAGTACCTGCACGAAGCTCGCATGACCACCACCTTGATGCATGGCCAGGAGAATCCCGATGACTGACCACACCCCCTCGTCACTGGACCTGGCGAGCCGACTGCTCAGCGCCCAAGGCCTGGACCTGAATGCGCCAACCCCCATCGACACCCAGGTTCAGTCCTGGCAAACCAGCGCTGGCGCGCGGGTGCGTTTCGTCGAGGCCCGCGGCTTGCCGATGGTCGACCTGACCCTGCGTTTCAGGGCCGGTAGCGTTCAGGATGCCCATCACAGCGGCGTCGCGGCGCTGACCCTGTACAACCTGGATGAAGGCAGCGCTGGGTTGAGCGCCCACGAACACGCCGATCGCCTTGAGCGGCTAGGGGCCGTAGTGGACAAACGTGTTCGCCTCGATTACGCCCAATTGACCCTGCGCAGCCTCAGCGAGCCAGGCATCCTCGAGCCGGCCATTGCCTTGTTCACCGACCTGGTCGCCCGCCCCGACTTCCCCGCCGAGGCCCTGGAAAAGGTCAAGGGCCAACTGCTTGCCGAGCAAGCCAGCCGCCACTCGCAGGCCTCCACCCGGGTGATCGATGAAATCTACCGGCACCTGTTCGCAGGCCACCCCTACGGATTGCCCGAGGGCACCAGCGCAGAGGGTATCGCCGCCACTGGCCGTGATGATCTGATGGCGTTCCACCGCATGGCCTATGCCGCAAGCAACCTGGAAATGGTGCTGGTGGGGGACCTGTCGCAAGGCCAGGCCCAGGCCATCACCGAGCAACTCAGCCAGGCCCTGCCACAACGCTGGCGTGCGGCGCAGTTGCCAGCGCTACCCCTGTCGCAGCCCGGCAAGGTCCATATCGAGCAGGACGGCGCGAGCAATACAGTCGCGTTGGCGCTGCCTGTCGCAGTGCCCATCGACGCTCCCGAATACTTGAGCCTGATGCTCGCCTGCGAAGTACTGGGCGTGGGGCCGGAGAGCCGCCTGATGCAGGTGCTGCGCCAGCGCCACGGGTTGACCTATGACGTGCACGCCAGGCTGCGGCCGTTACAGGGCGGTGCATTGTTCGTGGTGCAGTGGGACGTGGCCTCGGACCAGGTCGAAGCTTCTCAGCTACTGGTACGCGAAACCCTGGAGGCGTTCATCCGCCAAGGGCCGAGCGAAGCAGAACTGAGTCACGCCCGCCAGCAGATCGCTGGGCTGCTGGTGCGCGACATCGCCCAGAATGGCCGCCTGGCAGCGCTGCTCGCCGAGCAGGGCCAACAGGGGCTGCCAGACGATCACCTGAATACCTACCTGCTGCGGCTGGCCGCGATCGGCCCACGGCAGGTGCGCGAACTGAGCCTGTCGAACCTCGACCTGAACCGCCTGGTGCTGGTCAGCGCCGGGCCCAGCGTCGCGCAAGCCGCACTGGCGCCGATGCCCGACCAATAGCGCAGGTACAGGGGCGGTGTTTCATGGCACTCTAGGCAGGCACATCACGAGCCGCCCAGCATGCCCAGCCTCACCGCCACTTTTCGCCCGGCCACCGGCCTTGCCAACCCGCACCTGCAAACCCTGTGGGGCCCGCTGTGGCGCAAGCTGCCGGAGCTGGCACGCGAGCGCGAGCGGCTGTGGCTGGCCGACGGAGATTTTCTCGACCTCGACTGGCATGGCCCGCACCAGGCCGACGCGCCGCTGGTGCTGGTACTGCACGGGCTGACCGGTTCTTCCAGCTCACCCTACGTCAAAGGCTTGCAACAGGCGCTGCAAACCCAAGGTTGGGCCAGTGTCGCGGTGAACTGGCGCGGCTGCTCGGGCGAGCCGAACCTGCTGGCGCGCAGCTACCATTCCGGTGCCAGCGAAGACCTGGCCGAAACCATCCGCCACCTGCGCGCCAAGCGCCCGCTGGCGCCGCTGTATGCGGTCGGTTACTCGCTGGGGGGCAACATCCTGCTCAAGTACCTGGGCGAAAGTGGCTCGGCGAGCCAGCTGGAAGCGGCGGTGGCGGTCTCGGTGCCGTTTCGCCTGGACCAGTGCGCCGACCGCATCGGCCTGGGGTTTTCCAGGGTCTACCAGGCGCATTTCATGCGCGAGATGCTGGCCTATGTGCAGAGCAAGCAGCGGCATTTTCTTGCCCATGGTCACCATGAGCGCCTGGCCGAGATCGAGCGCCTGGGGCCACTGCGCAACCTGCGCACGTTCTGGGACTTCGATGGCAAGGTGACCGCGCCGCTCAACGGGTTTCGTGATGCCCATGATTATTATCGGCGGGCGTCCAGCCGGTATTACCTGGGGGACAATCGCACGCCGACCTTGATCATCCAGGCCAGCGATGATCCGTTCGTGTTTGGGCATAGCTTGCCCGGCGCTGATGAGCTGGCGGCGCAGACGCGGCTTGAGCTGCATGAGCGGGGTGGGCATGTGGGGTTTGTCGAGGGGAGTTTGCGTAGGCCTGGGTATTATCTGGAGCGGCGGATTCCTGGGTTTTTGATGGGTGGAGGGTGAAAGGGTTTCTGGGTTCGGGTTCGGGTTCGGGTTCGGGTTCGGGTTCGGGTTCGGGTTCGGGATTTGATGGTGATTGCTTTTGGAGATGCATGCGCATTCGTTGACGATAGCGGCTTTTCGTCACCTTTCCGCCCTTACGGCGGGTAACTTTTTGAAGGATCAAAAAGTCACCAAAAAATCCCTGCTCCCATCATCCGGCCCCCT